>JAHCAY010000001.1:1802960-2103453 GCA_019634575.1 Candidatus Didemnitutus sp.
ACGCAGGCCGCCGTCACCGCCGCATCTCCGCCCTTTCGCCTCCACGGCGTGGCATCTTGCGCCGCACCGGCGCCGGCGACCGATTTCGCCAGACAGGTCGCGCACAACACGCGGCCATTGTGCTCCACGATGCACTCCCGACAAAAGTCGCCGCCGCACGACGGACATCGCGCCACCGCTTCACGCTCGACGTGCCGCACGCATTTTCGCGTCGCGAACGAACTCATGACGGCAGTGGCGGCGGCAACGGAGGTGGCAACGACGACGGCGACGCCGCGCTCGCGCCGCCGGTTTCCCCCGGCGCGGCGGCTTCCACGGCATTCGCCTCCGCGAGGTCGGCCTGCGCCGCCTCGATCAACGGCTGGATTTCGGCGAGGACTTTTCGCGTGCGCGGCAGGCGGCAGAGGGCGTTCACGTTCTCCTGTTGCACGGCCGTGATGACCACGACGCGGCAGCCGGCGCCACGCACATGGTTCCAGGCCAGCAAAGCCACCACCACGCCTCCGACGATGCCCATGCCGACCGCGCCGCCGTCCGCGGCGTGCACGATCATGAGCGCCAGCAGACCCACCACCACGAACACGCTCGCGTAGATCACGCGCCGCGCCGTGTGCACGATCAGCATCGCCTGGATGTCGCGCAGGTAGAAGCGCCGGTAGGTTTCGCTGTAGCCCGTGGACGTGAGATGCAGCAGGTGGTCGGGCCCGAGGCAGAGCTGCGACAGTGTGCCGAAGCCGCGCTTGAGCGGCGTGAGCTTCCGGTAGACGGGTGTGGGCGTTGAGTGATTTTCGGCCATGTCAGCGGAACAGCATCGAACCAAAGACGAACAACCACACGCCCACCTGGATCGTCGCGACGATCCCCGCGATCACGATGCGGGTGCGCCGCCAACCCGGCACGAGGCTGCCGGGCTTTTTCCAGGCGTAGATGCAGACGCCCAACGCAGCCGGCGCGGTGATCAGCGTGAACGGCCACGCGATCAACGGCAGGAACGCCAGCACCAGCGCGATGCGGTCGTAGAGCACCCGGTGATTTTCGGGCAAGTTGCGCCGATCCGCGCGGGTCTCGAGGCAGGACGGGCAATAATTTTTCCCGCTCATCGGCACACGGCACACCGCGCACACGTAGCGACCGCAGCCGTCGCAGGCCGCCTCGGCGCGATTCTCGGCGTGGAAATAGCAGTTCGCCTCGCCCGCCGCGATCGCGCCGGCCCGTTCCACGCGTCGCGCCGCCGCGAGCGCCGGAAAACGCAGCTGCTCGAACTCGCCCTCGCACGCCGGGCAGCGCACGATATCGACGCCCTGCCAGTAAACCTCCGGCACGGTGCGCCGGCACTTGGGGCACGCGAGCTTGTGCGGCGTCATTTCGTGCGGATCACGCGCGTGTCGCACATGCGGTCATGCAACGAACGCTTCTCGTCGTCGAACGCCGCCATGATGTAGCCGATCAACAGCGTAAAACTACTGACCACCTCCGCCAGCGCGCGTCCGACCGCGCGCCCGCCTGTGATCGGCGATCCGTCGCTGCGCACCACCTTGAGGCCGAGCGCCATCTTGCCCGGCGTCGCGCCGTGGCGCGTGAGGAAGAACCATTGGTAGGTCACGTTCAGCAACGTCGTGCACAGCATCGCCGTGCCCTGATACGCGAGCCACTTGCCCATGTCGAATTGGTCCATCCGCGGCGAAAACAGAAACTTGCCGAAAAACGCCGCCGACAACCCGAAACTGATCGCCGTGTTCGGAATCCACAGCAGCAATCCGTCGAGGAACTTCGCCAGGAACCGCACCCAGAAGCCCGCGAAGTGGACCTCGCCCGGATGCTGCACGCCCTCCCGCACGCGCTGGAAATACTCGTCCTTCTGCTCCGCGCTCACGAGCTTGCCGTCGTGCGTCACGAGGTCGCGCGAGAAGAAGCGCCCACCCGACACGGCGCACACGCCGGTCGTCGGCTCGACCTCGCTCCAACGCTGCCAATCGGTCATGCCCTTGGCCCACACGAGCGTGTCGGCCGTCACGATATTGTCGCGCACGAGTCCCTCGAAAGCAGACGCCGTCACCGGTCCCATGCGATTCCCGCCATTCGCGTAAAACCACTCCATATAGTCGCGTGTAATTGCCCGCTCGCCGCCGGAGCGGCAACCGAAATTGCTCCGGAGCTTCTGCGAAATTCAGGTGAATTCGCGCGTTGACGCCCCGCCCGCCGCCCATCCTCAACGCCGCGCCGCGCGCTGCGCCTGCTCGATGAGCGCGATCAACTCCGCCCGGTAGCCGCCCGCATCCTCGCCCACCGCCGCGCGCGCCCAGCGCTCCACGTCGTCCAACCGCGCCGCCTGCTCCGGCCCGGCCCGCAACACCTCGCCGAACAAACCGACCGCCACCGCGAAACGAAAATCCACCGACGCCTCCGCGAATTCCTCCGACCCGACCGCCCCCGACGAAAGCCCGTAATACGGACTTTGCCCCTCGCTGCCGGGCAACCGCGCCGCGACCCGCACGCACCAAGCCTCCTCGGCATCGCCTCGAACCTCCCGCACGGCGGTGCCGCCATGGCGATCCGCCGAACTCCGTATTACGGAATTCGGCTCGGACGGCGCAGCTACACCGACGGCCGCGCCAGCCGCGAGCTCCACCTCAAACAGCGCCGCGAGCGTTTCCCCCGGCAACACGCGACCGCGTTGCGCGATCGGAATCTCCGCTCCGCGCACCACCGGCGTCATCTCGTCGTCACCGACGCGCCGCACCCGCGCCACGCGCACCGGGTCGAACTCGACCGTCGCACTCACCTGCTCCGCCACCGGCGCGAACAACTGATCCAATTGCGACACCAGCGCCTGCTCCGCCTCGGCCCGCGTGTTCACGTAGCCGCTGCCGCCACGCGCACGCGCGGCCAGCGCCTCCAGCCGCGGATCGATCCGGTCGGGTCGCCCAAATCCGAAGATCGCGAGCCGCACGCCCGCATCGCGGTGCCCGTCGATCAACGTCCCGAGTTCCGCCTCGCTCGTCGCGCCCATGTTGAAATCGCCGTCGGTGCAAAGAATCACGACGTGTTCGCCGCCCGCGGCCGCATCCGCCGCCGCCATCGCGAACGCCTCGCGCAAGCCCGCACCGCCGTTCGTGCGTCCCTTCGCTTCGAGCGCGTCGATCGCCGCGCGCACCTCGCGCTCGTTCGTCAACCGCGCCGGCGGCAGCAGGATCGTCGGCTCGCCCGCATAGGTCACGATGCCGACCCGATCCTCCGGCCGCAGCCGACGCAGCAGGCCCGCCACCGCCGCCTGCACGAGCGGCAACCGATTCGGAGCGTCCATCGAGCCGGAAACATCGAGCAACAAAATCACCGTCGCCGGCGCACGCGTCGTCGGGGCGTTTTCACGCGCCCGCACCGCCACGCGCACGAGCCGGCGCGCCGCATTCCACGGCGACACGCTCGACTCGACCCGCGTCGAAAACACCGGCGCGTCGCTCCGCGGTGCCTCGGGCGAGGGCGGCAACGCGCCCAGCATCGCACCGACATTCACCTCCCGCCGCGCCGGCCAGCGCGACGCCGTCAGCGCCTTGCGCAGCGCCGCGATCGGCGCCGTGTCCAATTTGTCCGCCAGAGGACGCAACGGCTTTTGCTCAACCGCACGCAACTCCTCGGTCGCCGCGGCCGGTTCACGCGTGGGCGGCGCAACAGAGTCGACGCGCGGAGCCGCCCGCGTGGGCGTCGTTTCGGCCGCACCGCGCTCGCGCTCAGCGGCAACGGCGCGCGGCTCCTCCCGCGCATTCGCCGGCACCGAAGCCGGAGGAGTCGCTTGAATAAGCCGGTCAACCTCCGCCGCGGCGCCGGCGGTTTGCGCTGTATTCGGCGGGATGTTTTTCGCGACGGCAGCGACACCTTCGCCGCGCGCCGGCGGTTCCTGCCGCTCGACACCCGACGCCGCCGGCTTGGCCGATGCCAGCTGCTTGCCTGACGCCGCGCGCACGCGATCGCTCGCGGCCGTTTCAGCGACCTCCGTCTTCGATGCGACCGATGCCACTCGCGGACGGTTCGCCGGCCGACCGCTGGCCGCGCTCGGGAAAGCCGGATCCTCCACCGCACTCGCTTGGCGTTCGGCCGGCGGCGCCTCGCCCGCCACGCGCCGGATCGCCACGCGCTGTTGCCCGCCCGCCTCCGCCGCGAGCGCTTCCGGCGCTTCGCCCTCGGTCGACGGCTCGCGCCGCGCCCACCAGACCGTCGCCGCCGCGGTTACCGCGACGCCGAGTGCGAACGCCCAAATCCACACCGCCCGCCGGCGATTGCCGCGCGGACGCGGTCGGAAGGATTCCGCGCCGCGCGCCAGCACTTGCCGCGCGACTTCGAGCGTGACGCGCAACTCCGCGACGTGCGCGCGCCGCTCCGGCGCCTCGCCGGCCAGCGCTTCGCCGCTCGCCCCCGCGAGTGCGAGCCGCACCGCGCGCGGGTCGTCGTGCGCCGAGCCGTTGAGCCGGCCGATCGCCGTGTGCAACACCTGCGCGGCGTTGGCCGGCGTCAGTTCCGCGATCTCCGCAATTTCATCGAGGTCGAAGCGATGCTTTAGGTGGAGCCGCACCATTTCCTGCTGCTTGGAAGTCAGCCGGCGAAAACGACCCGCGATGCGCGCGCTCGCGTCCGCGGCTTCCGCGCCGGCGTCGGTTTCGAGTTCCGCTTCCGTCTGGTTCGCTCCGGCGCGGCGCAGATCGGCCACGATCTGGCGGCGCGCGGCGGCGAACACGAACTCCCGCGGAATCTCGTCCGCCACGCCCGGCGGCGGCACCCACTCGCGCCAGAAGGTCGCCACGGAAGCTCCGGCCTTGCCCTCGTCTCCGTCCCACAACTCGACCGCATAGCTCCGCACTTCGGTGGCATGCCGGCTTTGCAGCTCGGCGACGACCGCGGCGGACGAAGGAGATCGGGCGGAGGCGCTCAAAGGGTGTCTCCAACCTCTTATCGGCACATCGCGCCGGGATTTCAGCGCCTTGCGCAGAGCCGCGCCGCATGCATGTTGCCGCCATGCGTCTCCTCACGCTCCTCTTGACGACCGCCGCGCTCGCCCTCGCCGGCTGTTCCAAGTCCGCGCCGCACTCCGCCGCCGCGCCCAGCGCCGTCCTGCGCATCGGCAACGGCGCCGAGCCGCAGGATCTCGATCCGCAGGTGATGACCGCCTTCACCGACCAGAACATCGCGCTCGCACTGTTCGAGGGGCTCTGCGCACTCGACGAAAAAACTTCCGCGCCCGTCCCCGCCGCCGCCGAACGCTGGGAAGTTTCCGCCGACGGCCTCGTCTGGACGTTTCATCTCCGCGCCAATTTGCAATGGTCCGACGGCTCGCCGCTCACCGCGGGCGATTTCGTCGCGTCATGGCGCCGCGCGCTCGCGCCGCAACTCGCCGCCGAATACAGCTACCTGCTCTTCCCGCTCAAAAACGCCGAGGCGATCGCCAACGCCAAGGCCGACCCCGCCACGCTCGGCGCGGAGGCGACCGACGACCACACGCTGCGCCTCACGCTCGCGCGCCCCACGCCGTATCTGCCCGCGCTCACGGCCAACCCGATCTGGTTTCCCGTGCCGCCGCGTGTGCTGGAACAGTTCGGCGCCACCGCCGCGCGCGGCACGGCCTGGACGCGCCCCGGCAATCTCGTCGGCAACGGCCCGTTCACCCTGAAAATCTGGGAGCCGAACGCCCGCGTCGAAGTCGTGCGCAACGCCGCCTACTGGGACGCCGCGACCGTGCGCCTCGAGCGCATCGTGTTTTTCCCGACGGAGAACATGGACGTCGACGAGCGGAATTTCCGCGCCGGCCAAGTCGACATCACGAACGAACTCCCGCTCGCCAAGGTCGACACCTACCGCAAGACCGCGCCCGAGTCGCTGCGCCTCGACCCGTTCCTCGAGACGTTTTTCCTGCGCTTCAACACCACGCGCCCGCCGCTGAACGACGCGCGCGTCCGCCGCGCGCTCTCGCTCGCCATCGACCGCGAGCAGCTCGCGCGCACGCTGCTGCGCGGCACCCGCGCGCCCGCGCCGCACTACACGCCGCCCGATTGCGCCGGCTACACCGCCGAGGCACGCGTGCCGCACGACGTCGCCGCTGCGAAGGCGCTGCTCGCCGCCGCCGGTTTCCCTGACGGGGAAAATTTCCCCACGCTCGACGTGCAGATCAAGAACGACGAACTCCACGCCAAGACGCTCGAAGCCATCCAGGCGATGTGGGCGCGCGACCTCGGCGTGCACGTGACGCTCTCGCCGATGGAACAGAAGACGTGGGTCTCCAACCAGCAGTCGCTCAACTACGCGATTTCGAGCGCACGCTGGGTGGGCGACTTCGTCGATCCGGTGACGTTCCTCGACATGTTCGTCGGCGGCGGCTCGAACAACTGGACTGGCTGGACCGACCGCGACTACGACGCCGCGATCGAGACCGCCGCCGCCGCGAGCGAGCCGGCGCCGCGCTACGCGGCGTTTCAACGCGCTGAAGCGCGCCTCCTCGACGCCGCCCCCATCGCGCCCGTGTTCTTCGGTGTCCGCTCGTATCTCATCAGTCCGACCGTGAAAGGCTGGGAGCCCGCGCTGCTCGGTTTCCACCAATACAAAAAGGTTTACCTCGCCGCGCCCTGACGGCACGTTGCGCCCATGCGTCTCCTCGCGCTTTTCCTCGCTCTCGCCGCCGTCGCATCCGCCGCCGAAGTGCGCGTCGTGCGCGTGTTCACCGGCTGGCGCGAAGCCGCGTCGTTCAAGCGCATCTCGGAATACTTCACCGGCCGCGAAAACACCGGCGGCGAAGTCGTCCTGCGCACGCAACCCGCCGCGCGCGGCGGCTACTATTTCCTCGTGCGCACCGACAACGACGGCCCGGCGCGCGACATCCGCTTCCGCCTCGAAGTCGTCACGCCCGGCGCGACGCAGCCGCGCAACTTCGAGTTCGCCGCCGCGCTCCCCGCTGGCAACCAGGTTTACCAACTCGGCCTCACCGGCGCCGACTGGGCCGCGAGCACGATCTCGCCGATGGCGTGGAAACTCGAACTCGTCGACGCCGACGGCAAGACGCTCGCGACCGAGAAGAGCTACCTCTGGGAAAAACCCGCGAAGTAACGGTCCGCAGCGCCGCCCGCCGGAGTGAGGGCGGGAGCGCCTCGCATGGCTAAAAGCGAAACCTTCTGGTCTAACTGGCAGCCTTTCGCCGGCTGGACCCCGACCGCCGCTGTGCTCGCCGAGACGCTCGACGGCGGCCAAGCCTTCCGCTGGCGAGCAGACGCCGACGGCACGTGGACCGGCTTCTGGTCGGACTGCGTCGCGCAACTGCGCCTCGCGCACGGCGCGCTCGAGTGGCGCGCACCGTTCGCAATCGAGGCGCGCGTCGCCACCGAACTCCCGCACTACCTCGGCCACGAACACGATTGGACCGCACTGACCGACGCGTTGCCCTGGCGCAGCGACCCGCACCTCGCGCAATGCGTGAGCGCGTTCCGCGGACTACGTTTGTTGCGCCAGCCGTTCGGCGAGACGCTGCTCGGCTTCCTTTGCAGCGCCACGAAACAGATCGTGCAGATCAAGCAAATGGTCGCGCTGCTCGCCGAGCGGCACGGCGTGGAGCTCGCGCGCGATGACGGCGCCGTTTTCCACCGCCTGCCCACCTGGCCCGAGCTCGCGGCGATACCCGAAACCGAGCTGCGCGCGTGCCTGCTCGGCTTCCGCGCCCGCTACATTCGCGAGACGGCGCTGTTTCTCGCCGCGCGCCCCGACTGGCTCGCGGTCACCGCGGCGGCGCCGTATCCCGAGGCGAAGGCGCGACTGGTGGAGCTGCCGGGCGTCGGCGAGAAGGTCGCGGATTGCGTGCTGCTTTTCGGCACGGGCCAGCTCGAGGCGTTCCCCGTCGACACATGGATTCTGAAGGCACTCGCGCGGCGCTACGGCCTCGAGGGCTGGAAGCCGGCGCAAGTCGCGCACTTCGGCCGCGTGCACTTCGGCCTGCGTGCCGGCCTCGCGCAACAATACCTCTTCGCCTGGGAGCGCCGCCACGGCGGGCGGTAGGCTGGCAGAAATTCGCGTAGCTCGGTGGCCCGCGATCTCCGAGCGCGGGTTTCAGGAGTAGAGCGCCGAGCACCCGCGTTCGGAGGTCGCGGGTCACTGCGCTTCCTTTCTTGCTGCAGCTCGAACTTGTTTTTGCGTTCTCTCGCCGCTCTGCTGTGCGCGGCCCAACGCTTCCTCATGGACGATACCCGTCTCGACAAATGGCTCTGGAGCGTGCGCGTGTTCAAGACCCGCGCCGAGGCGGCCGCCGTGTGCCGCAACGGCCGCGTGCAGGTCAACGGCCTCGACGCGAAGCCCGGCCGCGACATCCACGTCGGCGAGGTCGTGACCGCGCGCGTCGGCATGATCACGCGCACGCTGAAGGTCGTCGGTGTGCCGCGTTCGCGCGTCGGCGCGAAGCAGTTGCCGGAGTTCGTCGTCGATCTCACGCCCGCCGCCGAATACGAACGCGCCAAGCAGGCCAGTCTCGAGCACCTGCTCGCGCGGGAGCGCGGGCGCGGTCGGCCGACGAAGAAAGAGCGACGCGACATGGGCCAGCTCTTCGGCTTCGAGTGAGGTGCTGTCGGCGCGGCGCTCCCTCGGCCGGGGCCAGGCGGAGGCACCGGCAGCATGCGTGGCACGCGTTTTCCGGATAATTTCCGACGTTTTACGACGGCTGTGCCTAAACCGCCACCGGTCCGCGCCGATGCACGAAGGGTGATCACCCCATTGTCGGCCACTGCGACGCTCGAGCGCGCCCGCGCCGCCTTGCAGAATGGCAAAGGCGCCGGGTTGCCGGAGCTGTTGGCGATCATCGAGACGATTTCCACCAACCTCGCCGAGGTCACGATCCAGGAGCTCGCCGACCTCATCGAAAAGGACGCTGCGGTGCTCGCGCGCATCGTGCAGATCGCGAACACGCTTCCGCACAATCCGAGCTTCACGCCGCTCTCGTCGCTCACGCACGCGATCCACCAGATCGGCTTCAGCCGCGTGCGCAGCCTCACGCTCTCGATCATGCTCGTCGAAAACGCCGGCGGCCGCAACCCGCCCGAGCAGCGCGAAGCGGCGGCGCAGGCCTTGTGCGCCGGACTCATTGCGCAGGGTTGCGCGCAGAAGTTCGGCTACGTCGACCCCGAGGCGGCGTTCGCCGCGGCGACGCTCCGCAATTTCGGCTACATCATCCTGCCGGCGGTCTCGCTCGAACACTACCAGGAAGCCATGCAGCGCCTGAAGGAGCGACCGGAAGACATCGCCTTCCGGGGGATGTTCGGCATCACGCCGCTCGATCTGGGCCGCAAGCTGCTCGTCGGCGCGCGCCTGCCGGAAGAGTTCATGAAGGCGTTGCGCGATGTCTCGCCCGAGGCGATGGGCGGCACCGCCACGCTGCCCGAGACGCGCCTGCTCGCCATGGCGGATTTCGGCACGCGCATCGCGCGCGCGGCGCTCGATGGCACGAAAAGCTCCAACACCTTCGGCGAGGAGACGCGCGGCCTCGCGCAGCGCTTCCGCCGGGTCATCCCCGACGCGCTCGACTACATCCCCGAAGCGCTCGCCCACGCCGACTCGCGGCTGTCGAGCTTCCTCGGCACCGCCGGAGTCGTGACGCTGCCGACCGCGAGCCTAAACCGCATCCGCGCGCGCGTGCAGCACGTCGCACCGGACACCATCGCCATCACGCCGCCCGCTCCGACGGCCCGGCCCGCCGTGCTCGTCACCGCGCCGGAGCGCGAGACCTTCAACACGACGCTCGCGCCAGCGCTCGGCGAAGCCGCGATCGATCCGCTCGCCTCGCCCGCGATCGGCGAGCCCACGCCGCGGCGCGACCTCGAGTCGCCGAATCACGACACGCTGGCGCCGACGCACCAAGCCGCACCGGAGATCATCGCCGCTCCGATTCCCGACGAGGTCTCGCCGCCCATCGCCTTGCCCGAGGACTCCCCGCCGAGTTCACAGCCGCCGTTCGAGACGGCGCCCATGCGCGAGCCGGAGGCGGGCGACCCATGGCGCACCGCGCTCAGTCTCGTGCGCGACAGTTTCGGCGCGCAGGAGTGCTGGCATTTCTCCACGCAGCCCGGCAGCCCCGTGCTTTCCCTCGACGAAGGCGTCGGCGAGCGCTGGTCGCGCTTCCAACTCGTGGCCACCGTCCGCCCGGACGAGCGCACGGTATTCGGCGTCTGTTTCCTGCGCCGCGAAGCCGTCGTCATCCACGACCTCAGCGACCCGAAGCTGAAACCCTATCTGCCCGCCTGGATGCTCGACGCGACCGGCGCACCGCCGTCCTTCGTGCTCATTCCCATGACCGACGGCCAACGCACCACCGGTCTCGTGCTCATCGGCTGGCACAGCGCGCAACGCATCACGCTCAACAAAGCCCAGCTCGAGCTCGCGCGCCAGACCCTCGACACCGCGCACACCCTGCGCCACTCCGCCGCCGCCTGACGACGATGAACGCGTCACGCTGGCGATCGTCCGCCGCCCTCGCAACCGTCCGCTCCCGCGCAGTGGAGACGCAACCCGCCGGATTTCTCCCTCGACGCAGCGGGGGCGGACACTAGCAGTTGGCGCACGCGCTGCCCCCGGTCACCCGGCGCGCCGGCGCCGTTCGCAACCCAGAAGGCCCCCATGCAACTCATGCAGGTTCGACGCCGCTCGCGTAGTCGCGGCCGGTTCATTTTCCTCGGCGTGCTCGCGGGCATTGCCGCCCTCGCTTACGGCGGCTGGCGCTTGTATCACTACGCCGGGCCGCGCTACGCCCGTTGGAAACAGCAACGCGCGCTCGTGCAGGCGCGCGAGTTCATGGACAAACGCGACGCCGCCAGCGCGCAGGTCGCGCTCGAAGTCGCGCTCAAGGCCGTGCCGGGCGACCCCGATGCGCTCCGCCTCGCCGCCGACATGCTCGAACAAGTCGGCGCCCCCCAAGCCATGCGCCTGCGCCGTTCCGTCGTCGAGGTCCTCCCCAACTCCGCCGACGACGCCGCCAAGCTCGTCGTCTGCTGCATCCGTTTCGGCGACTTCAACGCCGCGAAGGACGCCCTCAGTGGCACCTCGCCCGCGCTCTCCGCGCAGACGCCGATGCTCCAGGCCGCCCTCGCCTACGCCGCCTCGACCAGCGACACGATCGTCGTCGCCGCACTCCTGGACGAGCTCCGCAAACGCACGCCGGACAGCGTGGAGCTGAAGCGCTCCGAAGCCCTCCTCTACTTGCAAAACCCCTCCGAGAAACGCCGCGAAGAAGCGCGCGCACAACTCGACCAGATCGCCCGCGAAAACCCGGCGCTCAGCCTCGACATCGCACGCGGCCTCGCGAGCGACGCGATCCGCCGCAAGGATTACTCCGACGCCGAACAGCGCTGGCGCAAGATCGTCGCCGACCCGAAATCCGTCTTCAACGACCGCCTGCAGCTCGCGAACATGGAACTGCTCGTGCAGAAAAAGCCGCTCGAGCAGATCATGCCGCCGCTCGCCCGCGCAGCGGCCGGCGAGGCCGACGCCCCGGTCTTCGCCCAATGGCTGCTCGTGCAGGGCCACGGCAAGGAAATGCTCGCCTGGATCGACACCCTGCCGCCCAAGGTGCGCGACCTGCCCGCGCTGCAAGCCAGCCGCGTGGACGCCTACGCGCAACTCAAGGACTGGGACCACCTCTTCCCCGCGCTCGAAGCCGGCGGCTGGGGGCCGTTCCCGAAAGAAGTGCTGAAGGTCGTCGTCGCCGCGCAGGCACTCGACGAGCCGTCGCACCTCAACCTGCGCCGCGAAGCGTGGGACGTCGCCGTGACTAAGGCGCAAACGAGCCTCTCCGCGCTGCGCACCTTGCAGCGCCTCGCTTCGCTGTGGGGCTGGTCCGACGAAGCCGAGCGCGCGCTGTGGGCCATCGCCCGCGGCTACCCCGACCAGACGTGGGCGCATCAGGCGCTGTTCAACATCTTCCGCGAAAAGAAACGCACCACCGATATGCGCGACGTGCTACGGACGCTGCGCGACTCCGACCCGTCCGTGCCGCGCTATCAGCACGACTGGGCGCTGCTCAGCCTGTTGACCGAGCCGAACTCCACTTGGAACCAAGCGAAGGAGACGATGAAGAAACTCCACGACGCCGAGCCGAAGAACGCCACCTACATCACCGGCTACGCCTTCGCACTCGCGCAGGCGGAGCGTGGCCCGGAAGCCGTCGCCCTCGTCGGCCAGCTCGCGGACACCGACCGCGATTACCCGCCGCGCGCGCCCTACCTCGCCTTCGTCTACGGCGTCGGCAAGAATGCGGCTGGCGTCGAGGCCGCGCAGAAACGCGGTGCCAACGTGGATTTCCTGCCGGAAGAGACGTTCTTGTTCAGCCGCGCGAATACCGAACTCACCCGCAAGCCCGCTCCGAAAACGCCGGCCAAGAAAAACTGACGGGCCATGGACGCGACACGACGCACAACGCTCGCGGTCACCGCGATCGTGGCGGGAGGGGGTTTGCTGCTGCTCTCGCTGCTCGCCGCCGCGTGGTCCAACTCGGCCGACCTCGGCCACGCGTGGGCCGTGCCGGTATTGATGGCATTCCTGTGGTGGGAACGCTGGGCGGAACGGCCGGTCACGGCCGCACCGCGCGACGTGCCGCGTTGGCTGTGGGCGATCGCGGCTCTCGTGGTGCTGCTCGCGGTGCCTGTGCGCCTGTTGACGATTCCCTATCCGCTGCTGCCGACGCTCCTGGCCGGCTCCGTCGTCGGTGCAGCCGCGGTCGCAGCGCTGGGCGCATGGTTGATCGCCGGCCGCGAAGGCCTGCGCTGGACACTCCCACCGCTGGTGCTGCTCGTCAGCGCACTCCCGACGCCGAGCGTGATCGAGTCGGGCTTGATCGTGCCGATGCGCGAAGTGTTCGCGAGCATCGTGGCTGAACTCGCCAACCTGTTCGGCCGGCCAGCGCTCGCCACCGGCACGAGCATCCGCCTCGCGACCGGCTGGGTCGGCATCGACGAAGCGTGCGGCGGCATCCGCTCGTTGCAGGCATGCGTGATGATCGGACTGTTTTTCGGCGAATGGTATCGCTTCGGCTGGGCTCGCCGCGCCGGGCTGCTCGGGTTGAGCGTGGGCTTCGCGGTCGCGGGGAATTTCTTCCGCATCCTTTTCCTCGCGTGGCGCGCCGGCGAGGGCGAGGCCGCCGTGCTCGCCGCCCACGACGTCGCCGGCTGGGCCGCCATGGTCGCGAGCGTGACGGTCACCGGCTGGCTCGCGATCAAATGGGCCGGCTACCGCCTGCCGCAACCGGTGATCCGCCGCGAGGCGCGTCCGGCGCTGACGGCGCTGCACCCGGGCTGGATCTGGCTCGGCGTGATCGTCGGCGCACTGGCGCTCAACGAGGCAAGTGCGCGCGCGTGGTATTTCCGCGGCGCCCGCGCCCAGAGCGAGGTGCCGCAATGGAGCGTCCGCTGGCCAACCGCCTTGCCCACCTATCAAGCCGAAGGCCTGGGCGACGTCGCGCGCGACATGTTGCGCCCCAACGGTTTCGCCGCGGCACGATGGGCTTTGCCCAGTGGCGAATGGGTCTGGGCCTACTACGTGCAATGGACGCAAGGGCAAGTCGCGCGCTTCGTGCCCTTCCTCCACAATCCGACGGTTTGCCTGCCCTTGAGCGGCTGCGAGCTGCTGGCCGAGGAGGAGCCGATCGAACTTCAGGTGTCCGGCAATCGCTTGGTATTCAACACTTATAGATTTCGGCGCGCCGGCACGGACATGTTGGTGACTTTCGTCATCTGGGATTCTGCGCGCGGGCAGCCCTTGCTGCCCACGGACGGATCGAATCGCGCCGCCTGGGACCACCGGTGGCGCGATGTGCGCGAAGGCCGTCAGCACCAGCCGGCGCAGCTATTCTCCGTCGCCCTCGACTCCAACGGAAACGCTCGGGCCCAGATGCGCACCATCCTCCAAAGCATGGTGGTGTCCTCTAGGTAATATTCCCGTTTGTGAGGAAAATTGAGTTGCTATTCCCGAAACGCGATAAGGTAATCACCCCAGCATGAAACTGCGCACCTCGTTACTCCTCCTCGCGACCGGCCTTTTGGGCTTGGTTGGCTCTGCTTCGGCTCAAATCCAGACTTTCGATACCCGTCCCTCCTATCAAGGCAGCGTGATTAATTTCAACGGTGGCACCTTTGGAGAAACTTTCACGGGCGTCTATTCAGTGCAGACGATGACATACAATTTCTTCGCTGGCGGCGGCACTCCTGGCGCCGTGAGCCTCGCCGCTACTTTCGGACAATGGAACGGAAGCAACTTTGTTGGCGGCACGACTGTATCATTCGGCACGATTGTTATCCCCGCATCCAATGCTGGTGGTTGGTCGAACCTGCAAAACAACACGAACGGTAGCTACACCAGCTACTCAGCGACATTCGACTTCACGACGATCGTCTCGCCCTTTGTGAGCGCAACCTATGGTTACATCACTAACCCGGCCAACACCTACGCGCTAATGCTGACCGATCAGACCGGTGGCACCAACCTCGGCCTTGGTTTCATCAACACCAATCCATTCGCCTATGGCGCCGCGGCTCCTTTCGGAATCAACGATTGGACGTTCTCGCAAGTGGTCGTTTCGACCTCCGCCATCCCGGAGGCCAGCACGGTCGCCTCGCTCGCCGCTCTGGTGCTCGTCGCCGGCCTCGTCGCCCTCCGCCTCCGCCAACGTCGCGCTCTCGCGCTCGCGCCGGTGGCCGCCTGAGCTTCGCAAAAACCTTTCATGCTAAACCCGCACCTCGGTGCGGGTTTTTTTGCGCCCGATAGCAGCGACGGCACGTCGCGCATCCCGACTCGGTGGTGGGCGTCGGCGTCCTCGACGACGCCTGTCGTCGCCGGGACGGCGGCGACCACCTCCGCACCACTCAGCGCGTCAGTCGGCGATACTTCACCCGGTGCGGCTGGTCGGCCTCCTTGCCCTTCCGGCGATGGTAATCCTCCATGTAGCTGGAGTAATTGCCCGCGAACCAGTGCACGTAGCTGTCGCCCTCGAACGCCATGATGTGCGTCGCGATGCGGTCGAGAAACCAGCGGTCGTGCGAGATGATCACCGCGCAGCCGGCGAAGTTTTCGAGGCCTTCCTCGAGCGCGCGGATCGAGTTCACGTCGAGGTCGTTCGTCGGCTCGTCGAGCAGGATGAGGTTCGCGCCGCTCTTGAGCACGCGCGCGAGCAGCACGCGGTTGCGTTCGCCGCCGGAGAGCACGCCGACCTTTTTCTGCTGATCCGCGCCGGTGAAACCGAACTGCGCGCAATACGCGCGGCTGTTCACCGTGCGCGCGCCGAGCGGCATCATTTCCTGTCCGTCGCTGATGACCTCCCAAATCGTCTTCTCATTCTGGAGCGAGTCGCGCGACTGCTCGACGTAGGCCGTCTTCACCGTCTCGCCGACGCGGAACGCGCCCGCGTCGGGCTTCTCGAGCGCCGTCATCATCTTGAACAGCGTCGTCTTGCCCACGCCGTTCGGACCGATCACGCCAACGATGCCGCCGGGCGGCAGCGCGAAGGACAGGTTTTCGTAGAGCAACTTGTCGCCGTAGGCCTTCGTGATGCCCTGCGCCTCGACGACCAGCGTGCCGAGCCGCGGGCCGGGCGGGATGATGATTTCGAATTTCTTCTCCTGCTCCGCGACGTCCTGCTTGAGCATCGCCTCGTAGGCGTTGATGCGCGCCTGGCCTTTCGCCTGCCGCGCTTTCGCACCCGAGCGGATCCATTCGAGTTCGCGCGCCATCGCCTTCTGGCGGCGGTCTTCGGTGCGCTGTTCGATCGCGAGGCGCTTCTGCTTCTGCTCGAGCCAGCCGGAGTAATTGCCCTTCCACGGAATGCCGTGGCCGCGGTCGAGCTCGAGGATCCAGCCAGCGACGTTGTCCAAGAAATAGCGGTCGTGCGTCACGGCGATGACCGTGCCCTCGTAGCGCGCGAGGTGCTGCTCGAGCCAGCCCACGCTCTCGGCGTCGAGATGGTTCGTCGGCTCGTCGAGGAGGAGGATCGAGGGCTTCTGCAACAACAGCCGCGCCAGCGCGACGCGGCGGCGTTCGCCACCCGAGAGCGTGTCCACCACTGCGTCCGGCGGCGGGCAACGCAGCGCGTCCATCGCCTGCTCGACCATCGGCACCGTGTCCCACGCGCCAAGCGCGTCGATCTGCTCCTGGAGCTTCGCTTGTTTCTCGGTGATGGCGTCGCGCGTCGCATCGTCTTCGGCGGCGGCGATCTCGTCCCACGACGCATCGTAGGCGGCGGTAAGATCGGTGAGGTGCTTCACGCCTTCCTCGACGCACGAGCGCACCGTGGCGCCCGGCGTGAGCTGCGGCTCCTGCGGCAGGAAGCCGACCGGGTAACCGGGCTCGAAGGCGACGTGGCCGTCGAACTCCTTGTCGAGGCCCGCGAGGATGCGCATGAGCGAGGACTTGCCGGAGCCGTTGAGGCCGAGCACGCCGATCTTCGCGCCGTAGAAGAACGACAGCGAGATGTCGCGGAGGATTTCCTTGCGTTCGATCTTCTTCGAGACGCCGAGCATCGAGAAGATGATCTTGGGGGCGGATTCGTCGGACTTGGCCATGTCGGAAAGCGGAGCGATCAGAGGGGAACCACTAATGGACACGAATCGACACAAATTTTGCCGAGCCCGGGTTCGCCGTCCGGAAACTATGACCGGACTATTCGTGTGCATTCGTGGCCATTCGTGGTTTTCTCCGCGCCATGCTCCACTTCGTCGTCGAAATCACCTTCACCGTTGAACTCAGCCGCATCGAGCCGATCGTGCCCGAGCATCGCGCGTTTCTCCAAACCGGCTACGACCGCGGCTGGCTGCTCATGTCCGGCCCGAAGAATCCGCGCGATGGCGGCATGGTCGTCGCCCGCGCGCCGGGCCGGGCCGAGCTGGAGACGTTTTTCCGCGACGACCCCTATGCCAAAGCCGGCGTCGCCACGTATCGCTTCACGGAGTTCAACCCGGTGAAGCGCCAGCCCCTCCTCGAGAGCTGGGTCACGGGCGCCTGAGCGACGGCCGCATCGGCGCGTCACGCAAAAGTAACGTCGAGGTCCGCCCGCAGGTTCATATTTGCCTTGGCGAATATGAATTTCCGCCGTTGGCTGCGTCCGTGCATCTGCTCCGCATCTACGACTGCCTCTGCGACGCGACGCGACTGCGCCTGCTCAACCTCCTCGCGCAGCAGCCGCTCTGCGTCTGCCATCTCGAGGCGGCGCTGAAGCTCCCGCAGGCGCGCATCTCCCGCCACCTCGCCTACCTCCGCCGCAACGGCCTCGTTACCGTGTCCCAACAGGGACCATGGCGCGTCTACGCCCTCGCCACTCCCCCGCCCGCGGCGCTGGCGGCCAATCTCGCTTGCTTGCAAGACGCGCGGGCGACGGAGCCGCAGTTTGCCCAGGATCTCGAACGTCTCGCCCATCTCTCCACCAAGATCGAGTGCGGCTGCGCCACACCCGACGTGCCGCGCCGCCGCATCCTCCGCCTCACCCGTCGCTGACCCTTCCGCCCCTTTTCCATGAGCGATTCCGTTGCGCAAAAAATGTCCTTCCTCGACCGCTACCTGACGGTCTGGATCTTCGCCGCCATGGCGGCCGGCGTGCTGCTGGGCAACTTCGTGATCTCCGACCCGGCCGCGTTCTTCGCGCCGATGACGATCGGCACGACCAACCTGCCGATCGCGATCGGCCTCATCGTGATGATGTATCCGCCGCTCGCGAAGGTGAAATACGCGCAGCTGCCCAAGATCTTCGCCGACGCCCGCGTCCTTTCCCTCTCCCTCGTGCAAAACTGGCTCGTCGGTCCCGTGCTGATGTTCCTACTCGCGGTGACGCTCCTGCGCGACCACCCGGACTACATGGTCGGCCTCATCCTCGTGGGCATCGCGCGCTGCATCGCGATGGTGCTCGTCTGGAACGATCTCGCCAAAGGCAGCCCGGAATACGCCGCCGGCCTCGTGGCGCTGAACAGCATCGCGCAAATCGTGTTCTACAGCTTTTTCGCGTGGGTCTTCATCACCGTGCTGCCACCGTATTTCGGCCTCGCGGGCGCGGTCGTGCCGGTGCGCATGATCGACATTTTCTGGAGCGTGATGATCTACCTCGGCATCCCGTTCGCGGCCGGCGTGCTCAGCCGCGTGCTGCTCGTGCCGCTCAAGGGCGAGGAGTGGTATGAGCGGAAATTCATCCCGCGCATCTCGCCGCTCACGCTCGGCGCGCTGCTCTTCACGATCGTCGTCATGTTCACCTTCAAGGGCGGCGCGATCGTGAAACTCCCGCTCGACGTCCTCCGCATCGCGCTGCCGCTCGTGATCTATTTCGCGATCATGTTTCTCGTCAGCTTCGTCATGGCGAAGCGCCTCGGCGCCGACTACCCGCGCGCCACCACCCTCGCGTTCACGTCCGCCGGCAACAACTTCGAGCTCGCGATCGCCGTGGCCATCGCGGTCTTCGGCCTGAACTCCGGCGTCGCGTTCGCCGCCGTCGTCGGCCCGCTGATCGAAGTCCCCGCGCTCATCGGCCTCGTGCACGTCGCCTTCTGGCTCCGCCGGCGCTGGTTCGGCCAACCCGCTTGAACGCGGCTCCGCTTTCTCCTCGCCCGATTCACCTTCCTCCACTCTCAACCGCCGCTTCCCATGTCCAAACCGAACGTCCTCATTCTCTGCACCGGCAACTCCTGCCGCAGCCACATGGCCGAAGGCATCCTGCGCGCCGTCGCCGGCGATGTCGTCACCGTCCACAGCGCCGGCTCGAAACCCGCCGGCTACGTGCACCCGAAAGCGATCCAGGTGCTCCGCGAGATCGGCATCGATATTTCAGCGCACACCTCGAAGCACATGAAGGAATTCATGACCACGCCGATCACCACCGTCATCACCGTGTGCGGCGTCGCCGACCAAGCGTGCCCGATTTTCCCCGGCCAGGTGAACCGCCACCACTGGCGCTTCGACGATCCCGCGCACGCCACCGGCACCGACGAGGAAGTGCTCGCGCAATTCCGCCGCGTGCGCGACGAGATCAGGAAGGTCTTCACCGCCTACGGCGCCGGCCTCCGCGAAGGCGCCGCGATCCGCTAAGGCGATCAGAAAGGAAGGCGCGCCGCACTCGCACGCTCCTCCCCCGCAGCCGCCGCGCTGCGCGGCTTCCGGCGGCGGCGAACTCAGCGCGCGCTGACGACGAACCAGACGCCCGCCGCGAGCACGGCTACGCCGCATGCGCGCCGCAACCAACGCGCGCCGGACGTGCCGTCCTGCCACGCGAGCCAGCGCTGCACCCACGAACTCGACACGCCGGCCAGTCCGATCACGACGCAGTGCCCGAGCCCGAAGAGCACGAGCACGCCGTAAGCGAGCGCCGGCGCACTCGGCGCCATCGAGAACGTCACGCCCAGCACCGGCGCCATGAATCCGAAGGTGCACGGTCCCAGCGCCACGCCGAAGACCAGCCCGAACGCCAGCGCGCCCCATGGCCCGCGTCGCGGCTGGCCGGGTTGCGGCAGCCAGCCTTCCGGCAACGGCAGCCAATCCAACAAGTGCAGGCCGAACACGAGAAACACCGCCGCCACCGCGTAGTTTCCCCACGGTCCGAGGTCGCCCAGCATGCGGCCCGCCGCCGCCGTGATCCCACCGATCAGTGCGATCGAGCCGAGGATGCCGAGCGCGAACAGCGTCGAAAGCCCCGCCGCGCGGCGCGGTGCGACCGCGCCCCCGCCCTGGAGGAAACCCACGATGAGCGGGATGCTCGCGAGGTGGCAGGGGCTGAGCACGATGCTCAGCACACCCCAGGCGAACGCCGCCGCCAGCGCCACCGCCGGCGCGCCACTCATCGCATCGGTGAGCGAAACGAATAGCGTGTCCACGTCAGCGCGTCTCCGCCGGGGCCGCCGGCTCCTTCACCTCGACACCGAGTTCGCGCCACTTCGCGAGGATGTCCTTCTTCGCGATGAAACCCTCGTGACGGTAGCGCTCCTTGCCCGTCGCGTCGTAGAAAATCTGCGTCGGGATGAGGCGGATACCGTAGCGCTTCCCCTCGTCGCGGTTTTCCCACACGTCGATGAACACCGTCTCGAACTGGTCCGCGTAGTCGCGCTGCAGTTCCGCGAGGATCGGTTTCATCTGTTTGCACGGGATGCATTTTCCCGCGCCGAGATCGACGAGGCGCGGCAACGCCGGTTTCGCGGCGTCCGCGCGCGCCAACGCGACGAGCAGGCCGAGGCCCAGCATCAGCCAGAGACTCCAGCGGGGAAGGATCGTGTTTTTCATGGGAGAAATTTCAGCCGAGCAGTTTCTTGGTTTCGTCCACCGACGGCACCTTGCCGGACACCTTCACCACGCCGTCCACGACGAGCGCCGGCGTGAACATCACGCCGAACGCGGCGATCCGTTGCAGATCGGTAACCTTTTCCAACGTGTATTCGAGGCCGAGCGCCGTCGCAGCGTTGACTGTGGTTTCGGCGAGGAGGTTGCACTTCTTGCAGCCGGTTCCGAGGACTTGGAGTTTTTTCATGAGAGGAAAAATCAGGCTCACAGCACGGCGTTAAACAGGAAGCCCACGAGCACGATGCCTGCCGCCACCACGCCGAAGAAGACGACGAGCAACGGCAGCTTGAGGACCTTGCGCAGGATGACGGCCTCGGGGAACGACAGCCCGATCACCGCCATCATGAATGCCAGCACCGTGCCGAGCGCCGCGCCTTTGCCGAGCAGCGCCTGCACGACGGGGATGATGCCCGCCGCGTTCGCATACATCGGCACGCCGAGCAACACCGCCAGCGGCACTGACCACCACGCGCCCTTGCCCATGATCGCCGCCATCGCGTTGGTCGGCACATAGCCGTGGATCGCCGCACCGACCGCGATGCCCAGCACCACATAGCCCCAGACGCGCCCGACAATGTCGCGCACCGCCTCGCGTCCCGCCGCCACCCGCTCCGCGAATCCAACCGCTTCACCGCCACCCGCGCTCGCACCCTGCGGCACCGCCCGCACCCAGTCCTCCACCCAACGCTCCAGCTTCAGCCGCCCGATGATCCAGCCGGCGACCATCGCGAGCGCAAGCCCCGTGCCCAGATAGAGCGCGGCGACCTTCCAGCCGAACAACCCGAAGAGCAGCACCAGCGCGATCTCGTTCACCATCGGCGCCGCGATCAGGAACGAAAACGTCACGCCCAGCGGCACGCCCGCCGTCACGAACCCGATGAACAACGGCACCGCCGAGCACGAGCAAAACGGCGTCACGACCCCGAGCAGCGCTGCCAGCAGATTTCCCACCGACTCACGCTGGCCCGCCAATATCGCCCGCGTCCGCTCCGGCGTGAAATACGTCCGCACCACGCCGACGCCGAAGACCACCAGCACGAGCAGCAGCAGCACCTTCGGCACCTCGAACGCGAAAAATTCCACCGCGCCCGCCAGCGGCGCGCCCTCCGGCAGACGGAGCACATCGCACGTCAGCCAATGCGCCCCGCTCGCGAGCCGGCCGTAGACGAACCACCACCCCGCGCCGAGCGCGAGCGCGGCCAGCGGATACTTGATGCGTGCCACGAGACTCGCCCGCCCACTCGGCGTGGCGCACGCAGTCGAAGCGGCAGAAGTCACGGGATCGCTCATCGCCGCACGCTCAGCTGCCGCAACCGCAACTCGGCCGCACTTCCACCGCCTCGCCGCGGTTCGCCGCATCGAGGCACAGCCGCAGGCTCGCCACGCACGGCAGCGCGATCCGGTAAAACACCTGCAGCCCGCGCTTCTCGTCCGCCACCACGCCCGCCTCCCTCAACACCGAGAGATGCCGCGACACCGTGGACCAGCTCGAGCCCACCGTGTCCACCAGGTCGCACACGCAGCGCTCGCCGTCCTCGAGCTCATCCACGATCCGCAGCCGGTCGGGGTGGCCGAGCGCCTTGAATACTTCCGCCCGACGGGCGAGCGCGCGAGCGCTGGAGCGAGATTTCATGCCCGCCACCATTTCGCCTTTTCGCGAAATAGCTAGCCGCCAGACTGCGGCCACGCGGACTAGCAGCGGCGCGACTGACCGCGCCAAGTTTACCTGTTGAAGCCCGTCCCGGCGCGATCCCACGCTCCCGTCCGACGACGCTCATCGTTCCAGAGCAAGAGGCGCGTCCCACGGGCACCGGCGGAGTCGACATCAGCCCCCGCCGCAGTCATCGCGGCGCCGCGCGCGGCAAATCGCGTTTGCGCCGACTCAGGTCAGCTCGTGCGGCGGCGACTCGACCTTGCGCGTCTCGACATCGATCACGTCGCCGCCCGGCGGCGGCGGGTTGCGCGGCGACGCATCCTCCCGCGGCCCCGGCGCGCGGTTCACGTTCACGGCAAACCGCCCGCGGCCGAACAGCGCGAACAAACCCGCGACGACCAGAATCGCGCCGATCACCAGTGCACCGAAAAACGCCGCAACCACGCCCACGACGATGGCGAGCGCGACGGCGATCAATTTTACGAGGCGATGCACGCGCTAGAAGTCGGCCTAACCGTCCGAAGTTGCAAGCGCGCTCCGTGTCCTGCCCCCGAGATCGTCGAGGTGGTGCGCATTGACCCCAATTCGCGCGGAAACCCGGCCGGTCGCAGGGTTCGCGAAACGCATCGGGGTCATCGTGCGCCACCTTCCGGCCCGCGCTCTTTCATCGCCTCGCGACTCGACTACCCGCAGCGCTTCGCCCACGTTCGCGGGCCACACCCATTCCAACTCCCACGTATATGAAAAAGTATCTCGTCGAGTTCATCGGCACGTTCTTCCTCGTTTTCACGATCGGCATGACGGTCCTCGCGCCCGGCGCGGGCGACATGGCCCCGCTCGCGATCGGCTCCGTGCTCGCGGTGATGATCTTCGCGGGCGGTCACGTCTCCGGCGGGCACTTCAATCCCGCCGTCACGCTCGGCGTCTGGCTGCGCGGCAAATGCGACACCGCCGACGTAGTGCCCTACATGGGCAGCCAGGCCGCCGGCGCATTCGTCGCCGCGATGACCGTCAAGGCGCTCAAGACCGGTCTCGTCACCAAGGCCGCCACCCTCACCGGCGCGATGACGCCGGAAATCCTGCCCGCGCTGCTCGCGGAGTTCGTGTTCACGTTCGCGCTCGTCTGGGTCGTGCTAAATGTCGCCACCGCCAAGGGCACGAGCGGCAATTCCTTCTACGGTTTCGCGATCGGCTTCACCGTCCTCAGCGGCGCCTACGCCGTCGGCGGCGTTTCCGGCGGCGTGTTCAACCCGGCCGTCGCGCTCGGCGTTTGCACGATGGGCATCATCTCGTGGGGCAGCATCTGGATCTACTTCGCCGCGAATTTCGCCGGCGGCATCGCCGCCGCCCTCGCCTACAAGACCGTCAACGGCAACGACTGAGCGCCCGCAAAAGCCTTCGTCCTGTCCAGCCCCGCCGCGCGCGGGGCTTTTATTTTGTCTGCTCTTCCATTCGCGAGAGAAACGCCAACGCCCTCTCGCGGTCCGCGCCGCACATTTCCTCGCTCGGTCGCAAGCTCGCGCAAAACGCCGGCCGCTCCGGCCGCCCGAAGATCGCGCAACGCATGTCCGGCAACAGCTGCACGCACGGAATCCCCGCCGGCTTCCCGTGCGGCATGCCCGGGATCGGCGACGTGATGCTCGGCGCGATGCAGCACGCACCGCAGGCGGAACGGCATTCCATGCTGACACCCTGCGCCACGCGCGCATCCTCGCCAGCGTGAAATCCCACCGGCAGGAACTCTGGTTCGAGACGCCGACGCGGCGTGCGTTTCTCAACATCACGCCGCAAGTCGAAGCCGCCCTCGCAGCGAGCGGCGTGCGCGAGGGCCTTTGCCTCGTCAACGCCATGCACATCTCCGCCTCCGTCTTCATCAACGACGACGAGCGCGGTCTGCACGCCGACTACGAACGCTGGCTCGAGAAGCTCGCGCCGGAAAAACCGCACAGCGCCTACGACCACAACCGCACCGGCGAGGACAACGCCGACGCGCACCTCAAGCGGCAGATCATGGGCCGCGAGGTCGTCGTCGCCGTCTCGGGCGGCAAACTCGATTTCGGTCCATGGGAACAGATTTTCTACGGCGAATTCGACGGCCGTCGGAAAAAGCGTGTCCTGATCAAGATCATCGGCGAGTGACGCGGGCGGGAAGCAGGCAGGCTTCCCCGCCGCTCCTCTGCTCCGAAATGGAAGGCAACGCGCGCGCCGACCACCGGCGCGATCTCAGTGTTTCACCGGCCGCACTTCAATCGCGAGTCGGTAGTCGAGTCCGGGACAATCGCGGGCGACGCGCAGCGCCTGCGTGAAATTACGCGCGCGGATCAGCACGTAGCCGCCGACAATCTCCTTCGCCTCCGCGTAGGGGCCGTCGCTGATGTTTTGACCGCGGCGCCCGCGCAGCACTTTGCCCTTCGGCTTCAGCCCGTGCGACGACACGAGCGCGCCGGACGCCTGGATGCCGGCCATCCACTCGGCGAAACGCGCCATGATCTCGCGCATCTGCACTGGAGTCGGCCCGGGACCGTCGCCGTGAGGCTGGTGCAGCAACAGCAGGTAAAGCGGATCGGAGGAGGAGGTTTTCATGGGATCGATTGGTTTCATCTCTACAACGGACGGCACGCCGCACGCAGGACAAATTCGGTTCGCTGTTGCGCGGTGGAGACAAACCTTGCGCGTCCGTCGCGCGCTCCGCCATCGTCGCGGCCGCATGAGCCACCTCGTCCCCGACAGCGTCACCGCCGACGGACTCACCGCGTTCCTCCACGAGCAAATCCCGCTCACGCGCGCGATGGGTCTGCACGCGGTGGAGGCGAACGCGCAGCGGCTCGTCCTCGAGGCGCCGCTCGAGCCGAACAAAAACCACCTCGGCACCGCCTTCGGCGGCTCGCTGCACACGGTGCCGCTGCTCGCCTGCTACGGCTCGCTCTGGATGGTGCTGCGCGACGCCGGCCTCGACGGCCATGTCGTCGTGAAACGCAGCAACGCCCTCTACCGCGCTCCCGTCACCGGCCCGATTCGCGCCGCGTGCGAGCGGCCGTCGCGGGAACTCGTCCGCGCTTTCCTCGCCGATCTGGGCCGCAACAAGAAGGCGCGCATGGAACTGCGCGCGATCGTCGAAGGCCCCAACGGCAAGCCCGCGGTCGAATTCGACGGCAGCTTCGTGGCGGTGGTGTGATCTGAAGTCATGAAGGCCGCTGTTTTTGCCTACCTCACTCTGGCCCTTCTCTCCATTGGGGCCGAACCGCGCATCGAAGACCTGATTTCCCAGGCAATCGCGTCAGGAGAGAAACGCGATTTTGCCACCGCGGCACGCGGTTTGACCCGCGCGTTGGAGATGGAGGCACCGCGCAACGTCCGCTACTTCGCCCACCTCCTTCGCGCCACGGCCAGACGGGAATGCGGAGATCGAGCCGGAGGCATGGTCGATTTCGCGGACGCGATCGCTCTGATGCCGGAGGACCCGCGCGGCTTCCTCTTTCGCGGTGATGCGCTCCGAACCGACGGACGGACGGATGAGGCGCTGGCCGACTATCTGAAGGCGTCGGAGCTCGCGCCGGCTCCCGCCGAAGCTCTCGTCAGGGCGGGAGCGCTGAAATACGAGGCGCGCGAATATCCAGCGGCGATCGAGTTCTTCTCCCGGGCGCTCAAGGCGGACCCCTCATTCGTGCCGGCATACTACGGTCTTTGCCGCGCGAAGGCGGACGGGGGAGATTTCACGGGAGCGCTGGCCGTGATGGACGCGTTGTTGGCCATCCAACCCAAAGAAGCCGAGGCCTACCACCACAAGGGCGCCATTCTCTACGCCCAAAAGGCGACCGTGCATCTGGAGCCTGCACTCGAAGCCTTCAACAAGGCGATCGAGCTGAATCCCAACCGCGCGATCTACTACCGCGCGCGCGCCAACTGCCGATCTCTGCTCGGCGACTCCGACGGCGCACGCGCCGACGTGGAAACGTTCAACGCTCTCAACCGTCGAACGCGCTGAGCCCCCGCGCGCCGGCTCAGATGTGCTTCGAGTCCGCCTCGTCCTTCTTGACGTAGCCCGAGTCCTGCCGCGCATGGTTCACCTGATTTTTCTTCAGGTAGGCCTGGTAGACATCGTCCGCGGTCATGCCGAGCGTTTGCGCGAGCGACACGAGAAAGTGAAACAGATCGACGACCTCGACCTTGGCGTTCTGCTCGTCGAACTTCTGGTATTTCGCCCACCACTTCCACGGGACGGAGTCGATCAGCTCGGCGGTTTCCTGCTGCATCGCGCGCGTGTAGTTGAGGATCCACTTGGCCTTTTCCTCGTCGGACGGCGGCGGCAGACTCACCCCAATGCGCTTATTCAGCGCATCTTGCATGCGGAAGATCTCCTCGAGTTTGTCCATGGCGCGGCAGCGTGGGAGCGGCCTCGGCAGGTGGCAAGCCCCGGGCCGGAAAAATTAGCTGTTGCGCGTCAGAGCGGGTTTGCCGACCTTGGCCACTCCTATTGCCGCCGTTTCATCGCGCCCTGCGCGGTGTCGAGACCGCCCCGCGGGCTCCGGCCGGCACCAACCCACCAGCGCCGCCGTTCCCGGCAGGCGCTTTCCAAACAAGAAGATAGACATGTCCACCAATGACCAGTCCGGTGCGCCCGCCGAGGCCGCCGCGACTCCGCCGGCAGACGCTGCGAGCGCGCCGGTCGCCTCGTTCGGCACCAGCCGCGGCTCGGGCCTGGCCCGCGGCAAACGTCCCAGCGCCGCCTCACCGGCGGCCGCTGCGGCCCCCGCCAAGTCCGACTACCAGCCCACCGCGATCGAGATCGTCAACGCCCCGCGCGAATACCAGAACCCGTTCGCTCCCGCGACGCCCGAGCCGGCCCCGCAAGCCGAGGCCGCTCCCGTCGCCGAAACCGTCGCTGCGGCCCCCGTGGCCGAAGCTCCCGCCCCGGCCACCCCCGTCGCCAGCGCGGCGCCCGCCGAGCTCTTCCCGCTCGATACGCCCGCCTCCCCTGCCGCGGCTGCGACGCCGGACGAGAAGGCCGAACTGAACATTCTCCCTCCCGAGCGCCCGAAGTCGGTCGCTCCGCAGACTTGGGAAAGCGACAGCTTCCGCGGTCCCCGCGAACCGCGCGGCGAACGCCGTGAGCGTCGCGAAGGCCGCTACGAAGGCGACCGTCGCGACCGCCGCGAAGGCGGCGAGCAGGCGCCCCGCGAACAACGCGAGCCGCGCCCCGAAGGTCAGCAGGCTCCGCGCGAACAGATGCGCCACCAGCGCCCGGAATTCCGCCGCGAAGATCGCGAGCAACGCGCGCAGGAGGCCACGCAGGCCGCCGCCGCCGCGAAGCCCACCGGCTTCTTCGCCAAGATCAAAGCCTTCTTCACGGGCGGCAGCGCCCAACCCGAAGCCCAGCCCGAGCAATCCCACTCGCACGGCGGCGGCGAACACCGCGGCGAACGCGGCGGTCATCGTCACCACCGCGGCGGACGCGGCGGCCATCGCCACCATCGCGGCGGCGACCGCCCCTACGGCCAAAGCGGCGACAACGCCGGCGGCGCGCCGGGCGGCGAAGGCCACTCCCACGGCGGCGGTGGTGATTTCCGAGGCGAAGGTCGCGGCGGTGACGGCTTCCGCCGTCGTCGTCGTGGCGGACGCGGCCGCGGTGGCGATCGCGGCGGTTACCGCGGTGATCGCGGTGGCAACGGCGGCGGTGGCGGCGACGCCCCGCAAGCCTGAGCACTCGCTCCCCAAAAATCTTCCAAGGCGCTCCGTTCCGGGGCGCCTTTTTTTGTCGCATCGCACCCCGCTTCGGCGGAAGTTCGCCGCACTCTTTTCCCGTCCCACTTTCGCGTCCCTCTCGCCTCACATGGCTGACCTCATCGTCCACGGCGGCAAGCCCCTCAGCGGCACCATCACGCCGTCCGGCAACAAGAATTCCGTCCTCCCGATCCTCTGCGCCACGCTTCTCACCGACGAGAAGGTGACGCTGCTCAACGTCCCGAACATCACCGACGTCGACAAACTTGTCGGCTTCTTCGTCGACCAGGGCTCGCGCATCAACTGGGACCGCGGCGCCGGCCGCATGGACGTCGATCACTCGACCTTCGACGCCGCGCGCCTCGATGGCGAGCTGCCGTCCGGCATGCGCTCGTCCGTGCTGCTCTTCGCGCCGCTCCTGCAGCGCATGAAGAAACTCGTCGTGCCGACCAACGCCAAAGGCTGCTCGCTCGGCATCCGCGAACTCGATCCGCACCTCGAAATCCTCGAGCGCCTCGGCGCCACCATGAGCCGCGGTGAGAAGCTCACCATCCGTCTGAAAAACCGCTTCAAGGGCGCGCGCCACTGGCCCGATTACATGTCGGTCACCGCGACGGAAAACTTCGTCATGGCCGCCGCGCTCGCCGAGGGCGAGTCCGTCATCATCAACGCCGCCAGCGAGCCGCACGTGCAGGATCTCTGCGCCGCCCTCGTCGGCATGGGCGCCGACCTCGAAGGCCTCGGCACCAGCATGATCACCGTCCGCGGCGTGAAGAAACTCAAGGGCGGCTCGTTCACGATCAACACCGACCACCACGAAGTCGTCACCTTCCTCGCGCTCGGCGCCATCACCGGCGGCGAAGTGCGCGTGACGAACTCGCTCCCGCACCACTTCGATCTCATCAACCGCTCCTTCGCCAAACTCGGCGTGCAGGTCGGTTACGAAGGCGACACCGCCGTCGTCGCGAAGAAACAAAAGCTCGTCGTCGAGCAACCGTTCACCACGAACCTGCTGCCGAAGATCGAGGCGGCACCGTGGCCGTATTTTCCCGTCGACCTGCTGCCGGTCATGATCGCGCTCGCCGTCCGCGCGAAAGGCGAGGTGATGTTCTGGAACAAGGTCTACGAAGGCGGCTTCACATGGATGGCCGAGCTTTCGAAATTCGGCGCGCACATCGTCGTCAGCGACCCGCACCGCATCACCGTCTTCGGCGCCAAGCCGCTGCGCCCGACCGTCGTCGAGGCGCCCTACATCATCCGCGCCGCCGTCGCGCTCTACATGGTGGCCGCGAGCATCGAGGGAAAATCCGTCGTGAAGAACGCCGACACCATCAAGCGCGCCCACCCGAACTTCGTCGAAAACCTCCGCAGCATCGGCGCGCAGGTGGAGTGGAAGTGAGCCGCTCTTGAAACGCAAAGAAGCCAAGACGCAAAGCGCGCCTCCGCAGCTGTCCTCCCACTTCTTCGCGCCTTCGCGTCTTCGCGTTTAATTTCATGCCCAAGGAACCCAACAAAGGCACCGATTTCATCACGAACGCGCTGAGCGCGCCGGTTTCGCAGACCGAGGCCGCGCTGCGTCCGCTCTCCTTCGCCGACTTCGCCGGCCAGCCGAAAACCGTCGATCGCCTCAAGATCATGGTCGGCGCCTCGAAGCGCCGCGGCGAAGCGCTGAACCACATCCTGCTCTCCGGCCCGCCCGGCCTCGGCAAGACCACGCTCGCCTTCATCCTCGGCCACGAACTCGGCCGCAACGTCCGCGTCACCTCCGGCCCCGTGATCGAAAAACCCGGCGACCTCGCCGGTATGCTCACGAATCTCGAGGAAGGCGACATCCTCTTCATCGACGAAATCCACCGCATTTCGAAAACCGTCGAAGAGTATCTCTACTCCGCGATGGAGGACTTCCGCCTCGACATCATGATCGACCAAGGCCCGAACGCCCGCAGCGTCCGGCTCACGATCCCGAAGTTCACTCTCGTCGGCGCCACCACGCGCGCTGGCCTGCTCACCGCGCCGCTGCGCTCGCGCTTCACGCTCAACACGCGCCTCGACTACTACGACCGCGCCACGCTCTGCGGCATCGTCGAACGCAGCTGCGGCCTCCTCAAAGTCGAGATCGACGCCGGCGGCGCGCAGGAAATCGCCACCCGCGCCCGCGGCACGCCGCGCATCGCCAACAATCTCGTCAACTTCGTCCGCGACTACGCACAGGAAAAAGCGAAAGGCAAAATCACGCAGCCCGTCGCCGCCGCCGCGCTCGAACTCCTTGAAATCGACGCCTCCGGCCTCGACGAGATGGACAAGCGCGTCCTGCGCCTCATGGCCGAAAACTACAAAGGCGGCCCTGTCGGCCTCGGCACCATCGCCATCGCCGTCGGCGAAGAGGCCGACACGCTCGAGGAAGTCCACGAGCCGTTCCTGATCCAGGAAGGCTACCTCGCCCGCACCGCCCAAGGCCGCATCCTCACGCCAAAGGGTTACCACGCCATCGGCCTGAAGCCGCTCGCAAGCAGCGACCAGCAGGCACTGCTGTAGCGTAGCGCAGGCGTCCCGCCTGCCTTTGTCCGGTTCACGGGGAAACCTTCGGCTCGCGTGCATCCTCGGACGCCGGAATGAATCGATACGTTCGCCTTAAATCGAAATCGAAGCGGCCCAAATATTTTCGCGTCGCCGCATGGTGATTCAAGGTCGCGGTGAACTGCACGTCGTCCAGATCACGGACCTCGAATCGACCGTGATCGTCGAAAAGCGTGACCCACGCGTAACCACCACTATCCTGAAAAATCTCCTTTCGTCGCAGGACACCCGCTTGCTCGATTTCGAGAAACTTTCTGTATTCGGCTAACCAAGGGTGCGAGCGCTCAAGGCCGACGCGGATCGTGATCCCACCAACTTTTGTTTCTGCGCAGTGATCGTATCCGGCACGGCAGGACGACCCGAACAATGCACCCATGAAAGCCGCGATCAGCCCAAGGAGTTTCATTTTCACCCCCGCGCCTCCTTCCCCACCTCCTGCGCGAACCAATCCACGTTCCGCGTGAACCACATCAGCGCGGCGAGCACCGCGAACAGAGCGCCCGTGCCGGCGAGCAACGCGTAGTTTTCCATCCGCAACACCACGTAGAGCACGCTGTGTTCGCTCGCGAGCAGCGCCGCAATCGACGCCGCCCGTGCGTAACTCCGCAGAATCGACGCGCTGTAGCCCACGATCAGCAGCGACGACGCCACCGCCGCGCCGACGTATGCCCAGCCCGGCTCCAACACCTCGCCGAGCGCCAGCAACGCGAGATAAAACAGACACAGCGCCGCACCCACCAAGCCGTAGTGCACCGCGTGCAGCCGCAGCCCCGTCAGCGTCTCGAAGAGGAAAAACGCCGTGAACACCAGCGTCAGCACCAGCACGCTGTGCTTCAGCGCCCGCTCCACCATGCGGTATCCTTCCGCCGCCCCTGACGCGGCCTCAGTCGCGACCAGCGAGGACTGAGGCGCGCGGCGCGCGGCGGCCTCGTCTGTTTCACTCGCGACCTCGCGTCGCTCGACCGCTGCCTTCTCGCCCGCCGCCCGGTTCTGCGCGCGCTCCTGCCGCAGATCGTTGATCAGCGTCAGCGGCACGTGCAGCACGAGCACGAGCAAAGCGATGAAGAGCAGCTTGAGGCTGACATGACTGCGCCGCTTGACCGGCGCGCCGATGACGGGAGGCAAAGCAGTGTCCATGCGCTCATCGTCGCAGGCCTGCGTGAAAACCTGATGAAGGCGACGTGAAATCGCCGCGCGAAGGCAGGGTGCGACCGCTGGGCGCACCGAAAACGTGATGCCAACTGCGCGGCGGTCCCAGAGGTCCCGCGTTATCCCACCGACACACTCAACACCGCCCGCGCACCCGCGCCGTCCGCGCGATTTTCCAGCGTCGCTTCGCCGCCGTGCAGGTGCGCGATCTCGCGCACGAGCGCGAGGCCCAGCCCCGTGCTTTTCCGCTCCGTCCCCGGCCGCGGCAGCGAATAAAACCGCTCAAACACCCGCGGCAGCGCGTAGTCCGGCACACCCGGGCCGCGATCCTCGACCGTGAACACCGCCTTCCCGCCCGCACCTACCGCGCGCAGCACGACCTCCGCGCCGCGCGGCGAAAAGTCCAGCGCGTTCTGCAGCAGATTCACCAGCGCCTCCCGCAACAGCACGCGCTCGCCGTGCACGTTCGCTCCCTCCGTCGCATCCACTCGCAGCGTCACGCCCGCCGCCGCGAACGCCCCGCGCAGCACTCCCGCCGCCTCCTCCGCCAATGCCGCCGCATCCAGCCGTTCGACGCGCGTCAGCTGCTTTCGCGCTTCGAGCGACGACAGCTCCAACAACCGTTCGACGATTGCCTGGATGCGCGCCGACTCCGCGCGGATGTTCGCCAGAAATTTCGCCCTCTGCTCCTCCGGCATCGCCTCGTCCATCAACTCCGCCGCGCCCCGGATCGCCGCCAGCGGCGCCTTCACCTCGTGCGCGAGCACCTGCGTGTAGCGCTCCACGTGCTTTCGCCCTTCCAAGGCATCGCGCATCTCCTCGAACGCCCGCGCCAGCTCCGCGATTTCCCGCGCCCGCGAGGTCGGCGCCGCCGACATGCGTCCGTCGCGCACCGCCCGGGCGTGCACGGTGAGGCGCTCGAGCGAGCGCACGAGTTGCGCCGACACCCACCAACCCACCGCGACCATCACGAGCGCGATCGCGCCCGCCCAGAAAACCAGCCGCCACCGCGCGCGTGTCACGCCCTCGACCACAGTCGCCAGCGGACGGCCCACGCCGACCCAGCCGACGATCTCGCCCCCGCGCCGCACCGGCGCGCGCACGCGCAGCTCGTTGTCCACGACGGCCACATTGGGCAACGTGTAATTTTCCGAAGCGAACTTTCCGCCGCCGAACATCCCCCAAGCGTAAACCTGCCCGACGTCACGCCCGCCCGCATCGAAGGTCACGCGTCCCTCCGCATCGCACGCGAAGACCCGCAACAATTCCGCCTGCGCCGGCATCTGCCGCAACCGCCGCGCCCAATCCGCCTCCGGCTCCTGCGCTGCGAAAGCCGCGAGGAACGCCGCCGTGTCGCCCATCGTGCGCCGCATCGACTCCACGTAGCGCAGCCGCACGTCCCGCAGCGCCATGCCCATCACCGCGGCGAAACCCAGCGCCGACACACCGACATAGACGCCGAAGATGAGCGTGCGTATCCTCACGTTTCCTCGCGCAACGAATAGCCCAACCCGCGATGCGTCACGATCGGATCGCTCTCCGGATCGACCTCACGCAGTTTCGCGCGCACCTGCTTCACGTGGGCGTCCACTGTGCGGTCGAGGGCGGCACCGGGATCGTCCCACGCCGCAGTCATCAACTGATCGCGACTGAACACTCGCCCCGGTGCCGCGAGCAGCGTCGCCAACAACCGATACTCGTTCCGCGTCAGGTCGAGCGGGTGCCCGCGAAACGTGATCCGGCAGCGCTCGGCGTCGTGTTGCCACACCGCATCGACCGCCGTCGCCGCACGCGGCGCGCCCTGCGTGCGCCGCAGCACGGCGCGCACGCGCGCCGTGAGTTCGCGCGGGCTGAACGGCTTGGCGAGATAGTCGTCCGCGCCCAGCTCGAGCCCCACGATCTTGTCCACTTCGCTCGCGCGCGCCGTCAGGAAAATCACCGGCACGGGTGCGACACGCTGCAGCTCGCGGCAGACGTCGAAGCCGCTCATGTCGGGCAAGCCGACGTCGAGCACCACGAGCGCGACTGGCTCCGTGCGCGCCGCCGCGAGCGCGTCCCGCCCGGTGGTTTTCCATCGCGGCTCGAAGCCCTCGGTGCGCAAGGCGTAGACGATCGTTTCGGCGATGCCGGCCTCGTCTTCGACGACGAGCACGATGGGGCGGCGGGTGGTCACGCGCCTGTTTCGGCACGAATCGCCGGGACGCGCAAGCCTGCTTCCCTGCGCTCCGCGCGGCAGCTCAGCGTTTTTCTGGGAGCTTGAAGCCGATGTAGGTGCCGGCGCTCATGCCCATCAAACCGAGCATCGTCGCGCTGAATTCCGGCATCGCGAGGCTGTTGTAGACCGAGGAGAGGAAGACCAGACCGAGCGCGAGCGTCCAGGCGACGATCTGGAAACGATGGAAACTGTAGCCCTGCGCATCGGACAGGATGTCGACGAGGAAACCGCCCGAGACGTTCGCGCCGGGCGTCGGCGCGAGCGTCGGGAGTTGCGCATCGATCTGCGCGAGGCGTGTGCGTTGCTCCGTCAGCTGGCGCGTGGCGTCCGCACGGGCGACGACCGCGTCGTCCGCGAACGTGGCGAGTTTCGCCGCCGTCTCCGTCGCTGTCTGGGCGAGCGCCTGGCGCTCCGCGGTCAGCGCGAGGCGTTGCGCTCCGGCCGCCGCGTCCTTGTTGGCATCGATGAAAACCTCGCCCAGCGCCGTCGTCGCGCTGATGCCCATGAGGCCGAGCAAACCCGGCGTGATCGTGTCCGCGGCATCGGTGATGAGCCAGATGACCAGGTAGGAAGCGAACGTGAGCAAAAACCAAAACGCCATCTGGCAGCGGCCGAGGTTGTAGGGGCGCAGCTGGCCCGCGGGTCCGGCATCGCGCAGCAAGCCCGTGCGTTGTCCGAGCCCCACGCAGGCGATGCCGATCAGCGCGACCAGCACGAGCGCGATCGCGCCGTAGACGCTCGAGATCACCGTGAGCTGCGGACCGGCCTTGCCGATCAGCGCCGTGGCGAACGGCGACCGATCCTCCTGCTCGACCGAGAACGCGACCGACTTCGTCCGCGCTTTCGGCTCGCCCAGCAGATCGACCCAGACGTCGCGGTTCTGCGGGAGAATCTGCGGACGGAAATTCACCGTGCCGTCCGCCAGGTCCTGCTCGATCGGGTAACAGCCGCGAATCGCGCGACCGTTGATCACCGGCACGAGCCGGCCGACGTCGTTGCCGGGCTGCGCGGCCCACGCCTCCAGGCCCGCGATGCTCACGCGGATGTCGTAGCCCAACTCGAGATGCCCAACGAGCGCAGTGACGCGCGGCTCGGGCGGGGTTTGCGCCGCGACGTGTGCGGCGAGCGACAGGAAAAAACCGACCGCGCACAGCGCGGCGTGGAGTGAACGGGGTGTGTTCATGGGGCCGGAGACGATCGGGAGAGACGCGTGGGGATCGACCCGCCGTGGCCCCGGCGCGCCGCGGCGTCGCTCGACGCCGACCCGCGCAGTGTGCCGCCCCGCGCGCGTTCTTCGAGACCAAACATCGCGACGCTTGCGCGCGACCACGGCGGCCGGCAGCGTGGGCGCAACCGACTCCGCCATGTCGCTCCCCCCGCTCACTCGCCGCGCCTTTCTCGCTGCCGCCGCGGGCGTCCCGTTGACCTTGCTCTACACCTGGCGCATCGAGCCGCATTGGCTCGAGATCACCGAACGCGATCTGCCGATCCGCCACCTGCCGCCGCATCTCGCCGGGCGCACGCTGGCGCACTTTTCCGATCTGCACATCGGCCGCGACGTCGATCCCGACTACATTGCGGAGACGTTTCGCCGCATCGCCGCGCGCCGGCCGGACATCGTCGTGCAAACCGGCGACCTCATCACCGCCAGCGGCGCATCCGGCCTCGCCGAGGTGCGGCGGTTGCTCGCCGCATTCCCTCGTGGCTCGCTCGGCAGCTACGCCGTCCTCGGCAACCACGACTACGGACACAACTGGAGCCACGCCGACGAGGCCGACGCCGTCACCGCCGAGCTCACTCGCGCCGGCGTGCAGGTCCTCCGCAACGCCCAGGCGGATTGCGCCGGCTTGCGCCTCGTGGGCTTCGACGATTTGTGGGCCGGTCGCTTCGACCCGGCGCGCGCGCTGGCCGGCTTGCCCGCGGACGCGCCGGCGCTCGCCCTCTGCCACAACCCGGATGCGTGCGACCTGCCCGGCTGGGAAAACTTCCGCAGCTGGATCCTCGCCGGCCACACCCACGGCGGTCAGTGCAAACCGCCGTTTCTCCCGCCGCCCATTCTGCCGGTGAAAAACCGTCGCTACACGAGCGGCGCCTTCACGCTCGCCGGCGACCGCCAGCTCTACATTTCCCGCGGCGTCGGCCACCTGATGCGTGTGCGTTTCAACGTCCGGCCGGAGGTCGCGCTCTTCACTTTGCGTCGCGCCTGAGCGGTGCACGGCGCGCGCCGAAATTTGGGGGAATCCCCCATGCCGTTTTCCTTGGCACTCGCGCGCGACGGAAGTCTCTTGACCACGGCGTCGCTCGCACGACTGCGTCCTGCACGGGTTCGCATCCACGCGCGTGTGAGCGCGCCGCCTCCGCCGCCTCTGCGGCCTCGCGCTTGCGCCCCTCGCCGCGCGCTCAATCCGAAACCGTCCGCCAGCGCCGACTCAGCGCCCGCGGACCGAACGAAAGGACCCTATGTCTAGCAAACTCCCTGAGTCCCGCCTGCCGCGCATCGGCATGGTCTCCACGCATGGTTATGTCGCGGCCCAACCGCCGCTCGGCGCCGCCGATACCGGCGGCCAGGTCGTCTACGTGCTCGAACTCTCCAAGAAACTCGCCCAGCTCGGCTTCGAAGTCGACATCTGGACCCGCCGTTTCGAGGACCAGCCCGAGATCGAGCCCGTAGCCGACCGGGTCCGCATCATCCGCGTGCCGTGTGGCGGCCCGGACTTCATCGACAAGGAATATCTCGTCCGCCACCTGCCCGAGTGGGCCGAGCACGCGCTGCGCTTCATCAAGAAGCACCGCCTCCGCTACCAGTTTTTCAACAGCCATTACTGGGACGCCGGTTTTGCCACCCAGCGCCTGACCGAGGCCCTCGACGTGCCGCACATCCACACGCCGCACTCGCTCGGCCTCTGGAAAAAGCAGCTCATGGAGCGCGATTTCCCGCACGACGCCGCGCACTTCGAGAAGAAATACAACTTCACCCAGCGCATCAACGAGGAGACCCTGCTCTACCGGCACTGCGACGAGGTCATCGCCACCACGCCGCCCCAAGTCGACATGATCGTGAGCGACTACGGCGCGCCCGCCGAGCACGTGCACATGATCCCGCCGGGCTACGACGACAACCGCTTCTTCCCGGTCAGCGCCGCCTCGCGCGAGACGCTGCGCCGCCGCCTCGGCTTCAAGGGCAAGGTCGTCCTCGCCATCGGCCGCCTCGCCCGCAACAAGGGCTACGACCTGCTGATCGACGCCTTTTCCGTGGTCGCGCCGCGCATCGAGGACGCCCACCTTCACCTCGCCGTGGGCGGCACGCGCCTCAACGCCGCGGAAAAAGCCATCCTCGCCGACCTGAAGAAACGCGTCCGCCGCTACAAGCTCCGCTCACGCGTCACCTTCGGCGGCTTCGTCTCCGATCGCGACCTCGCCAACCACTACCGCGCCGCGGACGTCTTCGTGCTCAGCAGCCGCTACGAACCCTTCGGCATGACCGCGATCGAGGCCATGGCCTGCGGCACACCGACGGTCATCACCACGCATGGCGGACTCTATCGCGCCGTCACCTTCGGGCGCCACGCGCTCTACGCCGACTCCTTCGACAAGCTCGATCTCGGCATCTCGATCGTGAAGGTCCTGCGCCACCCGCGGCTCTCCACGCGTCTCGCGCGCATGGGCGCCCACAAGGCGCGCAGTCTCTTCACCTGGACCGGCATCGCCCAGCAGCTCGTCAGCCTGATCGAGGAGCGGGCCACCGCCCTCGCCTTCAGCGACACCGAGTGGGACGAACCTTGGAACGACGGCGATTGATCCGCGGTCCGTTCCATCACCTCCAACCTCTCCTCATCCCGCATGGATATACTCTCTCTCGACCGCGACACGCTCGTCCGCCTGATCGAGAGCACCGTCATCGCGACGATCGCCCTCATCCTGTTCTTCGGCCTCAAGGGCCGCATCCTCAAATTCGCCCAGTGGGCCGGCCTCCCGCGCCTCGCGCTCGCTCCGGTGCGGCTCACGCTCCGCACCTCGGTCCTCGCCATCGCGGCACTGATGATCCTCGGCCTCTGGGGCTTCGAGCTCGGCACCATCCTCGCGCTGCTCGGCACCGTCCTCGGCCTCGTCGCCATCGGCTTCGTCGCCGTCTGGAGCGTGCTGAGCAACTTCCTCTGCACCTTCGTGCTCGTCGTCTTCAAGCCCTTCTCCGTGGGCGACGAAATCGAACTGCCGACGGAAAACGTCAAAGGCCGCGTGATCGACCTCAGCCTGATTTTCACCACGCTGCAGGTCTCCCCCGGCGAGTCGGTGATGATCCCCAACAACCTCTACTTCCAACGCGTCTTCCGGCGCCGCGCCGGCCGCAACACCGTCGGCCTCGGCGACCAGCTCCGCCATCACCACGAGCGCGCCGCCGACTCCGCGCCCGAACCCACCCAGACATGACCGAGCCGAAACCGATCCGCCTCTTCAGCTCCGACCTCGACGGCACGCTCCTCGGCAACCCCGAGGCGACGCGCCGTTTCAAGTTCGCCTGGGAGGCCATCGATCCCGCCGTCCGCCCTGTCCTGGTCTACAACAGCGGCCGCCTCGTCGACGACCTGCGCCGCTTCGTCGACGACGGCACCCTGCCCGCCGCCGAGTTCTACCTCGGCGGCGTCGGCACGCAGATCTACGACGTGCGCGCCGGCGCCTTCCTCACCGACTTCCATGCCCACCTCCAAACGGGCTGGGATCTCGCGCGCGTCCGCGAGATCGTCGGCAAGTTCCCCGGCGCCCGCGTGCAACCGGACGAGTTCCAGCACGAGTTCAAGTCCAGCTGGTTCCTCGACCGCGCGCCGCGCGGCGCCATCCGCGGCCTGCGCGCGCAGCTCGCCGCCGCCGAGCTCGACGTCAACGTCGTCTACTCCAGCTCGCGCGACCTCGACATCCTGCCGCGCCACGCCACCAAGGGCGGCGCGCTCTCCTGGCTCCTCGCCCGCCTCGGTATCGCCCCCGACGAGGTGCTCGTCGCCGGCGACACCGGCAACGACTCCTCGATGTTCCTCCTGCCCGGCGTCCGCGGCATCATCGTCGAGAACGCCCAGCCCGAGCTCTTCGAGGCCACGGTCGACATCCCGAGCTACACCTCGCGGCAGATCATCGCCGAGGGCGTGCTCGACGGTCTCTGCCACTTCGGCGTCATCTGCGCCCTGCCCAGCCGCGCCGAGGCCCGCCTCACCGCCGACGACCTCGCGCCGAGTTTCCGCCAGCTCTTCACCGGCACGCACCTCGGCGGCCTCACCGACCCGGAGCGCGAGCTCCTGCGCACCGCCTACGGCCGCGGGCTCGACGCCCTGAAGCGCAACATCACGCCGCTCGGCTTCTCCGCCTGCTCGCTCGCCGACAACACCGTCACCGGCACCGACGCCAACTACCGCAGCGTCTGGGCGCGCGACGGCGCCATCACCATCTGGAGCACGCTCCAGGTGAACGACCCCGAGGTCCGCGCCGCCCAAGTCCGCACCTTCGAGACCCTGCTCAACGCCGTCTCCGTCCACGGCCAGATCCCCGCCAACGTCCGCATCGACACCGGCGAGCCCGACTATTCGGGCGTGGGCAACATCGCCTCGATCGACAGCGGCCTGTGGGTCATCATCGCGCTCTACAACTACGCCGCCCGCACCGGCGACCTCTCCCTGCTCTACCGGCACGCCGACCGCCTCCGTGACGTCATGGTCTGGCTCGCCGCGCACGACGCCAACAACGACGGCCTGCTCGAGATCCCCGAGGCCGGCGACTGGACCGACCTTTTCGGCCGCAGCTACAACGTCCTCTACGACGAGGTGCTGTGGTTCCGCGCCAACGTCTGCTACGGCCGCATCCTCGAGCTGATGGGTCAGTTCGACCACGCCGCCGCCTACCTGCGCCGCTCGCAGAAGATCCGCTCCCGCATCCTCGAAGTGTTCTGGCCCACGACCAACGGCAGCGGCGAGACGCGCCCGCACCGCTTCGCCGACCGCCAGTTCGCGCTCGGCGACACGCAGTATCTTTTGGCCGAGATCACGCCCTTCGCCTTCAACTGGCGCTGCGATCCCTACGGCAACATCCTCGCGTTCCTCATGAACGTCCTCGACGTCGAGCGCGCGCGCACGGCCTTCCGCTTCATGTGGGGCGTCGGCGTCAACCAGCCCTGGCCCGTCGCCAACCTCTACCCGGTCGTGCAGGCCGGCGACCCCGACTGGCGCGCCTACTACACCGTCAACCTGCTCAACCTGCCGCACCACTACCACAACGGCGGCATCTGGCCCTTCATCGGCGGCATGTGGGTGCGCTTCATCCAGCGCCTCGGCTTCCACGAGGTCGCCTGCCGCGAACTAGTCCGCCTCGCCCAAGTCAACCAGCTCGGCCGCGACCGCGAGTGGGAGTTCAACGAGTGGGTGCACGGCCAGACCGGCCGGCCGATGGGCAAGGCCTACCAGGCGTGGTCCGCCGCGACCTTCCTCCACGCCTGCCACGAACTCGACGCCGGCCCCGCCCCGCGCGAGGAGTGACGCGATCTCAGTGCGCGCCGGCGACCCGACGTCGACTGTGCGGCGCCTCGTCGACCTTCGCCGCCAGTTTTGTCAGCAGCGCGAGCGGCGGTAATTTTTTCTGTCCATCGCTCAACGCATTCGCATTGTCGGAGCCAGTCTGTCTCGCGAAGCGCATCCGGGCCTATGCGCTCTCCCCATCGCGCAGAAATGACGATCTGCACATGAGCCATGCCCCGGTAGCTTTCATGAGTTACGTTCGCTTCGACGATCAGCACGAAGAAGGACGTCTGAGTCAGTTCCGCGAACGCCTGAGCGGTGAAATCCGTCTCCAAACCGGCGACGCGTTCGACATTTTTCAGGACCGCAACGACATCAAGTGGGGCGAGCAATGGCAGGCGCGCATTGAGGACACGCTCGACGCCGTGACTTTCCTCATCCCGATCATCACGCCCGGCTTCTTCAAAAGTCACGCGTGCCGGACGGAGCTGGAGCGCTTCCTCCAACGCGAAAAGAAACTGAAACGCGGTGACCTCATCCTGCCCGTTTACTACGTCGAGTGTCCGGTGCTCGGCAATGCGGCCAAACGCAAGAGCGACACGCTCGCCGAAATCCTAGCCGCCCGCCAATACGCCGACTGGCGCGAACTGCGTTTCGAGCCGCTCACGACACCCGCCGCCGGGAAGACCCTCGCCCAACTGGCGACCCAAGTCGTCGCCGCCTTGGAACGCGTCCCCGCCGCAGCAAAAGCGGTCACGCCGCCCAAACCGACGCGCAAGCGCAGATCGCATCCGGCAACGATCACCGCCCCCGCCGTCAGCAGCGCCGCGAACGTCGGTCCAGTCGGCACGCCGAAGATTTCCGCTCGAACCGAGCCCCCGACCTTGATCGTCGACGCCATGCATCGCGGCGACCATCCCACCCTCACAGCGGCGCTCGCCGCCGCCATACCCGGCAGCCGCATCCTCGTGCGCCCGGGGCTCTACAACGAAGGCGTGGTGATCGACAAGCCGGTTGAAATCGTCGGCGATGGGGAGCTCGGAGAAATTGTCATCGAAGCGACGGCCAAGGATGTTGTGCTCTTCAAGACCAGTATGGGACGCATCGCAAACTTGACCCTTCGCCAGAACGGCGGTGAAAGATGCTTCGGTATCGATATCGCGCAGGGGCGTCTCGAGGTCGAGGGCTGCGACATCACCAGCCGCAGCCTAGCCTGCGTAGCAATCCACGACGGAGCCGACCCGCGCCTACGCCGCAACCGCATTCATGACGGAAAGAGATCTGGAATCTTCGTCTACGAAAACGGCATGGGCACTCTCGAGGATAACGACATCTATGCACATGCCCTCGCGGGCATAGAAATCAAGACCGGGAGTAATCCAACGCTCCGTCGCAATCGCATCCACGACGGGATACAAGGCGGCGTGCTCATCCAGAAGGACGGACTCGGCACCCTCGAGGACAACGACATCTTCGCCAACTCATACAGCGGCGTAGAAATCACGAAAGGTGCCAATCCCACCTTGCGCCGTAACCGCATTCATAACGGAAAACAGAGTGGCCTCTTTGTGCACGCAAAAGGACAAGGCACGTTTGAGGACAATGATATTTTCGCTAACGCATTTGGCGGAGTGGCAATCACGGAAGAGGGCAATCCCACTTTTCGCCGTAATCGCATCACGAAGAATAACTACCGAGCCATCAGGATATTCCAAGGCGGTGGCGGCACCTTTGAGGACAACGATCTCCGGGAAAACGCACTCGGAGCGTGGGAGATTACAGCCGACTGTGCGAGCAAAGTTATACGCACACGTAATCTGGAATAAACCTTCGTCAGTCACTCGACTCGCACCGCGGGAACACCTGTTCTCCACCCGCGCGAGGAGTGACGCGGCCTCAGTGCCCCTCGCCCCCCGTCGGCTTCGCCGGCAGCGCGGCGAGCGCGACGATCGTGATTACCAAACCGGTCAACAGCAGCCACACCGCCCAGCCCGCGGGGACATCGGGCGCCTTCAGCAGCGCGTCGGCGGCGAGCGCCACGAGGGTGAAGTTCGGGCAGAGCAGGAGGTAGGTGTCGCGCCCGCCGCCGAGCGGAGCGCCGCGCGCGTGCCACAGCTGCCGCGCCGCGATGATGAGCGCGCCGGCGATCACCGCGTAGAGCGCCTCGCGCGACCACAGCGCCGCCAGCGGCACCTGCGTGCCGAGCGCGGCGAAGAACAGCGGAATCAGGAAGCGCCGCGAGATCGGCGCGAGGTATTCCTCGAGGTGCTTGCCGTCGTGCTCCACCCGACTGGAGAACAGCCCGAGGAAAAACGCCGTCTTCGGCCCGGATAGACCGAAGCGCTCGCCCACCGCGCAAATCGCCAGCACGAGCAACGTCACGAGGTGCAGCCGCCAGTGCGTCGCCCGCTCGAGCACCGCTTGCAGCAAACGTCCGACGTGCACGGCCGCGCGGCTGCACACGTAGACCACCAGCGCCATGCCCGCGAGCTTCAGCGCGAACAGCCACGTCGGCGCGCGGCCGAGCACGGCGGTTTCCACGGCGAGCAGCACCACCGCGAGCACTTCGAGCAGCACCATCACCGAGAGCACAAATCGGCGGCTCGCCCCGTCGAGACCGGGAAAATCCTTCCACGCCGCGTGCGCCATGCCCACCGCGCACGCGCTCAGCGCGGCCGCGGCGAGGAACGACTCGAGCCAGCCGAGGCCGGCCAACCGGGCCAGCGCGATCAGCACCGGATACTGCGGCAGCACCCAACGCGCGACATAGCGCAGCGGCGCCCGCAGCTCGCGCCACACCGGAAGGTCGATCTCGAGGCCGACCTCGAAGAGCAGCAGCACGAACCCGATCTGGCCCGCCTCGCGTAGCATCTGGCCGACTTCCGGCCGCACGAGCGGCCCGACCAGCAGCCCGAAGCACACGAACGCCGGATACGCCAGCGCCGGCCGCCCGAGCCAGCGGCACACGTCCGGCACCGCCATCACCAGCAGAAGCAGAATTACGAGCAGCTCGATGCTCGTCACGCCGGCCCCTCCGCCCGGACAGGCACCCTACGGTTGATCTCAACGGAGATTCGTCGCCACATGCCCGCATGAAGCGCCGCGCGCTCCACCCGTGCAAGCCGAACCCTCAGCCCCGGCGACGGCGCCAGCACGCGACGCCGATGAAACCCAGGCCCAGCGCGAACAGCACGTAAGTCGACGGCTCGGGCACCACCGAAACGCCTCCGGAAAGATACGTATCCGAGAACGCAAAGCTCAGCACCTCGTGCTTGCCAAAGGCCGACCCCGTCGCGCCGGTGACGCCGACGAACGCCGTCGAACCGCCGATCGTGTTCGCGATGTTGATCGATTGGGAAAGCAGTGCCGCGGTCGGGCGCACACCGTTCTGGCTCGCCCGCACCTCGAGCACGGTGCCGTTGTAGTCCACCCACACAGTCCAGTTCGTGCCATTGTCGAAGGCGCTCGAGACGCCGGCCGTCGCGAGCGACGTCAGGTTGCCGTTCGTGTCGATGCCGATGTGGTTGGAGTCCGGGTCCCACGAATTTTTGAAAGTGTCGAACTCGACCGCGACGCTGTTGCCGATGCCGTTCGTGCCGCCGCGCGCCCCATATCCCAGCGCCTCACCGCTGCCGCCAAGCGCCGTCGCTCCCGCGCGCTGGATGACGAACGCCAGACCGTCCGCGCCCGCGGCGATGCCGTCGCTGATGCCGCCCGGACTCGAGATGCGGAACTCGAAGGCCGCGCTGAACCCGCTGACGTTGTAGCTGGACGTGGTGAAGAACGAGCCGCTCCGATCCTGCTGGTTCTGCGCGAGCAGGATCGCCCCGTTGCTCACCTGCGCGGAGTTCAGAGACAGGCCCGTGGTGCTCGTGAAATCCCGGTAGAGCACCGTCTGCGCCTCCGCCCGCCCCGCGAGGGTCGCGAGAATGCACAGCGCAAAAATGCTGAGTCGTGGGGAGCTCATGCCGGTCGTGGGCCAAGGTGAAATCCCCCCGCGCATGCGCGAGCCAATTTACTCGCGACTGGGTGAAAATCCGGAGGTCCTTTCGGCTAGGAAACCCACTCCGGTAAATCTCCGATGAATATCTGCCCCATTCTGCCCTGCTGGCATGCGGGGAGCGCCACTCACAGGTCGCCGCGCTGCGGCCGCAACACGATCTCTTCCACCACGGTCGTGCGACCCAACCGATAAACGTCGAGGAATGCGCGGGCCACATCCTCGGCCGGCATGATGCGCTCCGGCGCCACGCCGCTCCCGCTCCACGAGGGCGACCACGTCGCCCCCGGATGCACGCAACACACGCGCACGCCGGCCTCGCGCGTCTCGGCGCGCAACACCTGTGCGAGGCCGGTCACGCCGAATTTTGCGGCGCAATACGCCGCGGCGTTCGGATACGCGCCGAGTCCCGCGATCGAACTCATGAAGAAAATATCCCCGCGCCGCCGCGCCGTCATCGCGGGCAGGAACGCCCGCGTGACGAGGAACGCGCTGCGCAGGTTCACCGCGATCATGTGATCGAACGCCGCGACCGTCGTGTCGGCAAACTTCGCCTGCGTGAACGCACCGGCGTTGTTGATCAGGACGTCGACGGCACCGAAGCGCTTCGCCACGGCGCGCGCCAGCTTCGCCACGGCGGCCTCGTCGCTCGCGTCGCCCGGGAACGTCGCGGCCTCCGCGCCGAGCGCGGTGCACTCGGCGGCGACCGCGCGCAGGTTGCGCGCGTGGCGGGCGACCAGCGCGAGACGGACGCCTTTCACTTCGGCGGCGAACACGCGGGCGAGGGCGGCGCCGATGCCTTGCGAGGCGCCGGTGATGAGCACGACGGGGGCGGGGGATTTCGATTTCATCGGAGTCGGAGCAAGCCTGCCAGACCGAGCGCGAGCGCGGCGACGACCAAAATCCGGCCGTAGAGCGGCAGGCGCCGCGCGAGGCCGCGCGTCTCGGCTTCGACGCGCTCCGCCTCCGCCGTCCGGCCGGCGCGGCGCAGATTTTCCGCGTAGTTCTCGCGATGCCGGAAGGCGTTCCTCAGCGCACTGTTCACGCGCCAGAGGAAGAAACCCAGCAGCAACAGCAACGCGGCGACCGTCAACAGGGCCGTGCCGCGCGTGAGTTCCTGCCACATGCGCCGCCTTTCGTCAGCAGAGCAGCGCGCCGAAATCCATGAAGTCGGCGGTGAAGCCGCCCTTCACGCCCTTGCAAATCACGCTCACGGCGTCGTGCGAGTGCAGCGACTCGAGGTGCGAGCACGCGATGCGGAAGTCGACGATGCGCTTCTCCGCGTCGAACTCCTTGTAGAGCAGCCGCGCGGCGTCCTCGACGAACTTGAGATACGCGCCATTGAGCTCGGCGAACGCCTGCTCGTCCTCGCGCTTCACCATCACCTGCGTCTCGGTCTGGAGCGCGCGCAGGCAGAGTGCATGGATGTCCTCGATCCAGATTTTCTTCCCCGGCGCCTCCTCGACGGTGACGCGCGCCTTGCTGCGTTGCGAATGCGGCACGGTGTAGGCGGCGCGGTGGTCGCGCGCATGCTCGCTGAGTTCGGCGGAGCACGGACAGGCGGACGAGTAGACGAAGTCGAAGTGGATGAAGCGCCGGTAGCGTCCGTCGCGGGTCATCACGCCCTCGAACGCGACGTTGTAGAATTGGTAGCCCTCGAGGCCGCTGCGCAGGCTCTCGCGCAGCATCGGGTAGGAGAACGAAATTTTCAGGCGCGCATCCTTGCTGTCGATGTTGCGCAGGTAATTTTTCAGCACCTTGCCCATCCACTCGCCGGTCGTGACCTCGTCCTTGTGCTCGTAGAAGGTCCGCATGATGCGGCTCATGTTGATGCCCTTCAGCTCGGCCTCGAGCGACACCGTGCCGGTGACGCTGGTCTCGAGCGTGTGCGTCTCGCCGGACTTCGCGCGGTATTTGAGCGGCAGTTTGAAGTTGTGGATGCCGACCTGCTGGATCGGGACGTTCGCGCCCTGGATGGCGTCGTGCGCCGCCTCCATCATGTCCGGCAGCGAGGCGCGATAGGCCGGCGTGGCGCGGAACTTCGCGTCGTAGCCGCGCGCGATGCGCGGCGCGGTGCCGGCGGCGGAACGGTGGAGATACATCGGCTTCGATTTGCTCATGGAGTCGTTTTTCTACGGGGGACGATAACCGGTGGGACGCGCGCCGGGCGTCAGGCGGACGCGGGGCCGAAATATTCGGCGAAGTTGCGTGGGGTTTCGTAAAGTCGCACGCAGTGCAGGCGCGCGTGCGGCAGGTTGATGTGCGGCGCGATCTCATGCCAGAACGCGATCACGAGGTTCTCGGTCGAGGGAATGATGCCGCGGAGGAAATCGACTTCGTCGTTCAGGTTGCGGTGATCGCACTTGTCGACGATGGCGCGCTGGAGGATGCGCTTCAGCTCGGCGAGGTCCATGAGGTAGCCGGTCACCGGGTCGGGCCGGCCGCGCAGGGAAACTTCGAGGACGTAGTTGTGGCCGTGCCAGTGTGGATTGGTGCAGAGGCCGTATTGCGCCTGATTCCACGCGAGGCTCTTCGTCGGGTTGTAGAGCCGGTGCGCGGAGTTGAAATGCACCTGGCGCGTGATCGTCACGACCCCGTCGAGCACGCGCACGGCCGCCGGCTGGGCCGCGCGGGCGGTGGCGGGACGACGGGAACGGGCGGTGCGTTTCGCAGGCATGGAGGGACGAGCCAAGCCAGTTTCCCCGCCGCGTCAACTGCGCCGCCCGCCCGCGGCCGGTCCGCCGCCGTCGCTGAGGCCGACTTTTCCCTTGCTCCACGCCACGCGCGCGCCGCTCAATCGCCGCGATGCCCGTGCGGTTTCGCATTCTCGGCAGCGGCAGCAACGGCAACGCCGCTCTTCTCTCCACCGGCGACACTCGCGTGCTCGTGGACGCGGGCTTTTCCGCGCGCCGCCTCGGCGAAATGCTCGCCGCCGCGGGCGAATCGCTGGAGCGGATCGACGCCATTTTCCTCACGCACGAGCATGGCGATCACGCCGCAGGGCTGAGCGGCCTCGCGAAGCACCCGCACATCCGCGTCTTCGCGAATCACGCCACGGCGCAGGCCGTGCAGCGCTCGCTCAAGCATCGCGCCAACTGGCAGGTGTTCGAGACGGGCGCGACATTCCGCTTCCGCGACCTCGAGGTGAGCGCCTTCTCGGTGCCGCACGACGCGCAGGACCCGGTCGGCTTTTTCATCTCGCACGGACACGAGGGCGATCTCTTCGCGCCGCGCCGCACGCTCGCGTGGCTGACCGACCTCGGCCATGCGCCGCAGCACGTGCGCGAGCGCGTGCGCGACGCCGATGTGCTGGTGATCGAGGCGAACTACTGCCCGCGCCTGCTCGAGGCCGACACGAAGCGCCCGTGGTCGGTGAAGCAGCGCATCAACGGCCGGCACGGCCACCTTTCCAACGAAGCCGCGCGCGAACTGCTGCAATCCGTCGCGAATCCGCGCTGGCGCCACGTGTTCTTCGCGCACCTCAGCCGCGACTGCAATTCACCCGCGGCGGTCGAGGCCGCGTGCGGGCCGGCATTGGCAGCGCTGCGATGCAGCTTCTCGGTCGTCGCGCCGGGCGGCGCGAGCGAGCTGCTGGAGTTTTGACGGCGAACTCCGTCTCCGGCAGCGCCATCGCGCGCGGCGACGGGACTAGCGCGAGAACTCCAACGCGATATCGTCCGTCGACCCGGAAACCGAGCGACCGCTGTAGGCAGCGAGCTTGTTCGCGCCCCACCTGCTCCGGCGAACCCGAAGCACGGACCGGCACGCGTGCAACCGCGAGACCAGGCCGCCGCTCGATCAGTGCCAAAGAAAAACGCCGCCTGCACGGCGGCGTTGGGTGAAAAGCCAGAATCGATCGCTCAGGCCGAAGTCGGCTTGTTCTCGTGTTCGTCGATGTATTTGCGCGTCGCCGCGGGCAGCTCGTTCCAGATGCGCCAGGCGATGATGCCGCCGGCCAGCGCGAAGGGGATGAGGAACATCGGCCACCAGCGCCAGCTCAGGCCCGAGAGGTAGCCGACGCACACGGACTGCACACCGCTACCGAGATAGACGCAGCCATCGACGATGCCGGAGCATGTCGCGGTGGCCTTGCGGCCGCCGAAATCCGCCGCGGCCGTGCCGGACATCAGCGAGTGCACGCCGGTGACGGCGGCGACGATCAGCAGCGCGGCCACGCCAACCAGCACTGGCATCGAGAAGATGGTCATGGCCATCACCGCGGCCATCATGAGCATGAACGCGGAGAAAATCGCCGCCGGCGGCCCGCGTCGCGATTGGAAGAACTTGTCCGAGATCAACCCGCCGGCGAAGCCGCCGATGATGCCGAAGATGCAAAGCAGCAGGCCCCAGTTCTTGAGAATGGCCTCGGCGCCGGGCTGCGGCACGTCGTGGGCGAAGATTTTATACCACTGCATGATGCCGTTGCGCAGGACGCCGGACGTCAGCTCCACACCGGCCAGCATCAGCATGAGCGGGCTGCCAAAGACTTTTTTCAACAGGTCGAGCGTGGTGTATTCCTCGTGCATGTGGCCGGAGGAGGCGTCGTGCGTGTCGAGGTGCGGGAAACCGGCGTCTTCGGGCGTTTCCTTGATGAGCCACCAGTCGAGCAAGACCCAGAAAAGGATGATCGCCGCCGGCACGAAGAACGCCGCCCAAGTCGCATCGGTCGTCGCCCCTGCCGGCACGAAGACCCGTTGCAACAGGGCCGTGAGCCCGCCCATCGCGCCGTCGGCGTGAAGCTTCGTCATGTCGATGATCGCCTCGACCCAGTCGAAGGCGAAATAGACGCCGAAGGAGATCAGCGTCCCGAAGATCGCGCCAAACACGCCGCGCTCGCGCACGTGGAACCAGTTCGCTTTCACCTTGATGATCGAGACCGCGCCGTAGCTCTGGAAATACATGTTCAGCGCGTAGGTGATCGAGAGCACCCACACGAGGTTCAGCTGCATCCGCTGCGTGACGACCAGCCAAGTCACGACGCCCATCGCGATGTTCGCGAGCGCCGAGCCCACGCCGGCGATGATGATGCCCTTCTTGCCGCCGATCTTGTCCACCAGCGGGCCGTTGACGAGGAACGACAGTGCGTAGACCCACGTGCCCGCGGCGAAAATGATGCCGAAGTCCTGGTTGGTCATCAGCGCGCCGAAGGAATTCTTCGCCACCGCCAAGTTGTAGCGCCCCATGTAGAGGAACGAGTAGGTCATCCCCAGCGGGAACCAGTTGATGAACCGCCGGCTCAGGAACCACGGGCCGTGCTTGAGCGGGTTGTTGTAGAAGTAGATGCCGACGACGACGAGAAGGCAGAGGGCGACGATGCTGAGCGACATGAGGGCGAGAGGAAAAGGGAGCCAACCAACGCGAAACGTGGCTCGTTTGTTTAGCGGAACCCCCGGGCATGGCACGGAAAAACTACTAACCTCATGTAACAAATCGTTCCGCTCATGGTGACACAGCCTTTTGCTTTGCACCGGCCCCGGCCGGAGCCTTCCTTTCGCCCCGCATGACGCCCGTGCCTTTCCGCCGCACCAAAATCATCGCGACCCTCGGCCCCGCCACCGAGAGCGAGGCGATGCTCACGCAATTGATGGAGGCCGGCGTCGACGTCGTCCGCCTCAACATGGCACACGCCACGCACGACTGGACGCGCGCCATCATCCGCCGCATCCGCGAAGTCTCCCGGCAATGCGGTCGTGAGGTCGCGATCATGATGGACATCAAAGGCCCCGAGATCCGCACCGGCGACGTCGCCCTGCCCATCGAGCTGAAGGCCGGCGAGATCTTCGACTTCTCCGTCAAACCCGAGAACGAGGCCGAGCGCGCCGAGGAAGTCCGCTCCGTCGACGTCAACTACCGCAATCTCGTCAACGACATCCGCGTCGGCGACACCGTGCTCGTCGACAACGGCCTCATCCGCCTCGAGGTCCTCGAAAAGAACGACACTCGCATCCGCTGCCGCGTGCTCACGCCCGGCGAGCTGAAGTCGCGCCGCCACATCAACCTCCCGGGCGTGCGGGTGAATCTCCCGTCGTTCACCGAAAAGGACCGCGGCGACACGCTCGTCGGCATCCAGGAAGGCATCGACTTCGTCGCCCTCTCCTTCGTCCGCGAAGCCAGCGACGTGCACGATCTCCGCACCTTCCTCAAGCAACACGGCTCCGCCGCGCGCATCGTCGCCAAGATCGAGGACCAGTCCGCCATCGAGCACCTCGAGGAAATCATCCGCGCCACCGACGTCCTCATGGTCGCGCGCGGCGACCTCGGCATCGAGATTCCGCTCCAGGATCTGCCCGTCGTCCAACGCCGCGCCGTCTCCATCTGCCTCGCCATCGGCCGCCCCGTCATCATCGCCACGCACATGCTCGAGTCGATGATCGGCCAGCCCATGCCGACCCGCGCCGAGATCACCGACGTCGCCAACGCCGTCTATGAACGCGCCGACTGCGTCATGCTCTCCGGCGAGACCACCGTCGGCAAATACCCGCTCGAGTGCGTCGCCGTGCTCGACAAGATCTCCCGCCGCATCGAGCAGGAGATGGCCGCCGACATCGAGGAACCCGCCGTCTTCATCGCCGAGCGCATGAAGCTCCTCCGCTCCGCCGTCATCATGGCGAACGAGCTGCCGAATTCCTCGCTCCTCTGCTTCACCCGTCGCGGCATCACCGCCGCCGGCCTCGCCGCGCACCGCCCGACCTGCGCGCCGATCCTCGCCGTGACCGATTCGATGGACACGCTGCGACACCTGAAAATCGTCCGCGGCGTCGAGCCCTACATCCTCCATCCCTTCGGCGATCCGGAGCGGACCCTCGAGCGCGCCGTCTCCGCCCTGCGCAAACTCGGCCGCCTCCGCGCTGGCGACAAGATCGTCATCGTCTCGGACATCACCACCGAGACACACCAGCGCGTCGACAGCATCCAGCTCCGCACTGTCGAGTGAGCCCGGAGTGGACGAGCGGTGACACACCGCTCGTCAACGATCTATCGACACCGCGCGCGGCGCGTGTTCAATCCGCCGGCATGTTACGCTGTGCGGTTCTGTTCACGCTTCTCGCCAGTCTGGCGCGCGCGGGCTTCATCGCGCCCGACGCGCTCGATTCCCTCCAAGTTGTCCCGCCGCCGCCTGCGCCCGACACCATCGTCGCCGAAGCCGAGCGCGCCACCCTCGCCCTCCTCGTGCAGAACCGCACGCCGGAACAGGTCGCCCTCGCCCGCCGCTGGGAGAAATACGACGTCTTCAAGATGGTGCAGCCTGTCCTCGGCGACTGGGCGAGCGCACAGACGCTCCCGAAACTCGCCGCCTTCATCAAGAACTCCACCGTCGAAACGCGCCCCTTCACCGACCGCGCCAAGAGCGCCTACGCGCGCCATCGTCCACATGAGGACAATCCCGCCCTGACCCTTGCCTTCGACAAGAAACCCGACGGTTCCTCCTATCCGAGCGGCCACGCCACCGCCGCCTGGCTGCACGCCACCCTGCTCGGCGCCGCGCTCCCGGACCACGCCGCTGAATTTCACCACCAAGCCGAACTCGTGTGCCTCAGCCGTCTTTACGGCGGCGCGCATTACCCGAGCGACGTCGTGGCGGGCCATCACCTCGGCGCCGCGATCGCCGCCGCCATGCTGAAGTCCCCCGAGACCCAGCACGCCCTCGAGGAAATCCGTGCCGAGCTCGCCGCCGCGATCGCCGCGCACCAGAAGGCCGCGTGAGGTGGCCCAGGTAGCCCGCGCTCTCCGAGCGCGGGTTCAGGGTAACTTCTTCGGCTCGCTCCATTCGGGACGTCCAACGCACGCCGCGACAGGGCGGTTGCCCTCAACCGCTCACGCGGCGCATCGCACGGTCAGTCGCCGATCCGCGCGAACCGCACCGCGCGCTGCCCGCCGACCTCGACGATCTCGCTCCACATCCCCGCCGGCCGCACCCATGTCCCGCGCTCGCCGTAGAGCGCCTGATAAACCACGAGCGGCTCCAGCGTCTCCGAATGCCGCGCGAGCCCGAGCACGCGATACTCGTTGCCCTTGTAGTGGCGGTAGAGTCCAGGCTTCGGCTCACTCGGCAGCGGCGGCAGATCGTTCATCACCGCCAATCCACCGCGCTCCTCGCCGCGGCGCAAGCCTCCCCGTCAGCCGGCGAAAGTTCTAAACGAGCAACATTGCTCGATCGCGCCGTCTCGCACTCGTGCGTCGCGCGTTCATGCTCCGAGCCAAAGCCGTCCACCAAACGACGCCACTCGCGCCGTCATGAACGACGCAAGCCCCGCTTGCCTCTCGGCCCTTTCTGTCCTCTGTCTAGTGTTCTCCGTCCTCCGACATGGCCAACGCTCCCATTCCCGTCACCGTCCTCACCGGCTTCCTCGGCGCCGGCAAAACCACGCTGCTCAACCGCATCCTCACCGAGCAGCACGGCAAAAAGATCGCCGTCATCGAAAACGAATTCGGCGAAGTCGGCGTCGACAACCAGCTCGTCATCCAGAGCGACGAGGAAATCTTCGAGATGAACAACGGCTGCATCTGCTGCACCGTGCGCGGCGACCTCCTCCGCATTCTCACGCGCCTCATGAAGCGCAAGGACCGCCTCGACGCCATCCTCATCGAGACCACCGGCCTCGCCAACCCCGCGCCCGTCGCGCAGACCTTCTTCACCGATCCGGAAATGCGCGAGCAGTTCTCCCTCGACGGCATCGTCACCGTCGTCGACGCGAAACACATCCTGCTCCACCTCGACGACTCGCCTGAAGCGCTCAAGCAAGTCGCCTTCGCCGACGTCATCCTGCTCAACAAGACTGACCTCATCACGCCCGCCGAGCTCGACGCACTCGAGCAGCGCCTGAAACGCATCAACGCCGTCGCCAAAGTCTACCGCGCGCAAAACGCCGCCGTCCCCATCGACCGCGTGCTCAACCTCGGCGGCTTCAAACTCGAGCGCGCCGTCGAAGTCGATCCGCAGTTCCTCGAGATGGAATATCCCTTCGAATGGGCCGGCGGCTATGAACTCACCGCCGGCGAACACGAACTCGAGATCGGCCACGATCCTGCCGAAGCCGACGAACACGACTGCGGCCACGACCACGATCACGGCGACCACGCGCATCACCACCACGGCGAACACGATCACGAGTGCGGCCCCGACTGCGGCCACAACCACAACGAACTCGACGTCGTCGTCGTGCCTGTGAAGTCCTTCGCCGAACCCGACGTCACCGCGGCGATCAACGCGACGGTTCAAACCTTTTCCGACTGGGAAAACATCGTGCTCCCCGGCGAGTCGCTCGCCGTCGGCCCGAAACTCAACCGCCTCAAGCTCGCGAACGAATACGGCAAATTCCGCCTCTCGATTCCCGCCACCGGGCGCTACCTGCTCTTCACCGCCCACGACGTCCCCACGCACTTCTACGCCCGCAACGGCTCCGGCGCGCCCGCCGACGACCCGCACGGCGCCGGCTTCCTCCGTTACGCGTGGGACCGCACCTTCCGCCACGAACACTCGCACGACGAAGCCGTCTCCTCCGTCGGCATCAGCGTCCCCGGCGACCTCGACGGCAAGAAGCTCAACGACTGGATCAGCGAACTCCTCCGCACCAAAGGCGGCGACATCTACCGCATGAAAGGCGTGCTCTGCGTGAAGGGCACGAACAAGCGCCTCGTCTTCCAAGGCGTGCACATGCTCTTCGACGCGAAGTTCGACCGCGAGTGGCAGCGCGACGAGAACCGCACGAACACCCTCGTTTTCATCGGCAAAAACCTCGACCGCGCCGCGCTGACCGAAGGCTTCAAAGCCTGCCTCGCGTAAACGGATCGCCCGCTTCGATTCCGCCTCGCTCGTAGCGGCAAGCGCCCGCGAGCCGACGCCCCCTGTAGGAGCCTGCTTGCAGGCGACCCTCGAGCCCCCTCGCGCCGATTGACGTTGAATGTTGAGCTTCAAGGCGAGCGCCGCACCCGCGCGGCTCGCTGGCGACCGCACCCGCGCGGCTCTCGTCACTGATTTTGCGGCTGCCGTCACAACAAGGTTGGTGATCCCCCGCGCATGCGTTGCGCTCTCGATCGCCCACGCGCGCCTGAACGGGATTGCCCTCCCGCGCCGCGCCAGGCACTTCCCCTTGCCAATGAACCGCGCCGCCTCCGCGCCCAGTCGGCCGCTGCTCGCCTTCGTGCTGCTCCTCGCCGTCGGCGGCCTCTCCGCGCTCATCTACGGCGTCGCCGGCGACCGCAGCGGCATGAGCCTGCTCGCCGACACCGGCGCGCGCATCGAGGTGCTCCCCGATCCCGCGCATCACTTCGCGTGGCCCGCCGTGCGGGACGAGCTGGGCTGGCACGCCTTTCAATCGCGCGACTACATCCACGCCGGCCTCGGCGAAGCCGTCTGGGTGCGCATCACGCTCGCCAACCCCACCGCGCAACCGATCCGCGGCGTGCTTGCCGACCCGGATTTCATCGCCGACGAAATCCAGTTGTGGGCACCGGAGGCGACCGCGCCGGATGGCTGGAGCCACGCGCGCACCGGCCAATCCGTGCCGGCCGCCGAGAAACCGACGTGGGGCCGCGCCGCCGCCTTCCCGGTCGAGCTGCCGCCGCACAGCGCGGGCACGCTCTACCTGCGCGCAGCGGATCATTTCTCGACCTGGCTCCAACTCCAATGGTGGCCCGAGCAACGCGCGTTCCACGCCGCGCAACTGCGCGCGACGCTGGCCGACGCGCTCTACTTCGGCATCCTCGCCGCGCTGCTCATCTACAACAGCGTGCTCTGGTCGCGCCTCCGGCATCGCGACCTCGGCTACTACCTCGCCTACCTCGGCTCGTTCGCGTTCTTCATGGTCCTCGCGCGCGCACAGGATCAGGTCGTCGGCGCCGCCGTGCCCACGCCGATCTATGAAACGCTCGTCGCGGGCTCCCTCGCGGCGAGCGCGTTCTTCTTCGTCGGCTTCGCGCGGGAGTTCCTGCAATTCGCCGAACTCGCGCCGCGCTTCGACCGCCTCGCGCGCGCGCTGCTCTGGTTGAACGCCGGCCTCGGGCTCGGCGCGCTCTCCATCCTCGGCAACGCGAGTCCGGCGTGGATGCATGTCGTGCTCGCCGTCGGCGTCGCCACGCACGGCACGATCATGGCTGGCGCCATCATCGTCTGGCGCGCGGGTGCGGCGCATGCACGCTACTTCGCGCTCTCGTTCGGCGCGCTCCTGCTCGGCGGTCTTCCGATGGCGGTCCAATGGCTGCTCGCGATCCCCTTCGGCAACGCCTTCCTCGGCGCCCTCTTCGGCTCCGCCCTCGAAATGCTCCTGCTCTCGCTCGCGCTCGCCGACCGTTTCGCGCGCCTCCAGCGCGAGCACTACGAAGCCCGCCTCGCTGAGGAAACCGTGCGGCTCGAGGCGCTCCGTTATCAGCTCAACCCGCACTTCCTCTTCAACGCGCTCAACTCCATCTACGGCCTCGTGCTCCCGCACTCCGCCGCCGCCGGCGATCTCGTGCGCCGACTCTCCGATTTCTGCCGCAGCACGCTCATGCGCCCGCGCGGCTCGTGGCAGACGCTGGCCGACGAACTCGCCATGCTCCGCAGCTACCTCGACATCGAGCAGGCGCGCTGGCGCGAGAATCTCGTCATCGCCACCGATTTCGATCCCGCCGCCGACGCCTTCCAGATTCCGCCCTTCCTGCTCCTCCCGCTCGTCGAAAACGCCATCAAGCACGGCGGCGCCACCAGCCCGCGCGTGCTCACGCTCCGCCTCGCCACCCGGCGCGAGCCCGACGGCGGACTGACGCTCACCGTGATCAACAGCGGCGAATGGCAACCCGAGGACTCGCCGCCGCGCGCCTCTGCCGCGCCCTTCCGCGCCTCCACCGGCACCGGCCTCGCCAATCTCCGCGAGCGCCTCACGCGCGCCTACGGCCCCGCCGCCACGCTCACCACCGCCGCCGACGACGGCTGGGTCACGCTCACGCTCCGCCTGCCTTCGCCGCTCCACTCGTGAAACGTCTCATCATCATCGACGACGAACCCATCGCCCGCGACGCTCTGCGCTCGCTCCTCGCCGTGCACCTCGACATCGAAGTCGTCGGCGAAGCCGGCACGCTCACCGATGCACGCCTCCAGCTCGCGCGTTCCGGTTACGATCTCGTTCTCCTCGACATCCAGTTGCGCGGCGGCTCCGGCTTCGACCTCGTGCCGCTCGTCCGTCCCGGCGCGCGCATCATCTTCGTGACCGCGCACGACGAGCACGCCGTCCGCGCGTTCACCGTCAACGCCCTTGACTACCTCCTCAAGCCCGTCGTGCCGGAGCGCCTCGCCGTCGCCCTCGCCCGCCTCGCGCCCGACTCTCAACCCTCATCTCTCAACTCTCAACTCGCCCCGCTTCCCGCTCCACTCTCCCCGCTCTTGTTGGAGGACCGCGTCCACCTCAAGCTCGGCGGCGGCACCGAGCGTTTCGTGCGCGTCGGCGAGATTCGCTGCATCCAGTCCGAGGAAAACTACACCGCCGTGCATGTCGGCGCTCCCGCCGAGCGCCTCCTCGTCCGGCGCACGCTGCAGTCGTGGGAGGATCAGCTCCCGTCGTCGCACTTCGTCCGCGTCCATCGCCAGACCCTCGTCAACGCCGCGCACGTCCACGGCGTCGCGCGCGTCACGGTGGACGTCAGCCACCTCACGGTCCAGGGCATGGCGCAACCCGTCGTCGCCAGCCAGCGCTACCTCGCGGAACTGCGCCAGCACCTCGCGCAACTCCGCGACTGAGCCCCCGCCGCCCACCCTCTCGCGTCCCCGCATGACTCGCGCCCTCTTCCTTTTTCTCCTCGGCGGCAGCCTCGGTCTCGCGCTCTCCGCTCAGACGCCCAGCGAGGAGCCCGCGCGTCTCGAACCGCTCGTCGTCACCGCTCAGAAACGCGGTCAGTCCATCGAATCGGTTCCCGCCTCCCTCACCGCCTACTCCGGCACCGCGCTCGCCGCGCTCGGCATCGATTCCTTCGACGCGCTCGCGCCGCTCGTGCCGGGCCTCTTCGTCTCCACCCAATCGCCGTCGTATCCCAGCCTCAACGTCCGCGGCGTCGGCACCGACTCGAACGACCCGCGCCAGGAGCCGCGCGTCTCCGTCTTCCTCGACGGCGTCGCCATCGGTCGCACCGCCGGCGCCTCGGTGGCGCTCTTCGACCTCGCGCAAGTCGAGGTGCTGAAAGGCCCCCAAGGCACGCTCTTCGGCCGCCACGCCGGCTCCGGCGCGCTCTCGCTCGTCACCGCGCGCCCCGCCGCGACCGACTCCGCGCGCCTCGCGCTCGGCGGCGGCGACGCCGGCCAGCGCCGCGCCACCGGTTTCGTCAACACCGCCTCGCCCGACGCGCGCCTGAGCGCGCGCGTGGCCTTCCTTTTCGATCGCGCCGATGGCGCCACGCCCAACCTCGCCGGCGGTCCCGCGCTCGGCGGCCGCGACACCGTCGCGTTGCGCCCATCGCTGCGCCGGCAACCGCAGCCCGACACCACCATCGATCTCATCCTCGGCTACGAACGCGACACGGCGAGCGGCACCGCGTTCAAGAGCGGCGTCATCCCCACCTCGCGCGGCGACACCGATCCGTTCACCGCCGCCGAACTCAATCGCGGCGCCGCGCTCGGCGGCACGCGCGAGCTCCACAGCGCCACGCTCTCGCTCTCGCACCGCCTCGCGCCGCGCTGGACGCTCGTCTCGCTCACCTCCGCGCGGCGCTTCACGGCGCACGACGAGAGCGACATCGACGGCTCGCGCCTCTTCCTCCTCGAAGCCGGCGACCACCAAACCGGCCGCGAACTCAGTCAGGAACTCCGTCTCAACTTCGACGACGACCAGCGCCTCGCCGGCTTCCTCGGCCTGAGCGCCACGCGCGAACGCGCCGCCGAGACGGTCGATCTCGCCACCGACGAGCGCCAGCTCTGGCCGTTCCTCGCGGGCAATTTCCGCAGCGGCCTCCTCGCCGCTGGCGTGCCCGCCACACTCGTCGACGCCGCCGTGCCGCCGCTGCATCCGTTCCTCCCGCAGACGAATCTTCCCGCCGGCTTCGCCGCGCTCGCGTTCGTGCCGCCGCTCGCGCCGCTCGCCACACTCGCCGGTGCGCCGCTGCGCCCACTCGCGGCCGACCGTTACCGTAACGACGCCGCGTTCGACGCCGTCGATTTTTTCGCCGACGGCACCTGGCGCGCGACCGAACGCCTCGAACTCACCGCCGGCCTCCGCCTCACGCTCGAGCACCAGACCACCGGCTACGAAGCGCCCGCCGACGCCGTGCCTTCGACACTCGGCTTCCTCCTCGGCGCCACGCCGAATTTCGCCATCGCACCCACCGCCGGCCGCCTCACCGACTCCGCGCGCTCCACCGGCTGGGTCGGCCGCCTCGCCGCCCGCTACCTCGCCACACCGCGCGCCAGTCTCTACGCCACGCTCTCGCGCGGCCGCCGTCCGCCCGCGCTCATCATCACGTCCACCGATCGCACTCGCGCGCGCGAGGAATCGATCGTCAACGCCGAGCTCGGCGCCAAGGGCCAGTCGGCGGACGCGCGCTACCGCTGGTCGCTCGCCGCGTTCGCGTATCGCTACCGCCATTTCCAGACCTCCGTGCAAGACCCCGCGAACCTCGCACGCTTCGTCACGCTCGACGCCGGCAGCGCCACCGGCCGCGGCGCCGAAGCCTCCCTCACCGCGCAACTGAACGGCGCGTGCGCGCTCTTCGCCACCTACGGCTACACCGACGCCACCTTCGACGACCGCGCCGACAACGGCATCGCGCAACAATTCGCCGGCTCCACCTTCCGCCTCACCTCGCGGCACACCGCCGCGCTCGGCGCAAGCTGGACCGCGCCGTTCGCGCGCGGGCGATTCACCTTCGCGCCGCGCCTCGAGTATCGCTCGGCGCATTTCTTCGACGACGACAACACGCGCTCCGGCGGCACGCTCCGCCAACCCGGCGGCGCGCTGCTCCACGCCCGCGCAAGCTGGACCTCCGCTGATCGGCGCTGGGAAATCACCGGCTCCGTCCGCAACGCCCTCGACCGCGCCACCCGGATCGACGCCGGCAACACCGGCGCGAGCTTCGGCATCCCGACCTTCGTGCGCGGCGAGCCGCGCCGCCTCGCGTTCGAAGTCACCCGCACTTGGTGAGCGCACCCGTCGCGCAGCGCAGACGAGACGCCTGCGCTGCCTCCATTCCGCGCGAACGACGGACTACACAGAGGTCGTCCCTCCACGGGAATTTCTGGAGGAACCGGCTCCGTCCGGTCCGCGAACGTTTCTACTCGCATAGCATTCGGCGCGAGCTGGACCGAATCCACGCGCCCGCTCCTTCAACTTAAGCTTCCCACTTCAACTGGTTCCCCGGGGCTGTCGTCACTTTCTTCGGGGCCGCGGTCACAGTGACGTTGTTGCCTCTGGACCGCTGCCTTCCCTGCGAAGGCCATGCTCCTCCCACGCCCCTCGGTCCTCGTCCCGCTGTCCCTGCTGGTTTCCGTGTTCCTGCTGCCCGCATCGTCACCGGCCCAGACGACGATCACCTACAACACCGGCGATACCGCCACGGGGACGCTCACGAACAGCTACCAGATGTATTTCAACGGCAGCGCGTCGGCCGGCACCGCCTCCATCACCAACGATGGCAGCATGGGCTTCTCCAGCTCTTCCACGGCCGCCTCGGCGGTGATCACGAACAACAACCGGATCGATCTGTTTAACACCGCCACCGCCGGCTCCGCTTCCATCACGAACGCCAGCAACGGCGTCCTGTTTTTCAACGGATCATCCACCGCCGGTTCCGCCTCCATCCTCAACAACAGCATCTCCCTCGCTTTTTTCGACACCAGCTCCGCCGGCTCGGCTTCGATCACGAACAACGGCACGCTTCGTTTTGAAGCCGCCTCAACCGGCGGCACGGCGCGAGTGATCAACGACGGCACGCTGGACTTGAGCCGGCTCACTGGGACCGCGACCACCTTCGGCTCCCTCGCCGGCAGCGGCACGTTTTCCCTCGGCTCGCAGGCGGTGACCGTCGGCAGCACGAACACCTCCACGGTTGTCTCCGGCGTGCTGGCCGATGGCGGCCTCAACGGCGGCACAGGCTCCTCGCTCATCAAGATCGGCGTCGGCACACTCACCCTCTTCGGCGCCAACACCTACACCGGCGGCACCACTGTCACCGCCGGCATCCTCCAGATCGGCAACGGCGGCACCACGGGCTCAATCGTTGGCGACGTGGTCAACAACGCCGAGCTCTCCTTCAAACGCAGTAACGCCAGCACCTTCGCCGGCGCCATCTCCGGCTCCGGTCTCGTTTCTATATACGGCACCGGCACCCTCACACTCAGCGGCGACAACACTTACACCGGCGGGACCACCGTCTTCGGCACCGTCCAAATCGGCAACGGCGGCACCTCCGGCAGTATCACCGGCAATGTCTCCGACTTCGGCACCCTTGCTTTTAACCGCTCCGACGCCGTCACCTTCGCCGGCGCCGTCTCCGGCTATGGCAGTCTCGCCCAATCCGGCACCGGCACCCTCACGCTCACGGGCGCCAACACCTACACCGGCGGGACCTATCTCAACGCCGGCACGCTCGCCCTCGGTTCGGCCGGAGCCCTCGGCACTTCCGGCACCCTCTCCTTCAACGGCGGCACGCTGCAATATTCCGCCGCCAACACCACCGACTACTCGTCCCGCTTCAGCACGAGCAGCAACCAGACCTACGCCATCGATACCAACGGCCAATCCGTCACCTTCGCCTCCGCCCTCACCGACAGCCGCAACTCCCTCACCAAGTCCGGCACGGGCACACTCACCCTCTCCACCGCCAACACCTACGGCGGCGCCACCACCGTCAACGCCGGCACTCTCGCGCTGGCCCACTCGCTCGCGCTGCAATTCAGCACCCTCAACGTCACCGGCGGCGCCCTCGACTTCGGCAGTCTCACCTCCGCCAATCTCGGCGGCATCACCGGTTCGTCGTCCCTCGCGTTGACCAATGCTTCGTCCGCGCCCGTCGCGCTCACCGTCGGCGCCAACAACGCCAGCACCACCTACTCGGGCGTCCTCTCCGGTGCGGGCGCGCTCACCAAGATCGGCGTCGGCACACTCACGCTCTCCGGCGCCAACACCCACAGCGGCGGCATGACCATCTCCGCCGGCACGCTGGCCCTCACCAACCTCGCCTCCTTCGGCCTCAACGGCGTCGGCGGCATCAGCGGCCCGCTCTCCATCGCCGGCGGCGCGACGCTCGACACCACCGCCATCAACGCGATCACCGGCAACACCGCGTCGCTCTATGTCTCCTCACTCACCGGCTCCGGTTCCATCGCGATGGGCAACGGCTTCCTCGTCGTCAACCAGTCCACCGACACCACCTGGTCCGGCGTCCTCTCCGGCGCCGGCCGCCTCCGCAAACTCGGCAGCGGCACGCTCACGCTCACCAGCGTCAACACCTACGCCGCCGCCACGTTCTTCAACGAGGGCACGATCCTCTTCAACCAGCTCGGCAATTTTGGTCCCACCGGCCTGCTCCGTTTCCAAGGCGGCACGATCAAGTGGGCCACGGGCAACACCGCCGACATCTCCTCTCGCGGCGTCTGGATCGAGTCCGGCAACTCCACCTTCGATACCAACGGCAACAACGTCATCCTCGCCAACGCCATCGGCAACGCCCTCCCCGGCGCCCTCACCAAAGCCGGCGCCGGCACCCTCACCCTCGCCGGCACCAACACCTACACCGGCGGCACCACTGTCACCGGCGGCACCGTCAACTTCTCCTCGCTCGCCAATTTCGGCACCGGTGCGGTCACGCTCGACGGCGGCGGCCTCCAATGGGCCACCGGCTCCACGGCCGACATCTCGTCTCGCCTCACCGCCCTCGGCTCCGGCGGCGCCACGTTCGACACCAACGGCAACAACGTCACCTTCGCCTCCGCGCTCTCCGGCACCGGCGCCCTCACCAAGACGGGCTCGGGCACGCTCACCCTCTCCGGCGCCAACACCACCACGGGCAACATCGCCCTCGCCGCCGGCACCCTCGCCCTCGGCAGCGCCGACGCCCTCGGCAGCAGCGGCACGATCTCCTTCAACGGCGGCACGCTCCAGTTCACCGCCACTGGCACCACCGACTACTCCGCGCGTTTCAGCCACGCCGCCGCCCAAGCCTACAAGATCGATACCAACGGCCAGAACATCACCTTCGCCTCCGCCCTCGCCAGCTCCGGCGGCACCCTCACCAAGTCCGGCACCGGCACGCTCACCCTCACCGCCGCCAACACCTACACCGGCGCCACCACCGTCAGTGCCGGCACGTTGGCCCTCACCGGCTCCGGCAGCCTGAGCGGATCGGTGCTGATCGGCGCCGCCGGCACGCTGTCATTCCAGGACAGCACCACCGCGCCCACCAGCGCCATCGCCAACAGCGGCGCCCTCTCCTTCAACACCCAGTCCTCGGCGGGAGCCGCCACGCTCACGAATAATTTCGGCGGCAACGTCACCTTCTCCGACTCCTCCACCGCCGCATCGGCGCACATCACGAACAACGGCACCATAAATTTCACCACGAACGCCACCGCTGGCTCGGCCAACCTCACCAACAACAATTCCCTCAATTTCTCCGGCAACGCGACCGCGGCCGCCGCGAGCATCACCAGCAACAACTACCTCTCGTTCTCCGACTCCGCCTCCGCCGGTTCGGCGCACATCGCGAACGACAGCACCCTCGAATTCTTCACCAACGCCACCGCCGGCGCGTCCACCCTCACGAACGATTTCGGCACCGTCGCATTCTACGACAATTCGTCGGCCGGCTCGGCCAACCTCACGAACAATTACGGCATCCTCACCTTCTCAGGCAGTTCCACCGGCGGCGCAGCGACCGTGACCAACCACGGCACCCTGGATCTCACCAGCTTGAGCGTGCCCACGTTCACGCTGGGGTCGATTGCCGGCAGCGGCACGGTCTATCTCGGCGCGACCTCCCTGACCGTCGGCAGCACCCATGCCAGCACCACCGTCTCCGGGCAGCTCATCGACTGGGGCTCAGGCGGCTCACTCACCAAAGTCGGCACCGGCTCCCTCACCCTCACCGCCGCCAACGACTACACCGGCGGCACCACGATCTCCGCCGGCACGCTCCTCGCCAACAACACCACCGGCTCCGCCACCGGCAGCGGCGCGGTGACCGTCGCCACCGGCGCCACGCTCGGCGGCAGCGGCTTTATCGGCGGCACCACCACCATCGCCAACGGCGGCATCCTCGCGCCCGGCAACTCGCCCGGCACGCTCACGTTCACCAACGGCCTCACGCTGAACGACGGCGCCGTGCTCGATTTCGAACTCGGCACCACGAGCGATCTGATCCGCGTCACCGGCGGCACGCTCACCGGCCCCGCCTCCGCCGGCGGCGTCACGCTGAACCTGAGCGACGCCGGCGGCTTCACCGCTGCCACCTACACGCTCTTCGATTTCACCGGCGCAACCACGAGCAGCTTCGATCTCTCCGACTTCACTTTCGGCACCACTCCCGCCGGCTACACCTACGCGCTGGCCTTCAACGGCAGCGCGCTCGAACTCACCGCGGCCGCCTCGCCCGTCCCCGAGCCCTCCACCTACGCCGCCGCCCTGGCCGCCGTAGCTCTCCTCGCGACCGCCCTCCATCGCCGCAGACGATTCACTGCCGCCACGCGGAACTAAGCGTAGGTGGCTCGCCGGACTCGCCGCCCTCGCCGCCTGGCGCCGCCGCTTCCGAGCATAACGTAGCGCAGGCATCCTGCCTGCCTCCGCCCACGCAACGACCACTTGAACTTCAACCCTCAACTTCAACTGGCGCGCCGCGCAGCGACGCGCCATCCGGCACTCGTCACAAAGTTGGCCGCACCGATCACCAAAGCATTGCGGCCGACGCTCGCCTGGCCTGCATCGCCGCCATGTCGCCCTCGCTCACTCTCGATCCCGCGTCCGACCGCCTGCGCATCCTCTACGTCGAAGATCTGCCGGAGTTGCGACGCATCGTGGCGCGCATCCTCGAGCTGGACGAGCACACCGTCATCACCGCTCCCAACGGCGCCGACGCGCACCACCTGCTCGCCGCCGCCCCGGATGCCTTCGACCTCGTCATCACCGACCACTGCATGCCGGTGATGAACGGCCTCGATCTCGTCGCCTGCCTGCGCGCGCTGCGCTTCCGCGGCAAGGTGGTTGTGCTCAGTTGCGTCAGCGACCCCGAGGTCCGCGCCGCGTATCGCGGCTTCCACGTCGATGCGCTGCTCGACAAGCCCGTCACCGCGGACGAGCTGCGGGCCACGCTGCACCGCCTGTTCGCTCCCGTCGAAGTCGATCTGTTCCGCGTCCCTCTTCCGCGTGCACACACCTCCTCTCCTTTCAACTGAGCCGCGATTCAACCGGAGCGTTCACCCACTCACGCACCGGCGCACAAGACGTGCAGGCCGGTGCCGCGAACGTCTCCGCTGACGTAGCGCAGCCATCCTGCCTGCCCAACCCAGCAGGCGAGACGCCTGCGCGACGCCACCCCGCCGCGCACGGCGCGAGCCGCCCGCGCGGCGACAACTTGAACTTCAACCTTCAACTTCAACTGGCGCGGCGCACCCGAGCAGTCGTCACATTTATCAGGGCAGCCGTCACCAACGCATTGTTTCTCCGCTGGCCCGCCGTAGGTCCGAGCGCGCACTCCCGCGCCACCTCCCGCCGCCATGAAATCACCGCTCCGCCCCTTCGCCCTGTTCCTCATCGTCCTCGCGCAACTCTCGACCGCCATCCGGCTGCCCGCGCAGACCACCGTCACCTACCAGAGTGGTGACAGCAGCAACACCGCGCGCACCACCACCACCGCCAATCCCCTCACCGTCACGCTCGCCAGCGGCACGGCGACCGAGGCCGGAGCCATCACCGGCGACGGCTCCGTCACCAAGACCGGCGCCGGCACGCTCACGCTCTCCAACACCGCCAACTCCTACACCGGCGGCACCACCGTCTCCGCCGGCACCCTCGCGCTCAACAGCAGCGCCGTAACCCTCACCGGCACCGGCCCGATCTTCGTGGCGGCCGGCGCCACGCTCGACTTCGGCGACGGCGGCCTCCTGCTCGACAACGTCACCGGCACCGGCACCGTCACCGGCGCCGCCATGAACGACATCGAGTTCAACGGCTCCGCGACACCGTTCACCTCCCAGATTCACCTCGCGGGCGACGCGAACCTCATCATCCACGGCCTGAACGGCGGCCACCTCCTGCTCGCGGCTGACAGCACTTTCAATGGCCTGATCGGCGTCGAATCCGGCGCGACGCTCACCCTGACCAACGGCGTGCACCTATCCGCCGGCGCCACGAGTCTCTTCGACGACGGCAATGGCAACGCCACCGGCATCCTCAACCTCACCGGCGGCGCGACGCTGACCAGTTCCTCCCCTACCACGGTCAACTACATCAGCGGCGACGTCAACGTGAGCGGATCGGGGTCTCACTGGACTGCCCTCGGCGGAATCATCGTCGGCGATGGCGCCGCCGGCCGCCTCTCCATCACCAATGGCGGCAAAGTGACCTCAGACGGAGGTCTTACCTTAGGCTCTAATTGGAGCAGCGCCTCGGGGACGCTGATAGTTTCCGGCGCGGGATCGGAATTTTCCACCCTAGGAGGCATTTCTATCGGGCAACTCGGTGCGGGATCCGTCACCGTGAGCGACGGCGGCAAGCTGGGTGCCGCGGCCAACATCAGTCTGGGGTTAACCGGCTCAGGAACCTTGAACATCGGCGCCGACAGCAGCTCCGCCGCGCAGGCCGCGGGCATCATCGACACCCCGCTGATCGGCGGCCCCGGGGGCGTCATCCAGTTCAACACCACCGGCACGAGCAACGCGCCGACCTACTTCACGCGCGACGGCACTGCCACTGGTGCCGGCGTGGACACCACGAACGCCATCGCTCTCGTCAACACCGCCGGCTACACCGTCGTCACCGGCGCCCTCGCCCACACCGGCGGCACCACCATCAACGGCGGCACGCTCCAGATCGGCAACGGCGGCACCACCGGCTCGCTCGCGGGCGACATCACGAACAACTCTACCCTCGTCTCCTACCGCTCCGATGCCAGCGACTTCTCCGGCACCATCTCCGGCACCGGCTCGCTCACCAAGTCCGGCGCCGGCACGCTCACCCTCACCGGCGCCAACACCTACACCGGTGGCACCACCATCACCGCCGGCACGCTCCTCGCCAACGGCCAGACTCTCGACCCCATCTCCGGCCGCGCCCACACCTCCACCGGCAGCGGCGCCGTGCTGGTCCAGAGCGGCGGAGCCCTCGGCGGCACCGGTTGGATCGACGGCCTCGTCACCGTCCAGAACGGCGGCACGCTCACCTTCGGCGCTGACGGCAACGCCCTCACCCTCGCCGGCGGCCTCACCCTCCAGACCGGCTCGATCCTCGATTACCACCTCGGCGCCACGCATGACCTCCTCGCGGTGGACAACGGCGTGTTCACCGCCCCGTCCGGCACCGGCGGTGTCACCATCAACCTCACCGACGCCGGCGGCTTCGCCCCCGCCACTTACACGCTGCTCACCTTCTACTCCGACGGCGGTGCCACCACCTCCGGCCTCGACCTCGCCGATTTCACCCTCGGCAACACTATCGCCGGCTACGACTACACCCTCGCCCTCACGCCCTTCACGCTTGAGCTCACCGCCACCGCCAGCGCCATCCCCGAGCCCTCCACCTACGCCGCCGCCCTGGCCGCCGTAGCTCTCCTCGCAACCGCCCTCCATCGCCGCAGACGATTCACCGCCGCCACGCGGAACTAAGCGTAGGCGGCTCGCCGGACTCGCCGGACTCGCCGCCCTCGCCCTCGCGGCGTGGCGCTGCCGCCGCACCGACAACTGAAATCTCAACCTTCAACTCGCGAAAAGCCCGGCCACAGCGCCGGGCTTTTTTGCGGTCACCGCGCGCTCCGCATCGCGCGGGTTTGCGCGATCGTCCGGTCCTTCGCCAGCCGCCGATACTCGGCCGATTCCACGCCTACGAGCGCGACCTTCCCCGCGGGATTGAAGTGCAGACCCCAACCGTAGGTCTTCGCCAGCGGCGACGTGCGCATGCACGCCATCGGCTGCGCGAAAAATTCCCGCCACAGCGCCGCGCGCCGCGCCTTCAGCTCGGCGGGCGTGAAACCGCACTTCTTCACATGCACCGCGAACTGCACGTCCTCCTGCGTGTGCGCGTAGGGCGCCGCCGCGATCATCTCGTATTCCATCTCCGCAATGGTCGGCTTGCCCTCGCGCTTCTTCGGCGGCGTGCCCGCCGTCGCCTTCGTGTCCGCCGCCACCGCGATGAAAGTGTTTTCGTAGTTCATGGAGGGCTCTCTCTTTTGCCATACACTTCACGAAACCCGCCCGCCACGCGCAACCGACAACTTAAACTTCAACCTTCAACTTCCACTCGCAACGAAGCCCGGCTAGGCGCCGGGCTTCGTTGCGATCACCGCGCCAGCGCCGGATAAGTGAACAGGAAAAATTGCAGCGTGTTCAGCGCCCAGTGCGCGAGCGCGCTCGCCTCCACGCGCTGCGTCCGCTCGTAAACCCAGCCGTAGCCCGCGCCCGCCACCGTCGCCAGCGCCACGTATTTCCAGCCGCCCGCCACGTGCGCGAGGCCGAACGCCATCGCGCCAACCGCGAGCGCGAGCCACTTTCCGCCCCGCACGTTCGCCCACGCCCGCCGCAAGCCGCCCTGCACGAACCCGCGGAACAGCGCCTCCTCCGCCGTGCACGTGAACAGCAGATTCACCGCCAGCCACAGCGGCGCCTCCGCCGGCAGCTTCGGCGCCCAGCGCACGTAGCCGAGCGCGAACGATCCCGTCAGCACCGCCGCGATCGTCAGCGGCGCCCATTTCGCCACCTCGTGCAACACGCCGCGCCACTCGCGCGCCGAAGCTACGCGCGCGTGCGCCAGCCCGAGCAGTCCGAGCGCAATCAGCGTCTTGTCGAAATTCACGAACAACGAAAACGGCATCGCATCCGGCGTGAACCGCACTGGCCCGATCACGCGCGGATTCGCGAACCCCGGCAGCGCGTGCATCATCAACGCCGCCGCCGCGACCAGGACCACGATCGCCTCCAAGGCACGCCGTCCGCGCGGCGCGGCGCGATCGCTCGCCCACACCTGCACCGCTCCGAACCAGACCACCGCCACGCCCGCTCCCGTCGCGTCGAGCACGCCCGCCCACCACGCCGCGGCGAACGCCACAACCGTGAGCCATTGCCACGCCGACCGCCCGAGCCATGTGCCCGGCAACCACAGCGCCGCCACCGCCAACGCCAGCATCCCGCCTGCGATCTCGCCGCTCATCCGCCGGTGATCTTCACGAATCTCACCGCCGCCTGCGTGCGCGAACGCACGCGCCACTTGTCGTAGATGGCAGTCAGGTGATTCTTCACCGTCGACCGCGTCACGCCGAGCTGCGTGCAGATCTCCTTGTCCGCGCAACCATCTGCCACGAGCGCCAGCACCGCGCGCTCACGCTCCGTCAACAATGCCAACTCTGGTCCCGCTGCCGTCCCCGTGCCGGCCGCGCTCGCGCCCGCCGGCTCGCGCAATAACGTCAGCACACGCCGCGCGATCGCCGGCGACATCGGCGCGCCGCCCGCCCGCACGTCATCGAGCGCCTCGAGAATTTCCGACGACGACGCGCTCTTGAGCAGGTAACCCGCCGCGCCCGCGCGGATCGCCTCGAGCACGGGCTCGTCCGCATCGCGCCCCGTGAGGATAATCACCTTCGCCTGCGGCCAGCGCGCGAGAAAATCCTTCACGCTGGCCGCGCCGCTGCGCCCCGGCAGCGCCACATCGATGAGCAACAACGCCGGCGATGTCGCGAGCGGCCACGCCAGCGCTTCTTCCGCCGATCCGGCCAGGGCCGCGATTGCATACGCGTCGCTGCCGCCGAGCAGCGTCTCCAAATACGCCCGATACGGCACATCGTCCTCCACCAAACCCACGGCGATCTTCGCCGCCGTCCGCGCCGCCCTGCCGCTCATGACGTCGCCTCCGGCAATTCGATCCAAAAACACGCGCCGCACCCGTCCGCCATCGGACTCTCGCAGCCCACGCGTCCGTCCATCGCCTCCGCCAGACGGCGCGCCGTCGCGAGGCCGAGCCCCGCGCTCGATTCGCCGGCTGTCGGCCGCGCCGCACCGCGACTGAATTTGCGAAACAGCTTCCCTTGTTCCTCGAGCGATACGCCCGGCCCGGCGTCCACGACCGCCAGCCGCGCCACGCCCGCACCGGGCGCCGCGAGCAGCTCTATCCGCACCGCCGCGCCGGCGGGGGAGAACTTCAGCGCGTTGGTCACGAAATTGTCCCCCACCTGCGCGAGCAGCGCCGCATCCGCCGTCACGCGCACGCGCCCCGCCGGCGCATCGGTCGTCAGGGCCTGCCGCTTCGCCGCCGCCGTCGCGCCATGCCGCGCCGCGAGTTCGTGCGCCGCGGCGCCGAGATCGATCGTTTCCATGCGCACCGGCAACACTCCGCTCTCCGCCGCGTGTGCGCCGAGATAATTTTCCACCAGGGCATGCATCCGGCCCGTCTCTCCGAGCGCCTGCCGCAACGCCTCGTCGCGCTTCTCCGGCGCCGCGATCCGCCCCTCGCGCAACAGCTCCAGCAAGCCGCGCACGACGCCGAGCGGCGCACGCAGGTCGTGCGCGGCGACGGCCATGAATTCGTTCTTCTCCGCGTTGAGCCGCGCGAGCTCGGCGTTCGCCCGCTCCAGCTCCGCATTCAACCGCCGTGCATGCTCGCGCTGCGCGAACATCGTGCGCTCGCCCGCCTCGCGCCACCACGCCATCAGCAGCACGACCGGCACGATGCCGAAAAACGCCGTCACCAGCACGCGCCATTCCGACGCCCGGTCCACCAACACCGTGGCGCGGAAGAACCACGCCCCCGGCACCAGCACGGCGGTGATGACGACCGCCAGCGTGCGGGCGCGCAACGGCAGCGCGAACGCCGACACCGCGAGAATCGGCATGAGATTGCCGATGAGCTGCCCCACGAATTGCAGCTTCGGCAGATGGTAGGCGAAATGCCAGTAGGCCAGCACCGGATACGCCGCGAGCACGGCCACGCCGAGCGCGTTGACCCACTCCGCGCGCCGCGTGTGCCCCGGCAACCAGGTCGAGAGCAGCATCCCCGCGCACGCCACTTCGGCCAGCACGCGCATCTGGAGGAGTGCCCGCAACAACATCGACGTCCGCGCGATATTCGCGATGTCCGCCCAGCCGCCGAGCGCGAACGCCGCCATCGCCGCCACCAAGATCACCCGCGCCCGCGTCAGCCCACCCTCGATGCGCTCCGTCATGAAGGCACTCTCCATGACGGGATCGGTGAAGCGCAGCCGGCGCGCCTGGCGCTGCAGGAGTTCGAGCATCGGGGGCGTGGAGCTCTCCATGTGCCCCGCACCTTGCCGCACGCTGCCCCGCCGGGGAAGCCCGATTTGGTCCTTCTGGGACATTTGTCCCAGGACAACTGGGTCTTTGCGCCGCCCCCGGCGCCCTGTTGCCGTCCCGCGCGAAGCTTCTCCCACGATGACCCCGCACACCGTCCGCCGCCGCCTCACCGCTCTCCTCATCACCGGACTCCTCGCGCTCGCCGCCCATGCGCAAACCGACACGGGCTCTGGCACCACGGGCTCCGGCACCGGATCCGGCACCGACACGGGCTCTGGCACCGGATCGGGCGTCGTCGGCTCGGGCACCACCAGCTACGACGCGCCCAACACCTACGATCTCGGCGGCGGCACCGTCACGCTCGCCACCGCCATCCTCAACGGCGGCACCGTCACCAACGGCGCCATCAACGCCTCGACCGGTTTCACCGGTTACAGCGGCACCGTCACCGCCCAACTGCTCGGCAGTGGCGGCCTCACGAAGACCACGTCCGACACGCTCGTCCTCGCCGGCACGAATAACTTTTCCGGCGGCACCACCGTCTCCGAGGGCACGCTCCAGATCGGCGACGGCACGGCCAGCGCAACTTTCACCGGCGCGATCACCAACAACGCCACCGTCGTCTTCAACCGCGGCGGCGACTACGCTTACGGCAACTACATCACCGGCACCGGCGACGTCGTGCAGAACGGGGACATCCTCCGCCTGCAAATCCCCCAGACCTACACCGGCCGCACGCTCGTCAACTCCGGTTATCTCGTGCTCGCCGCCAACGCCGATCAAGGTCTCTCCACCTCCACCCAGGTCTACGTCGCGAGCGGCGCGTATTTCGACATCTCCAACCACGCCACCACCGGCGCGGGCCTGACCGGCGCCGGCACCGTCTACAGCTTCGGCGGCAGCTCCGGCCACCTCGGCGTCGCCCCCCCCGACGGCGAACGCCAGGTCTTTTCCGGCACGCTCGGCGGCTCCTACCCCAACTTCGCCTTCACCAAATCCGGCACCGGCACCCTCGTGCTCTCCGGCGCGAACACCTACACCGGCAACACCGACGTCTCCGCCGGCACGCTGCTCGTCAACGGCTCGCTCGGCAGCACGGCCACCACGGTCGCCAGCGGCGCCACCCTCGGCGGCACGGGTTCGATCAGCGGCGCCACCACCATCGCCACCGGCGGCATCCTCGCGCCCGGCGATTCGGTCGGCACGCTCACCTTCCACGACGGCCTGAGTCTCGCCTCCGGCGCCGTGCTCAGCTTCGACCTCGGCACCACGGGCGATCTCATCGTGGTCGACGGCGGCACGCTCGCCGGTCCGGCCTCCGGCAGCGTCACGGTCAACCTCGCCAACGCCGGCGGGCTCACCGCCGCCACCTACACGCTGTTCAATTTCACCGGCGCAACGCTCTCGGACTTCGATGCCGCCGATTTCTCCCTCGGCACCTCGCCCTCGGGTTGGAGCTACACCTTCGGCCTCACCGCCGACAGCCTGCAAGTCACCGTCTCTGCCGTGCCGGAGCCGTCCACCATCGCGCTCGCCCTCGGCGCCGCCGGCCTCGGCTGCGTGCTGCTGCGCCGGCGGCGCGCGCTGCAACGCTGATCGAAAATGCGCGGCGCCCTGTCCGCCCTCGTGCGCCTCGCTCGCGCGGTGCGCCGCCGCCCGGATCTTTGGGTCGGATGCGCGACGCTCGCGATCGTCATCCCGGTCTTCCAGCTGACGTCGCTGCGCGTGCTCGCGCTCGATCGCGTCCTGTTCAGTCACCTCGCCGACTCCTTCGGCGTGGGCATGATCAGCGTGTTCATGAGCGTGTTCGTGGCGCTGCTCCTCCGCACCGCGCCGCCCGCCGTCGCCCGCACGCTGCGCGTCGGCTGGGCCGTGGTCGTCGCCGCCACCACCGCCGGCCTGCTCTTCTCTTTCGCCCACCCCGCGCGCACCTCCACCAGCTGGATTCTCCAATCCCTCGTGCTGGCCGTGCTGGCCTGGAGCGCACTGCTCGCCGTGCTGCTGCCCGCTTGCGGACTCGTGCGCGTGCGCGATCTGCGCGCCGCGGCGCGCGAACTCGGACACCATTGGATTGGCGTCGTCTTCTACCTCGCGACCGGCGGCTACCTGCTCTCGATCGTCCGCCACTTCACGCCCGACGTGTTCGATCCGACGCTGCTGAAAATGGACGCCTCGCTCGGTCCGCTGTTCGTCGCCGCGATCGCCCGCTGGACCGCCGCCCATCCCGCCGCGCAATTCCTTAGCGACTACACCTACCCGCTGCTCGGCTTCTTTCTCGCCGCCGTCGGGGCGCGCCTGCACCTCGCCGGTGAATTCGCCCCGCTGCGTCGCTACCTCACCGCGGTTGTCTTCGTTGCCTTCCTCGGACCTGTTTTCTACTGGGCGTTGCCGGCCGTCGGTCCGATCTACGCGTGGCCGGAGCTATTTTCCCAGACGACGCCGCCGTCCGATGTGCTGGTCCACGTGCTCGGCGGAGCATCGACCATCGGCTTCCGCCAAAACGTCCTGCGCAACGTCTTCCCTTCGCTGCACACGACCTTCACGCTCGTTGCCCTGGCCGCTCTCTGGCCGCGCCGCCGCGAAGTGCTGTTGTGGCTGCCGCTGGCGGCCTCGCAAATCATCACGACGCTCACGCTCGGCGTGCACTACGTGGTCGACCTCATCGCCGCCGTGCCGCTCGCCGTGCTCGCGTGGTCGCTCGCCGAAGCCGCCACACGGCGCTTCCCGCCCGAGGACGCCGCGCCGCTGCCGCCCTTGCGCGGCGACGCAACCATCCGCCGCCCGCGCCTGCTCGTCCTCGCCGGCGCACTGGCCGCGAGCGTCGCCGCCTTGGTTTTCTGGGGCGTCGCCGCCCCGCTCCCGCCATGGCTCGCGTGGCCGCTGACCGCCCTCGTGGTTCTCGCCCCGCTCATCGCCGCGCGGCGTTTGTTTGAGCACGCATCGGATACTCCTCGCGCAAAAATTCCCGCGCCCCATCGGCCGGACGCGCCGGTGTTCGCCCCGCGTCTGCTCGCCGGCGCCGTTTTCTGCACTGGCGGCACCGCGCTCATCCTCGAACAAGTCGCCGAAAAATACCTCTCGACCCTCCTTGGCTCGAGCCGGCCCGCCGCCACGCTGGTGCTCGTCGTCTATTTCACCGGACTCGCGCTCGGCGCCGCGCTGTGTCCGAAAAAATCCGCCGGCGCCTCCCGCCGCCTCGCGATTCTCGAGCTCTTCATTGCCGCCTGGTGTGCGCTGCTCGCCCTCGCCTTCTTCGCCGTCGACCAGCGACTCGGCTCCTGGCTCGCCGCGCACGAATCGTCCGCCTACGCGCTCAGCGCCAGCCGCGCGGCCATCGCGGTCCTCTGGTTGTTGCCGCCCACGCTCGCGATGGGCGCGCAACTTCCCACGCTCGCCGCCGCGCTGCACAGCACGCCCGAATTCGCGGATGCCTCGCTCACGCGTCTCTACGCGCTGAACCTCGCGGGCGCGTGCGCGTTCTGCTTCGGCGCGCCCGTCCTGCTCTTCAACCTCGTCGGCGCCAACGGCGCGCTCTGGTTCGCCGCCGGACTCGGCGCGTTGATCGGCCTGGCGCTCTGGTCGGGCCTTCCGCGCCCGAGCGCCGCGTCCGGACACGCCCCGCGCGCCCTCGCGCGCCGCGTGCCCGTCGCGCCCCGGTTTCTCGGCTCCGCGTTCGCCGCGGGCTTCGCGTTCTTCACGCTTGAAGTCGTCTGGTTTCACCTCATCGGCGCTGCCTGCGGTGCGAGCGTCTACAGTTTCTCGCTTCTGCTCGGGCTCGTGCTGCTCGGCCTCGCGTTGGCCGGACGCCGCATCGCGCGCGGCGGCACCACTGCCTTGCCGCGCCTGCTCGCCTCGCTCGCGGTCACACTCGCCGTCACCGGCGCGCTGTGGCCGTGGGTTGGCCGCGCGCTCGCAGCAGTCAATGGCGTGCTGCATCTCGAATGGTTCTGGGCGGGTGAACTTCTCAAGACTCTCGCCGTCGCCGCGCTCGTGCTTCCGCCCGCCGTCCTGCTCGGACAGGTTTTCCCGCGCGTGCTGCGCGACGCCGGCGGCGACGGCGCGCAAGTCGGTCGCCTCAGCCTCGCCAACATCGCCGGCTGCGTCGCCGGCGCTCTCGCCACCGGATTCGGCTTCATCCCGCACCTCGGCGCCGAGCACACCCTGGCCGGCGGCGCCCTGCTCGCCGCCCTCGGCGCGCTCGCGAGTTGGCGCCGCCTCGTGCACCTGCCCCGCGCGCTCGCCGTCGGAGGCATCGCGCTCGTCTTGCTTCTCCCCGCCTGGGATCGCCTCGAGCTCACGCGCGGGCACGGCGTCTATCTCGCGGCGGGCCTGCCCGCGGACGCGCGGCTCGCGTGGTTCCGCGAGGATTTTGCCGCGGGTTTCGTCACCGTCGCGACCCGCACGGACGCCCAGGGCCGCACGGTCAAAACCCTCCTGCAAAACGGCAAGTTCGACGCCGACGACGCCGGCGAAGTCCCCGCCCAAATCAGCTTCGGCCTGCTCGCCGCCCTCCACGCCCCGCAGACCGGCCGCGCTCTCGTCATCGGCGCCGGCTCGGGCCAGACCGCCGCCATCGTCGCCCAGCTCGGCTTCGCCCACGTCGACATCGCCGAGCTCTCGCCCGCGCATCTCGCCGCCGCGCGCGCCGAGTTCGTCCATCTCCATGGCGGAGTCTTCGACCGCGCCAACGTCGCCGTGCACATCGAGGACGGCCGCAATTTCCTCCTCCGCTCGCGCACGCCCTACGACGTCATCCAGATCGAGATCACTTCGCTCTGGTTCGCCGGCGCCACGAATCTCTACTCGCGCGAGTTCTACGCCCTCGCCCGAGCGCGCCTCGCGCCGGGCGGCGCGCTCGTGCAATGGATCCAACTCCACCACCTCGGCCCGCGCGAAATCGCCACGATCCTCGCCACCGCGCACGCGGAGTTTCCCGGCGTCGCGCTCTGGCGCGCCGGCGGCCAGGCCTGCCTCGTCGCCACCACGCAGCCGCCGCGCCTCAACCTCTCCGTCTGGCAACGCTGGCTCACCGACCCCGCGTTCGCCACCGCGCGCGCCGCGACCGGCATCGTGTCCCCCGAGACCCTCGCCCCCGCCGAACTCCTCCCCGGCCCGCGCCTCGACGCGCTTCTGCAACGCCACGCCGGCGCCTACGGTCTCAATACCGACCGCAACCGCTGGCTCGAATTCCACTCGCCGCAATTCTACCTCAGCCGCGTCGATCACCGCGCCGCCAACCTCCGCTGGCTCGCCTCCGCCCCGCCCTGACCACGCCTGCCCCTCCGCATCCCGCGCCGCAGCGAACCGAGCAATTGTAACCTAATAGGTTACAATTCCCTTCTCGCCGGCGGGGAAACCGTTCCCCGGCGCCGCCCATCGGCAACGATTGGGTTACCCGACCGCGCTGCCGGCCACGCCGGGGGCGCGCCCCTCTTCCCGCGCCGCGTGCTTGACGCGCTCCGCCGCGACTCCGATTTTCGCCACACGTGACGTCCCCCGCCACACCGCCGCCCAAACCGACGCTGTTCATCAGCTACGCCTCCGAAGATCGCGAAGCCGCGCGCCGTTTGCGCGACACGCTCGCCGCGGCGGGACTCGACGTCTGGTATGACGAAAACGAACTCGGCGGCGGCGACGCCTGGGACGCCAAGATCCGCCGCCAAATCCGCGAGTGCGACTACTTCATGCCCGTCATCTCGGCCAACACCGAGCGACGCAAGGAAGGCTATTTCCGCCGCGAGTGGCGCCTCGCCGTCGAGCGCACGCTCGATATGGCCGACGACGTGATGTTCCTTCTGCCCGTCTGCATCGACGGCACTTCGGAAAGCAACGCGCGCGTCCCGGAGAAATTCTTCGCCGTGCAATGGCTGCGCGCCGCCGGCGGCACCGCGACACCGGCCTTGGAAAACCTCGCGCGCCGCATCGCCACCGGCGAGCACCTCGCGCCGCTCCCGCCCCGCGGCCGCACCGAGCCGCCGATCTCGCGCGCTTCCACCGCACCCGCGCCTGGCGCGCCCCCGCCGCTCCCGCCCACGCGTGCCCGGCACGATGCCCACGACGGCCCGCCGCCGATGCCGCCGTTCCCGCATCACACCGGCGAGGGCGTGGGCCCGCTCTTCAAATTTTTCGCGGAAATCCTCTGGTGGATCATCACCGCCGCATGGCTGCTCCTCCGCCGCGCGCCGAAGTGGATCCGCGTCCTGATCATCATCTGGGCGTGCTTCACCCTTTTCTCCTATTGCGCGCGCAACCGCTCGTCCCCTCCCGCGGGGAAAGTTCCCGCCGAGAAGACGGAGAAGCGAACCAAGCCCCAACTCACCGCCGCCGATCTCGCCGCCGCACAAAAGGCGCTCAAGGAATCCGGCCTGCCCGCCGGCCTCGCGGAATTCGGCAACGAAGTGGCCAAGCGCCTCGCCGCGGAAATCAGGAACTCCGAAGCTGCCGACAAGCAGATCGTCGCCGTCCCTTTCCACTCCGGCATCACCGATCCCGCCGAGGCGAAGTTCCTCACCGACGTCTTCATGCCGCTCTGGGGCCGACTCTCCATCGAACGCGCCGGCGAGACCGCACTCATCTCCACGCCGTTGCCCGCCCCGACTAACGAAGCCCTCGCCGCACTCGGCAAGAAACTCGACGCCACCTTCGTCCTCGGCGCGCGTCTCGTCCGCACTTCTCCGCCAGCCACGCCCGCCACCACCGAAGCCGCCCCGACCGCACCCGTCACCGAAGCCACGCTCGAAGTCGTGTTGGTGCGCGGTGAGGACGGCAACGTTACGTGGTCGCAGAGTTTCCCCGTGCGAGACAGCGACCCCGCCGCGGTCGGCAACCGGATCGCCGACGCCGTCCTGCACGCCGCGCCGGCGAAATGATCGCGCGCGGGACGCGCGCCGCCTCCGCCGAGTTTCCGCCTCGTCCGCCCATGCCCTCCCCTGCTCCGAATCCCCAGGAACTCGCCGCGCAGGCCGTGAGGCAAGCCATGCAGGCTCAAGCGCAGGCTCTGGCCACGGCCCAGCAACAGGCCGAGGACGCCATCCGCGCCGCGACCGCTGCGGTCTCCGCCGTCATCCCGCCCACGCCACGGCAGCCCTGATTGCCGTCACCGCGCCGCCTGGCGCTCCTCCCACTCGTCGATCGTCTTTGGCCAGTCGGAATTGAGCAGCCGCGAGAGCGAGCGATCCGCCAGCAGCTTCCCGCCCGTCTGACAGCGCGGGCAATAATTCACCTCGTTCTCCGCGTAACGGATCCGCTGCACCGTCGTCCCGCACACCGGACACGCCGCGCCGAACTTCCCGTGCACCGCCATCTCCGGACGGAACGCCGTGACGTTCGCCGGAAATTTCTCCGCCGCCTCCGCACGCAACCGCTCCGTCCATTCGCGCAGCGTGCGCTGCGTCGCCGCGTGCAGCCGCGCGACCGCCTCGTCGTCCAGTTTCGACGTCAGCGCGACCGGCGACAGCCGCGCCGCATGCAGGATCTCGTCCGAGTAGGCGTTGCCGATCCCGTCGAACAACCGCGGATCGGTCAGCGCGCGCTTGAGCGTGTGATTCTCCCCGCGCAACCGCGCCGCGAACTCCGCCGTCGTCGCCGCAAACACGTCCAGCCCGCCGCGCCCGTGCGCCGCGAGCCCGGCTTCATCCGCGACGACGTGCAGCGATGCGCGATGCTTCGTGCCCGCCTCGGTGAGCGTCAGCACGCCGGCAGCGAACACGAATTGCGCGAGCTCATTCCGCACTTTCACCGGCGTCATCTTCGCGGACGTTGCCGCCGTCCATTGCAACCGTCCCGCGATCATCAGGTGCAGCACGAGCCATTTGCCGTCCTCGAAACCGAATGCGATGCGCTTCCCGATCCGCCGCAGCCGCGCCACCCGCTGCCCCGCGAGCGCGTCGATCGGCGGCACCGCCGTGCGCAGCACGAAAATATCCCGCACCCGCACGCACTCGAGCAACTGGCCGACTACACGCGCTTCCAGCGCCTCCACATAAACGGTGATGTCCGGCAACTCGGGCACGCGTCCACGCAAACACGCGCGCCGCAAAAGACACGCCTATCCTGCACCGCACGGCTCGTCTCCGCGCCGCTTCCGACCCGACGCACTCCGCTCGCTCGCCCTGGTCGGACGACCATGGTCATCTTCGGCCTGCCGCAACGCGGTTTCCCGTAGCGCGCCCACGGCCGCATTTCCATCGTGCGCCATGCTCCGTCGCGCCCCCTCCCTCGTTGTCACCTTCGTTCTCAGCTCCGCACCGCTCGCGTGGGCGCAATCCTACGTCGGCTCCGACCTCACGACCCTGCCGTTGATCGCCACCGAGAACCGCTATCTCGACAACGCCGCGTGGGCCGTCAACTCCTCCGGCGTCGTCGCCGGCGCCTCGACCAACGACCTCTCCGAGAGCTATCCTGTCAGCTTCTCGAACGGCGTCCTGACTCAACTGAGCCTCACCTACGGCGGCTGGGCCTACGGCATCAACGCCAGCGGCGCCATCGTCGGCGAAGCCTACTTCGGCACCGGCTCGAGCCATCCGTTCGTCTATAGCGGCGGCGTCATGACCGATCTCGGCACGCTCGGCGGCGAGAACAACAGCGCTGCCCTCGGCATCAACAACTCCGGCGTCGTGGTCGGCTACGCGGCCACGGCCGATGGCCACACGTTCGCCTTCGCCCACTCCGGCGGCACGATGACGAACCTCGGCACCCTCGGTGGCGACTACAGCGGCGCCCGCGCCATCAACACCTCGGGCGCCATCGTCGGCTACGCCGGCAATGCCGGCAACAGCGACCGCGCCTTCCTCTACAGCGGCGGTAGCATGTCCGACCTCGGCACGCTCGGCGGCGACACTTCCGACGCCTTCGCCCTCAACGACGCCGGCGTCATCGTCGGCGTGTCGCGCGACAGCAACGGCGACAACCACGCCTTCGCTTCTTCCGGCGGCGTCATGCGCGACCTCGGCACCCTGCTCGGCGATACCTCCAGCGTCGCCCGCGGCGTCAACGCCTCCGGCGCGATCGTGGGCTATTCGACCGACGACAACGACAACAGCCACGCCTTCTACTATGCCAACAGCGAGATGATCAACCTCAACACCCTCTTCGCCGGTTCGTTCAGCGACGGCGCGACCGCGAGCGGATTCGTGAGCCTCAACTACGCCTACGGCATCAACGACAGCGGCCAGATCGTCGGCTCCGGTTACTACTTCGACCTTGAGACCATGAACGTCACGTCCCGCGGTTTCGCCCTCACCGTCAGCGCCGTGCCCGAACCCTCGACCTACGCCGCCCTCCTCGCCGCCGCCGCGCTCGCCGCGACCGCTTGCCATCGTCGCAAACTGCGCCCCGCCACTTTTTGTCCGCGACGGTAGGCCGCGACCTTGGTCGCGCCCCGCTGGCTCTCGCAACGCCACAAGAGGCGCCCACACCGACGCGCACGCGCGAACCTGACCTTGCCATCGCGCCCGTTGCGTCCTTGGTGTGGCAACCGATGAATTTCGCCAAGCACTGGGCCGCCACGCTCGACGACTACGCGATCGACCTCGCTTGGTCACCCGACGGCGCGCTCCTCGCCGCCGCCTCCGCCGCCGGCGCCATCACGCTCTACGACGCGACGACCGGCGCGGCGGAGCACACGCTCGCCGGCCACGCCGACGGCGCCAACTGCCTCGCGTGGTCGCCGTCCGGCGACGTCCTCGCCAGCGGCGGCCAGGACGGCAGCGTGCGTTTCTGGAGTCCCGCGACCGGCGCGCAAACGGCCGAAACCCAACTCGGCAACGCCTGGGTCGAACACCTCGTCTGGATCAACCGCGCCCAGCCCTCCGCTCTCAGCTCTCAGCTTCTCTTCGCCGCTGCCGGCCGCAAACTCGCCACCCTCCGCCCCGACGGCACCGTCGTGCACGCCTTCCCCGACGCCCCGAAGACGATCGCCGCTCTCGCCGCGCGTCCCGATGGCGCGATGGTTGCCGCGGCGTGCTTCGGCCATGTCTCGCTGTGGAACGTGACGACCTTCACCGCCGAAAAAGAATTCACCTACGGCAACGCCATCTACGCGCTCACATGGTCGCCCGACCGCCGCTGGCTCGTCGCCGGTTGCCACGACAACGCCGTGCACCTCTGGGCGCCGGCCGAGGATCTCGAGCTGCACATGAGCGGCTATGAAACGCGGCTGAAGGAACTCTCGTTCTCGCCCGACTCGAAGTGGCTCGCCACCGGCGGCGGCCGCGATGCCTGCGTGTGGGATTGCAGCGGCGCCGGCCCCGAGGGCCGCGAGCCGCTGATGCTGCCGCACAACAGCCGCGTGGTCGCGGTCGCGTTTCAGAATTCCCACGGCCTGCTCGCCAGCGGCTCCGCCGAAGGCGAGTTCTCGCTCTGGGCGCCCGCGCGCAAGAATCCGCTCTTCGCCGAAGTGAAAATGCCGTCCGCCGCCACGAAGTTCGCGTGGCGCGGCGACGACGCGCTCCTCGCCGTCGGCACCGCGAAGGGCCAGCTCTTCGTCTTCAAGACCGCGTGAGCCCAGGGCTGTCTCCGGCCGGCCCTGCGCTGTATTCATCACAGCCGCGCCAGCAAGCGGATGCAGAATCCGGGGCGAACTCCCGCCCTCCACTCCCTCTGCCACCGCTACCCTCGCCCCGCGCAATCGCCCTCATTTTCAGGCATACAGGTCGCAGCTTGTCGTTCGCACCTTGAATCGCCACCACCTCGCCGCTCAGGTCTTCGCCGTGCCTTCCACGCTGCCGCTCCGCCATCTGCTCCTCGCCCTGCTCGTCGTCGCGATCTGGGGCTCCAACTTCGTCGCGCTGAAACTCGCGCTCGTCGACCTGCCGCCGCTGCTGCTCTGCGCCGTGCGCTTCGTCTTCGTGTCGCTGCCGCTCGTGTTCTTCCTGCCGCGCCCGGCGATCACCTGGGCGCAGCTCCTCACCTACGGGCTCACGATGTTCGCCGCGCAATTCGCCTTCATGTTTCTCGGCATGCGCCTCGGGATGCCCGCCGGCCTCGCCTCGCTCGTGCTCCAGTTCCAGGTCTTCGTGTCGCTCGCGCTCTCGGTCGTGATGCTCGGCGAACGCGTGCGCCTCGTGCAGGTCGCCGGCGCCCTCGTCGCGGCCGGCGGATTTTTCATCGTCGGCCGGCACACCGGCGGCGAGATGACGGCCGTCGGTTTCGTCTGCCTGCTCCTCGCCGCCGCCTCGTGGGGCTTCGCCAACGTCACCTCGCGTCGCCTCGGCAAAGTGAATCCGCTCGCGCTCGTCGTGTGGGGCGGGCTCGTGGTGCCGCTGCCGATGCTCGCCGCCTCGTTCGCCTTCGAAGGCCGCGAAGCCATCGCCCATGCCCTCACGCACGCCGGCGTCGCGGCTTGGTTGAGCGTTGCCTACACCGTCTATCTCTCGACGCTCGTCGCCTATACCATCTGGAGCTGGCTGCTCGGCCACTATCCTGCGTCGACCGTCACGCCGTTCACGCTCCTCGTGCCGGTGTTCGGCATGGTGACCTCGGCAATCTACCTGCACGAATCGCTGCCGGGATGGAAGCTCGCCGCCGCGGCCTTCGTGATCTCCGGTCTCGTGCTGTGCGTCTTCGGCCCGCGTTTCACGGGGAGAATCCCCCAGGTCGCGCGCACCTGACGCGCCGCTCGTCAACCACCCGGCTCCGCTCGTCAGTTCGCCTTCGAGGCGACGGCACCCGCGCCGTCCGATGCGCGGTCGCATGCCCACCATCGCCGAGCGTTATTGTGCCCGCCATCGCATCGCCGCTGATCGCTTCGCGCGCCGCGCGCTGCGGCGCGCGCTGCCGCTGCAGGGCCAGCTGCTCTATCCGCTGCTGCGCATGATCCCGGGCTTCTTCGACCCGGATCTCGAATTCATCCGCGACATCGGACGCGCGCGCACACTCCGGCATTTCGCCGTCGATGCCGCCGATTTCAAAATCCACCCCGACAACGCCCGCTTCTCGCGCCGCTGGCTGAAGCTCCGCGTCTCCTCGCGCAAACTGCGCCGCCACCTCGCCGCCGCACTCGCCGACGGCGATGTCGCCCCCGCGCCAGCCCGCGCCTGACGCGCCGTCCGCGACCGCCGCGTTTGTCACCTATTGGGTGGCAAACACCGCGTCGCGCTCCGCCCGGGTGAGTTCGCGCCAAGCACCGGGCTTCAGCGCGAGCGACGCCAGCGTCAGCGCCCCGATGCTCGCGCGCACCAGCCGCAAGGTCGGGTGCCCCACCGCCGCCGTCATGCGGCGCACCTGCCGGTTTTTCCCTTCGCCCAACTCCAGCGCCAGCCAGCAATCCGGCACGCTCTGCCGCACACGGATCGGCGGCTCGCGCGGCGGCAGCTCCGGCGCCGGCTCCAACCGCCGCACGGCGCACGGCTGCGTGCGGTAATCGCCGATCGTCACGCCGCGCGCGAGCTGCGCCAGCGCCGCATCGTTTGGAATGCGCTCCACCTGCACCCAATACTCGCGCCGATGCCCGCGCTCCGGATCGAGCAGCCGGGAATTCAGCCCCGCCTCGTCGCTCAGCAGCAGCAATCCCTCGCTGTCCGCATCGAGCCGCCCGAGCGCGTAGACGTTCTTCGGCAAACCGAACTCCGCCAGCGTCCGCCACCGCGAGCCGGGCTCGGGCGTGAACTGCGACAGGACGCCGTAGGGTTTGTGCAAAGCGAGGAGCATGGTGCGTCGCGCGCCGCGATTGAGCGCCGCCCAATACCCCGGGGCAAGCCTCCACGAACCCGCCTTGGTCTTGCTGTGGGAGCGAGCTGGCTCGCGACGCTCCAATTCCCGCACCAGCCGCAAGCCTACCTTCCACATCCAGGCTCACCCCAAAATCTCATCCGTGTTCCGACGCGAAAAATTCACCCGGCGCTTCGTCATTTGTGTTCATTCGTGTCCATTCGTGGTTCAACTGATTGTCTCTCCCGTGGCCACACCAGCGACACCGCCGACCGTCCCGCAGATCTTTCTCGCCGCGCTGCGCCTCGGCTGCACGTCGTTCGGCGGTCCGGTCGCGCACCTCGCCCATTTTCGCCGCGACTACGTCGAGCGCCGCCGCTGGATCGACGAGGCGCACTACGCCGACCTCGTCGCGCTCTGCCAATTCCTCCCCGGCCCCGCGAGCAGCCAGACCGGCTTCGGCCTCGGCTACCTCTGGCGCGGCTGGCCCGGCGGACTCGCCGCGTGGTTCGGCTTCACGCTGCCGAGCGCCGCGTTGATGACCGCCTTCGCGCTCAGCGCCGGAAAACTCAGCGCGTTCCTCGGCACCGGCTGGCTCCACGGCCTCAAGCTCGCCGCCGTCGCTGTCGTCGCGCACGCCGTGCTCGCGATGTGGCGCGCTCTCGCGCCCGACGCCGCGCGCGCCGTGCTCGTCCTCGTCAGCGCCGCCGCACTGCTCGCATTGCCGTTCGCGTGGCTGCAACTCGCCGTCATCGCCACCGGTGCGCTCGCCGGACTCGCCCTGCTCTCGCGCCCGTCCGAAGCTGCGGCCCCGCCAGCACCTCCCGCCGCTTCCTCCGGTTACTCCGCCACCGCCAGCTCGCTCCGCACGTCCGCCACGGTCCTCGTCGCCTTCCTCGCCCTGCTCCTCGCGCTCCCGGCAATTTGCCGTAATACGGCAAATTGGCCCGCCGCTCTCGCCGATCAATGCTACCGCTCCGGCGCACTCGTCTTCGGTGGCGGGCACGTGGTGCTGCCGCTGCTGCAAAAGGAATTCGTCGCGCCGGGCGGCGTCAGCGCCGAGCAGTTCCTCGCCGGCTACGGTGCGGCACAGGCGATGCCGGGTCCGCTGTTCACCTTCGCCGCCTTCCTCGGCACGACGACGCATGGTGTCGCCGGCGGAGCGTGGGCCACGCTCTGGATTTTTCTGCCCGGCTTGCTGCTCGTCGCCGCCGTGCTGCCGTTCTGGCAAACGCTCCGCGTCCAGCCACGCGCGCGCGCGGCACTCCGCGGCGCCAACGCCGCGGTCGTCGGCCTGCTGCTCGCCGCGCTCATCCATCCCATCGGCGCCGTCGCATTCACCGACCTCCGCAGCGCCGCGCTCACCGCCGCCGCGTTCGGCGCGTTGTTCGTGCCACGGGTCCCGGTGTGGGCCGTGGTGCTGGCCTGCGCGCTCGCAGGCGGGCTTATCGACGTCGTGTAAGACCTGATTTCTCCGCGCGCCGCCGGCGAAACAGCTTGCGCACCGCGCGGGGCCTTCGCATTGCTGCGTCCCCGATGCGCCGCCAACTTTCCACGATCGCGCTGCTCGTCGCCTGGCTTTGTGCCAACGGCGCGGTGTGGAATGTCGTGCAAGTTGTCGCGTGGGCGAAGATGTTTCACGACTACTCGGCCGTCATGCCCGCGCACGAAGCGCTGCGCGTGACCTTCGTCGACGGCGAAGCGTGCAATCTCTGCCACATCGCCCAATCCGCCCAGGACACCGCGCGCGACCAGTCGCCGCGCGACGACGCCCTCGGTGGCAGCGACCGCGTCGTCCTCGCTTTTCACGCCACGCCTCCGGTCGTGGTGATCGCTCCTGAATTTTCCTGGCCGGGCCTCGCGAACGAGGCCGGCCTCACGCGCACCGATGCGGTGCCCGTGCCGCCCCCGCGCGTCTAACGCGCCACTGAGCCCTCCCTCCACGCTCTCCTCGACGCGCGCCTCGTAGCGCCGCGTCCGTTGCGTTTGGCCGCGCCGGCCCGTCCGCGCGCGCCTGCTCCCGCCTCAATGCGCGTTCTGCGCGCCCGTTTGTCATGCACTCGTTTTCCCGTTTCGCTCTTTCCCTCTCTCTCACCGCTCTGGTCGCCACCGCGTCCGAGCCCGCCATTCCACCCGCCCGCGAGCCTGCCGTCGAACTCGACCCGTTGGTCGTCACCGGCGCCAAGGCCGCGCAGCCGCTCGTCGTCACCACCGACCCGAAGGCTCCCGCGCAACCGATGCCTGCGCACGACGGTGCCGACGCGCTGCGCGCCGTGCCGGGCTTCGCCGTGATCCGCAAGGGCGGCACCGACGGCGATCCCGTGCTCCGTGGCATGGCCGGCTCGCGCCTCGGCGTGCAACTCGACGGCCAGTGCATCTTCGGCGGCTGCGGCAACCGCATGGACCCGCCCACCGCCTACGTTTTCCCCGCCGCCTACGACCGCATCACCGTCGTGAAGGGCCCGCAATCCGTCCTCTACGGTCCGGGCAACAGCGCCGGCGTCGTGCTCTTCGAGCGCACCTACCGCCGCCTCGCCGAGCGCGAATCCTCGCTCTTCGGCTCCGTCACTGCGGGCAGCTTCGGGCGCTTCGACGCCGTGGCCGACGCGCGCACCGGCGCGCCTGACTGGCAAATCCGCGCCACCGGCACCACCACGCGCGCCGACGACTACGCCGATGGAGCCGGCCGCGACGTGCACAGCGCTTACCGTCGCTGGAGCGCCAACGCCACCGCCGCGTGGACGCCCAACGCGCTCACGTTCGTCGAGCTCTCCGGTGCCGTGAGCGACGGCGAGGCCGCCTACGCCGACCGCGCGATGGACGGCGTGAAATTCGCCCGCGACAACTACGCACTCCGTCTCCGCCGCGAGCAACTCACCCCGCTCATCGCTGCGGTCGAGTTGCGCGGTTTCCACAACTACGTCGACCACGTGATGGACAACTACTCGCTGCGGGCCTTCGCCGCGTCGATGATGATGCCCAACCCATCCGTCTCCAACCCCGACCGCGAGACCACCGGCGCCACCGCGCAACTCGAACTCACGCCGGGCGAGTCCACGCACCTCACGCTCGGCGCCGACACGCAGACCAACGTCCACACGCTGCGCTCGACGACGAACGAGACGGCGTCGCCCTACGAAGCCAAGGCCCGCGTCCGCGACGCCCGCTTCGAGCAACGTGGCCTCTTCGGCGAGGCCGCCGTCACGCTCGCGCCCGGCTCCCGCGCCTACGTCGGCGCGCGCCTCGATCAATGGAAGGCCACCGACAACCGCGCCGTCGTCGCGCTCTCGATGATGAGCACCGCGCCGAACCCCTCCGCCGGCCGCACGCGCACGAGCGACCTCGCCAGCGGCTTCGTCCGCTACGAACGCGATCTCGGCGCGCCCGGCCGCAGCACCGCGACGCTCTTCGCCGGACTCGGCCGCACGCAGCGCTACCCCGATTACTGGGAAGCGATCAAGAACGAGTCCACCGGCAGCGTGACCGCGTTCAGCACGCGTCCCGAAACCACCACGCAGCTCGATGTCGGCGCCCTCGGCAAAATCGGCGCGCTCGAATGGAATGCCTCCCTCTTCGCCGCGCGCATCGACGATTTCATCCTCGTCCAGAGCGGCTTCACCAAACCGTCCGGCATGATGGGCACGCGCAGCGCCGTCGTGACGCGCAACATCGACGCCACCACGCGCGGCGGCGAGGCCGGCCTCGCGTGGCGCTTCGCCACCGACTGGAAACTCGACGCGTCGCTCGCCTACGTGCGCGGCACGAACGACACCGACGCGCGCCCGCTCGCGCAGCTGCCGCCGCTCGAGTCGCGCCTCGCCCTCGCCTACACGCGCCCGACGTGGTCCGCCGGCGCGCTCCTCCGCGCCGTCGCACGCCAGAACCGCGTCGCGATCGGCCAGGGCAACATCGTCGGTCAGGACCTCGGCGAGACCGCCGGCTTCGGCACGCTTTCGCTCAACGCCAGCTGGAAACCCACCGCGCGCGCCCGCCTCTCCGCCGGCGTCGACAACGTTTTCGACCGCACCTACGCGGAGCACCTCAGCAAATCCGGCGCGATGGTTCCCGGCTTCGTCCAGACCGCGCGCGTCAACGAGCCCGGCCGCACGCTCTGGCTCAAACTCGACGTCACCCTCTGACGTTCACCGCACCACTTGGGGCCGCTCCGGCGGAAAAACCGTCACTTGTCCTGTCGGGTTTTTCATAAGAGCGCCGGGGCGGCCCTCCCTTTTCGCCACACCATGAAATCATTCCGCTCCACCCGCGTCGCCGCGCTCACCGCCGGCCTCGCCCTCCTCACGCTCGCCGGCTGTTCAAAGTCGGGCTCAGAAACCGCTACGCCCACCGCGGCCGCCGAATCGCCCGAGGACGCGCTCGCGCGCCAGCTCCTGGCCGGCAAAGCCGTCTTCGAGAAAGTCTGCGCCGTCTGCCATCAGGCCAACGGCCAGGGCGTGCCCGCCGTGTTCCCGCCGCTCGCCGGATCGCCGCTCATCACCGAAGCCGATCCCGGCAAGATCATCCGCGCTACGATGCACGGCCTCCAAGGCCCGATCACCGTCAACGGCCACGAATTCAACAGCGTCATGCCGCCGCAAGGCCCCGTGCTCAACGACGCCGACCTCGCCGCCGCCATCACCTACGCGCGCAATTCCTGGGGCAACAAGGCCTCCGCCGTCACCGCCGAACAGGTCTCCGTCGTCCGCCTCACCGTGAAGCGCGACAAGTTCTGGACCTGGGAAGAACTCAACGCGCGCTGAACGCCGCCCGCATTCCATCAAGCCACCTTTCATCTCCGTCATGAAGCCATCCACGCTCCTCACTCTCACGTTCCTCGCGCTGCTCGCCACGACCGGCGCGCGCGCCCAAACCGCGCCCGCCACTTCGGCGAGCGACGCCAAACCCGACGTCGTCAAACTCGACGAGTTCGAAGTCACCGCGGAAAAGCAAAAAGACTTCTCGCTCCCACTCGACTCCGCGCCGGCCACCGGCTCGCGCCTCGGCCTCGCCAACCGCGACCTGCCCGCGTCCGTTTCCATCGTTTCGCAGGAAATGATGCAACTGCGCGGCCTCCGCACTGCCGTCGAAGCGGTCGAGGCCGCCGTCGGCATGACCGGCGGCACGCAATTCGGCTCGATCCCCACCTACTCCACGCGCGGCTTCGGCTCGAACAGCGTCACGATCATGCGCGACGGCATCCGCCAGAACACCGCGTCGCAATCCTCGCGCACCGTCGACTCGTTCCTCCTCGACCGCGTCGAAATCCTCAAGGGTCCCGCCTCGCTCATGTTCGGCGAAGGCGCCATCGGCGGCGCCGTGAACTACCTCTCGAAACCGCCCGCCACCCGCGCCGGCGGCGAAGCCTTCGCCTCCGTCGGCGCGTGGGACAGCTACCGCTACGGCCTCGGCTGGGGCGGCCCGCTCCCGCTCGGCAAAAAAGGCAGCGTCACCTCGCGCCTCGACTACTCGCACAACGAGACCGCCGGCTACGTCGACCGCAACGCCCAGCGCTATGACGGCCTCGCCGCCGCACTCGGCTGGCAAGTCAGCGATACACTCAAACTCACCTTCAATACCACCGGCCTGAAAGACTGGAACGAGTCCTACTACGGCAACCCAGTGGTCTACGACGGCGTCATCAACACCACCGTGCCCAACTCGCCCGTCGAAATCCGCACCTTCAACAGCGCCACCGACCGCCTGGTGAATCCCCGCGTCGAGCCCGCCGCGCGCCGCACCAACTACAACATCCTCGATAACTACGCGAAGACCGAGAACACCTTCTCGCGCCTCCGCGCCGAGCTGCGCCTCACGCCCGACTGGGAACTCCGCAACGAAGCCTACCTCGCCACCCAGCTCCTCAAGTGGCGCAACCTCGAGTCCAACACCTGGAATCCCGTCACCAAACTCGTCACGCGCTCCTCGTTCCTCCACATCTACCGCGACGATCTGCTCACCGGCGACCGCCTCGACGCCATCTACAAGGGCACGCTCGCCGGCCGGCCGAACCGCGTGATCGTCGGCGGCTTCTTCGAGCGCAACAACCTCACCCGCGGCGGCACGCCCACCGGCTACGCCACCACCGCCCCAGCCGTCACGCTGCTCGATCCCGCGCAAACCTACGGCCCCGGCGACCCGAACCGCTTTCTGAAAACCTCCCACATCACGATCGACACGCTCGCGTTCTACGCCGAGGACGCCCTCGACCTCACGCCCACGCTCAAGCTCGTCGCCGGCCTCCGTCACGACGCGATCGACCTCCAGCGCGACACGCTCGCGACGCCCACGACGACGTTCGCCACCTACACGAAAAGCTACGCCCCGTGGACCGGCCGCGGCGGCCTCGTCTGGTCCGTCACGAAGGACGTGAACCTCTACGCCAGCTACTCCCGCGCCGCCGAGCCCACGACACAACTCGTGTCGTTCACCGCGAGCTCGAACGACTTCTCCCTCCAGACCGGCCGCCAGTTCGAGATCGGTGCCAAAGGTTCCCTGACCAAACAGCTCGACGCCACGCTCGCGCTCTTCGACATCGAGAAGAACAACCTCCTCGCCTCCACGCTCGACCCCGTCACCGGCGTGCGCATCTCGCAACAGATCGGCGCACAAAAATCCCGCGGCGTCGAAGCCGCGCTCGCATGGTCGCCCGCGCCCGGCTGGCGCCTCGAAGGCAACGCCGCGTGGACCGACGCCTGGTATGGCTCCTTCGCCGAAAATCTCGGCACCGGCGTCATCGACCGCACCGGCAACACGCCGTCGAACATCCCGAAGTGGGTCCTCGGCTTCTTCGCCACGAAGCGCTTCGCGAACGGCTTCGCGCTCAACGCCGCCGTCCGCCACGTCAGCGATCGCTTCGCCAACAACAACAACTCCGTCGTCGCCGCCGGCTATACCACGGTCGACGCCGGCGTGAGTTACACCTGGCGCCGCTTCGTCTTCAACCTGCGCGGCCGCAACCTCACCGACGCCGAATACGAACCCGTTGCCGGCACCACGATGCGCCGCCTCGCCGACCCGATCAGCGCCGAATTCTCGACCCGCGTGACCTTCTAGCCCATTGCAGGACAGGAGGGACGACGTGTGCCGTCCTCGCGTCCGCCTCGTCCCTCCGCCGTCCGTCCTTCGCCTTCCATGATCACGACCGCCCTCCGCTCCCTCCCCGTCCTGACGCTCCTCGCGGCTCCGCTCTCCGCCCACGAATTCTGGCTGCGCCCCGCGACGCACTTTGCCGCGCCGGACGACACCGTCGAATTCGCCTTGCGCGTCGGCATGGATTTCCAAGGCGAACCACGCCCCTTCACCTGCGAGCTCGTCACCGCATTCAACCACTTCACCGCCTCGGGCCGCAGCGACGAATACTCGCGCGTGCCCGCCACCGCCGTCGAGCCGAGCACACTGTCCCTTCCCCTTGCCGGCTCCGGCACGCACCTGCTCGCCGTCGATACCATCGCCAAGTCCATCACGCTCGAAGCGGAAAAGTTCAACGACTACCTGCGCGAAGACGGTCTCGATCGCGTCCTCCGCCTCCGCGCCGAGCGCGGCCAGGAAAAATCCCCCGGCCGCGAACTCTACCGCCGCTGCGTCAAAACTCTCGTGCGCGTCGGCGAGTCGTCCGACACCACTTATGCCACCCGCACCGGCCAGCGCCTCGAAATCGTCCCGCGCGCCGATCCGTTCGCCACGCGCCCGGGCGGCTCGCTCGGCTTCACCGTGTTCTTCGACGACCAGCCGCTCGCCGGCGCCCTCGTCCGCGCGTGGCATCGCCAAGGTGACAAACTCACCGAGCTTCCCGCCCGCACCGCCGCCGACGGCACAGTCGCGTTCACGCTCCCATTCGCCGGCGACTGGATGATCAGCGTCGTGCACATGGTCCCACTCGCCGACGCCCCGGGATACGACTGGCAAAGTTACTGGGGCAATCTCACCTTCGCCATTCCCACGCCATGAAACGGAACCTCCACGCCGCCCTGCTCAGCCTCAGCCTCGCGCTCTGCGCGCACACCGCCGCCGCCGTGCGCGAATTTCCCTCGCCCGCGCCCGCCGACACCCAGGAGTCCTCGCTCTACACCGGCACCGACGGCACGACCTACCTCACCTACGCCGGCCCCGGCACCGCCGCCGGCGAGCGCGCCTTGTGGCTCGCGACGCTCGCGCCCGGCGCCGCGACATGGAGCGCCCCGCGCCCGATCGTCAGCACGAAGCTGCTCATGGAAAACTGGGCCGACTTCGCCTCTCTCACCGTCGGCACCGACGGCCAGCTCTGGGCCCAGTGGTTTCAAAAACCCGCGGACGAAGACGCCCACGGTTACGATGGCTGGTGTGCCCGCTCCACCGACGGCGGCGCCACCTGGACCAAGCCCGCCGCACTCGGACACGAATTCGTCAGCCTCGCCCCGCTCAGCGAAGGCCGCGTCATGGCCGTCTGGCTCGAAAGCGCCCGCGTCCGCGATCCAAACGCACCGCGGGTGAAACGCGATCCGAACGCTGCTCGCCCCGCCAAGGACCCCAACGCGCCTTACGCCCCCGCGATGCGCCTCAAAGCCCGCCTGCTCGCGCCCGACGGCTCGACGCTGCAGGATTGGGTCGTCGATCCCGACACCTGCACCTGCTGCCAGACCTCGCTCGCCCACCTCGGCGGCGACCGCCTCATCCTCGCCTATCGCGGGCACACGCCCGACGAGATCCGCGACAACCAAATCGTCTTCTTCAACCAAAACATCTGGGGCCCGCCGCGCCCGCTCCATACCGACGGCTGGAAAATCCCCGCCTGCCCCGTCAACGGCCCCGCCGCCGACGCGCGCGGCGAGTCGCTCGCCATCGCGTGGTTCACTGCCGCCGACGGCGTCGCCCGCGTGCAAGCCAAGGTCTCCTGCGACGGCGGCGTCACCTTCGGCCCCGCGCTCGCGATTGATCTCGGCCGCCCCATCGGCCGCATCGACCTCGTGAAACTCGCCGACAACTCCTCGCTCGTCTCGTGGCTCGAAGCCGCGTCGAAGGGCAACGACGCCGGCCTCTACGTCCGCCGCATTTTCCCCGACGGCTCGCTCTCCGCCCCGCAACTCGTCGCCGCGACGTCCTCGGTCCGCGCCAGCGGTTTCGCCCGCCTCGCCGCGCGCCGCGACGGCGACGGCCTCACCGCTGTCATCAGCTGGACCGACGCCGTGCCGAAGGACGCCGCGAATCCGAAATCCCCCGCCGCCACGCAAGTCCACACCGCGCTGATCGACGCCGCCGCGCTGAAGCCCGCTCCCGCCGCAACCACGAGCGCCGCCCGCCCGCGCGCCATCGTGCGCGGCGACGAACTCGCGCTCCTTGAGCTTTGCGAACCCACCGCGCCCACTCATTCTTCCCTCAACGATTCACCATGAAACTCCGCTCGCTCCTGCTCGCCCTCTTCTCATTCCTGCCCGCCGCGCTCTTCGCCGCCGATTCAGCGAAGAACTGCGGCTGCGCTTGCTGCAAAGGCAAGGAAGTCTGCTGCTGCCACGCCGACGAAGAAAAGTCCGCCCCCGTCGCCGACGCAGCGCCGGCCCCGCAGCTGCATCCGCTCAAGGGCCTCGTCGTCGAAGTCCTCGCCGACAAGTCCGCGCTCGTCGTGAAACACGAGGAAGTCCCCGGCGTGATGCACGCGATGACGATGATGTTCCGCGTCGAAGCCGAGACACTCGCCCGCGTGAAAAAGGGCGACGCCATCACCGCGCAGATGGGCCGCGATGCAGAGAAAAAGTGGATCCTGCGCGACGTGAAGGTCGTCGCGCCCTGAGGCGTCCGCCTCTCCCTTCACGCGTTCCCTGAAGGGCCGGACTCGCAGGCAAGTTTCCGCGCGCCGCACAGGCTCGGACGCACGTCGATCTCCGCCACCTATCGTCCCCGCCGCACGGCGGCGCCTTTTTTCGCGGCCCCGCACCTGTCCTTATTCCCGCCCGGGTCTTCGCGTGTCGCTCGATCGCGACCCGCGGCCGACGCAGCAGCGAAACCGCGAAGGACGCGAACCCGGCATCGCCGGCGCGCGAAGCGGCTATCCCTATCGGCGGCACGGTGCCACTCGGCCCGGCGAACAACGAGCGCGCGCAAGCACGCTGCCTAAAGCGGAGCCCGGTTCCGAGGCGCGAAACACCGCCTCGTCCATCGCACGACCATCCGCCTACGCCGCAACCCAACCGCAGCTCGGCGCTAGTTCCGCCCCTTTGTCTCAGGTCCATTGACCGCACCAACCCCGGCACAAAATCTCACCCTTCGTCATGTCCCAAGATCCCGCCCCCGCCGGCCGACCGTCCGTTTTCCTGAGCTACGCCTCCGAGGATCGGCCCGCCATTCGCAAGCTACGCGATGCGTTGAACGAGGCCGGAATCGACGCGTGGTATGACGAGAACGAGCTCACCGGCGGCGACGCGTGGGACGCGAAAATCCGCCGCCAAATCCGCGAGTGCACCTACTTCATGCCCGTGATCTCGACCCGGGCGAGCGCGCGGCTCGAAGGCTATTTCCGGCGCGAGTGGCGTTTCGCGCTCGAGCGCATGCTCGATATGGCCGACGACATCGTTTTCCTCCTGCCCGTCACGATCGACGAATCGACGGAGACGACTGCACGCGTCCCCGAGAAATTCGTGACGGTGCAGTGGCTGCGCGTGCCCGAGGGCGACGCCACTCCCGCGTTCCGCGAGCTCGCACGGCGGCTCGCCGCAGGCGGACCGCACCGCTTGCACCACGCGCCGACGGTCGCGCCGCGACCGGACAATCTCGCCCGCGCCCCGCAATATCTCCCGCCGCTGTCTTCCCCCGCGCCTGTCGGCCGGTGGAAAAAAACCTGGCGCGCCTGGCTCCGGCTGCCGCTCTGGGTCCGCGTCATCGGCTGGATCGTTTTCATCATTGTCGCGTTGAACGCGTGCACGCACTGCTCCTTCAGCGTGGGCAGCGCACCGCCGCCGGTCCCCGGCCGCCCGGACGAGATCGCCGCGAAGGTCAACGACTCGCTGCGCCGCCTGGAGTCCAACTCCCCGATCACGAAACGCCCGGCCGACCTTATCATCGTCACCCACTCGGCGGCGGCCAACGGCACCGGCATCACCGGCGAACTGTTCGGCAAGCTGGTCGTCCTGAGCGGCGTCCGGACAAGCCTGAGCACCATGCCGCTGAAGGACGGCGAGACACCCGCCGCCCGCGGCGCCACGCTCGGCGCGCGCCTCGTGCTGTCCTGCGCGCCCGACACGGTCGACGCAAAGCTGGTCACTCGGGTGAAAATCGAGCGCACGGCCGACGGCAGCACGGTGTGGTCGGCCGATTTTCCTGCGACCGAGAACGCCGGTGTCATCGCCCGCGAGACCTACCCGCAGATCGCGGCGTTGCTGCTCAAGAAGGACTGACGCCGCGCAAAAGCGGTTGGCGCGATCCGACCGGCGAACCGGGAGAGATCATGGCCGGCTCCCGTCGCTTGGTCTGCCGAAGAAGCGTTCCCCGCGCTCTTCTCGACCACCCAGGTCCGCCCGTTCTCGAGCCGGAAAACCGCGCCCAGCCCCCACGCCCGGAATGTGTCGACGAGCTTGGAGGAATCGTGCCGGTCGCCGGCGCACGCTTCGCCTCCAAACCGACGCGCGCCTTTCTCTGGCACTCGATCTCAGGCTTCGCCTCCGCGATCGCCTTCGCGCGCGACCGCGATGACGTGACCCGGTTCGCTCGTCGCCAATTCGGCCGCAAGCAAATCGAACGCGGCGCGTTGCTCGGGCGAGAGGTTTTCCAAGCCGGCCTTCGCCCGCTGCTCCGGCGGCAGACGTGCCCAGAAGCCCTCGCTCGCACTCACGCTCAGGGCCAGAACGCAGAACCGCAGGACGGCTTTCTTCACGGCGCGAAAGCAAGCAACGGGGAACAGCGGACTCCGCCTCTTTTCACACCGCACTTTGCACTGGCGACAGCGGCGCGCACGGCTTCGCTCGAACGCATGAGCCCGCAGCGCCTCTTCGTCGCCCTCACGCCGCCCGCGATCGTGCGCCGCGAACTCGCGGCGCTGGCGGATGATTTCCTCACCGACACGCGCTGGGTGCCGGCAGACAATCTGCATCTCACGCTGCGCTTCATCGGGGACACGACGCCGGAAAAACAAGAGCAACTCGAAGCTGCGCTCGCGCGCGTGCGTGTGGAGCCGTTCGTCCTGCCGGTCGGCGACCTCGGCGTGTTTCCTCCGCGCGGCCCGGCCAAGGTGCTCTGGGCCGGCGTGGGCAGCGGACACACGCGGCTGTTCCAGCTGCGCAAGCAGGTCGACGAGGCGTTGCTCGCGGTGGACATGACGATCGATGTGCGGACGTTCGCGCCGCACTTCACGGTCGCGCGACTCGGTGAGCACACCGACGCGAAGCGCCTCGCCAAGTTCCTGCATCGCCACCGTGCATTCGAGGCGCCGCCTTTCCGCGTGGCGTCGTTCGAGCTCTACGCGAGCGAGCTGCGCGCCGGCTCGCCACCCGCGTATCGCGTGGTGCGGAGCTTCGCGCTCGGCGCGTGACCCGCCCCTTCCCGAGGCCAGAGCGGAAAACAAAAAGCGGAGCCTCGCGGCTCCGCCTTGAAATTTCCGCCTGCGCGTCAGGCGCGCTTATTTCCAATTCAGGATGAGCGCGGAGAAGTAGGTCGTGTCCAGCTTCGGGGCGTTGCCGGCGGGCTGGCTCTGGTAGTCGTTGTTCACACCCATGCGGAGCTTCCAGAAGTCGGCACCCTTGATCGGGAGGTCGAAAGTCGTCTCGTGGAGGATGCGGTAGTTGGCGAAATCCTTGAACGCGGGCGTGTAGGTGAGCGTGTTGTTCATCGTCGTCCAGCCGAAGCTCTGCTTGTTGAGCAGCGCGATATCGAGACCGGCCGAGGCGAAGTCCGGCGTCGTGCCGGTGTAGGTTTCATAGAGGTAGCCGAGACCGAGGCGGACTTCCGTGTCGCGCGTGTCGGAGTGGGCGAGCTTGCGGCCGATACCGAAGGCGGAGTTGGAGCGGAGGGTGATGTTCTTGATCTTGTCCTTCGAGAGCTCGGTGCGGGCATACCACACGTTGGCGCCGGTGAAGAACGACGAGTAGTCGACGCCGGCCTTCCAGTCGTCGGCAGTCTTGTTGCCGTTCTCCTGGGCGCGGTTGATGGCGGCGTTGAACATCAGCTTGTCCTCGCTGCTCTCGAGCGTGGCTTTGAAGCCGACGGCGCCGGCGAACTTCTCCGAGCCGCCGGTGCGGCCATTGATCGCGGCGGAGGCCTCGTAGGCCCAACGACGCTTGAGCTTCTCGGCGGCGGCCTTGGCCTCGCGGATGGCGGGGCTGTCCTCGCCCGGGCGCCAGACGGCGACGACGTTGGCGGCGCTGGCGGACATCTGCCCGTCCGCGGCGGTGACGGCGATGCCGCCGCCGGTGGAGGCGACGGTGCCGAGGACCTGCGTGCCGGCCTTGAGGCCGACGTTCACGGCCTCGTCGGTCGCGAAGGTCTTGATCTGGTCCTGCGCGATGGTGATCACGCCGGCGAACTTCGTCTCGACCTTGAACTGGCCGTTGTCGGCGGCGAGGAGTTTGCCGTTCACGACCGAGCCGTCGGTCAGCTCGATGCGGTCGGCCCGAGCGGCGCTGGCGAAGGCGAGCACCACCAAGGAGCTCGCGAGGATGCGGTGAAGTGTGTGTTTCATAAATCCAAGCTGGCCTGTGAAACAGGGGGAAACCCCTAGCTCAATCTCAAAACTCGCACCGCGCGACTTTCAGGGATTTTTCGTCCCTTGCGAGCAGCGGGACCGGCGGCTCACAGTCCTGACATGCCGACGCGCGCTTGGTTTCCCACCTACCTTTACCACGAACCGCTGCTCCGGAGCGGCCTCGCGCGCTTCAACGCCGAGCTCGCCGACGAGTGCCGCCGCATCCGCGACTACGACGAAGCCGGCCGCAAGTGGTCGGAGAAAAATTACCCCGGCGGCTACACCTCCTACGCCTCGATCAACCGCCTGCATGAATTCTCGTCCACGTTCGGCGCCCTCGAGCGGAAGATCACCGCGCACGTGAGGAAATTCGCCCGCGAGCTCGACATGGATCTGCGCGGCCGCGAGATCGCGATGAGCGATTTTTGGGTGAACATCATGCCCGAGCACGCCGCACACAGCCTGCACCTGCACCCGAACAGCTTCATCAGCGGCACCTATTACGTCGTCACGCCGCGCGGTTGTCCCGGCCTGAAGTTCGAGGACCCGCGCCTGAGCAAGTTCATGGCCGCGCCACCGAAGATCGCCGACGCGCGCCGCGAAAATCAGTCGCACATCACCTACCCCGCGAAGGCCGGCTGGCTGCTGCTCTTCGAGAGCTGGCTGCGCCACGAAGTCGCCGCCAACCGCGTGGCCGAGGAGCGGATCAGCGTCAGTTTCAACTACCACTGGAGCTGACGGCGCACCTTTATCCCGCGCCTCCCGCGTCCCGTCCCAAACCGTCCAGTCGCGCGAAACCTCCGCGCGGCCCACGCGTCTCAAGCCGGATGCGCTCCCGCCCCCGCTTCTGGCCATCGTTGATGGCCGCCCTGCTCGCCAGCCTGCTCGCCTCGTGCGCGTCCGACGACCGCCCGCATCGCGGCACTCCGCCGAAGCCACCCACACCGGTCGCAGGCGAAGGAACGTTTTTCGGCGGACAACTGGTCGCCTCGATCCGCGTCGGGATGGAATTCCAACGCCCCGAAGGCGGCGGTGAGAGCGGCGCGCGCGGCGGTCGCGAAGGCGGCGGTCGCCGGGGCGGCGGAGGCGGCGGCATGAATTTCGGTGGCGGTGCCGGGCCGATGCAATTCGGCGGCGGTGGCGGTGGTCGCGGCGGCCCACGCGGCGGTGGTGGACCGGGTGGTTCGGGCGGCGACGAACCGCGCGGAGATTTCAGCGCTGGCGGCCCGCGCATCGCGCCGGCCGGCGGCCTGCCGCTCATGATTCACCTGCGCCTGCACAACACCGGCAGCACGCCGCTCGAAGTCGCGGCGCCGGATTTCGATTCGCCGCTCGGCAATTTCGTCGTGCTCCCGGCGACGCTCACCGTGCCGCCCGGCGAGACGGCCGAGTTCGCACCGATGACATCGTTCGTGCGCGGCGATCTGCCCGACGAACTCCCCGTGACACTCGCGCTGAAGGTCGCCGGCAAATCCGAAAAGCAGATCGTGACCCTGCGCCCGGTCCCGAAAAGCACCGCGCCGTCTAGCGCCGACCGAGATCCTGAATCTCGTCCGATTCAAAAATAAGCGTTCCGCGCGGCCCGCTTCCGAGCGCCGCGCGCACCATCGCCCGCGCGACCACTTCAGCGTGGATCGCGCGGAACTTGCGCCAGCCTCCGACGAGAAACGGCTCAGAAATCGCCAGCCCCATCGCGCTCAGCCGCTCGCCCAGCCGATATTCCGTCCGCGGCCCGAGCAACAAGCTCGGGCGAAAGAGGCCGAGCGTCTCGAAGTTCATCACTTCCAACGCGTGCTCCGTTTCGCCCTTCACGCGCGTGTAGAAAAAACGCGACGCCGCATCAGCGCCCATCGACGAGACGTGGAAAAATCGTTTCGCGCCACCCTGTTGCGCCGCCCACGCGAACGCCAGCACCGCCCCCTGATCGACGGCGCGGAACGCCTCGCGTGAACCTGCCTTCTTGATCGTCGTCCCGAGACAACAGAACGCATCGTCCCCGCGCAGCGGCGTGGCGAGTTGCCGCAGCGCCGCGAAGTCCGTGGTGACCTGCGTGAGCTTCGGATGATCCACCCCGAGCGGGCGGCGCGCGACCGCCACCACGCGGTCGTATTCCGCCGCGGCAAGCAGTTCCTGCAGGAGATAGCCGCCGACGAGCCCCGACCCGCCGGCAATGAGCGCTGTGGCCATGCCGCGAAGCTGCCTCCGCGCGGCCCCGATGCAACCGCGCACTGGCGCAGCCTCGCGTCGTCATCGACGCCCCTCCGTCGCGGCGTCGGCGTCGCTCCCGCGCGAGCCGCATTCGTTATCCATTAAGAACTTTGCGCCCGGCACATGGCTGCCGCGTTTCACCGCTGCTACTGCCAAGGCCACACACCCCAGCGTGAGACGCAATGTTACTCATCAAGAACTTCAGAGGCACGCGGCGCAGCGGCGCACACGATTTACCCTGTTGCACGCGCGCGCTGACTGCGTAGCTGTGCCCCATGCTCGTCATCCGACGCATGGACGATGGGAAGCGCTCCTACACGGCGATGTTTTTGCCGGGCGAGGAACCGCGCGTGTTCCCGACGAGCGACCAGGAGCACGCGCGCATCCTGCAAATCTACAAACAGGACAAGGCCTACGAAGGCGTGTGGAACGATTTCACCGAGTTCCAGATCGGCCGCGATTCTCCAGTGAGCCCGCGCCCTGCGCTTAGGCCGAGAAAACGCTGAAGCCCCCACGCGAGCCACCACCCAATCGAATATAAACATGGAGGGCGCGGCTACTGCCGCGCCGTTGAGGCGCGAGGTATTGCGAACATTCGCGGCGCGGCAGTAGCCGCGCCCTCCCACGCATCCGTCCTCTTTCCAATCGTCCGGCTACCGCTTCGCTGCGTGCGCCTCGCACGCGCGCAGGACGCGCAGCGTGTTTTGGCCCCACAATTTCGCCAGCGCTTCCTCGCTCCAGCCGCGCGCGCGCAGGGCGCGGGTGAGGTTCGGATAGTCGCTGACTTGGTCAAGTTGCTCGACTCCGCCGCCGCCGTCGAAGTCGCACCCGACGCCGACGTGGTCGATGCCGGCGACCGCGACCGCGTGTTCCACGTGCGCGATGTAGTCGTCGAGATGGCACTTCGGCGCGGGATGTTCGCGATCGATCCGCGCCCACTCGCCGGCGAATTGCGCACGGATTTCGGGAGTGAGCACGAGGTCCTTCAATTGGAGCAGGAGCTTCGCGCCTTCCTCGGTCTGGCGGTTGCCCGGGGAATTTTTCACGGCGATCGGCAGCGCGTTGATCTGGATGACGCCGCCCTTGGCCGCGAGCGCGCGAAGGAGTTCGTCGCCGATGTTGCGCGGGTGGTCGCACACCGCGCGGCAGCCGCTGTGCGTGAGCAATGGCGGCGTGGCGGAGAGTTCGATCAGATCCCACAGCGCATCGTCGCTCGCGTGCGAGGCGTCGAGCGCGATGCCGAGACGGTTGCACTCGGCCATCACTTCCTTGCCGAACGGACTCAGCCCGCCCCACTCCGGCGGGCGCGGATCGGTGGACGAGTCCGCGACATCGTTGTGCACCATGTGATTCAGGCCGAGCATCCGCACGCCGCGCGCGTGGAATTTCGCCACATTGCCCGCATCGAGTCCGAGCGAGTAGCTGTTTTCGATCGCGAGGTAGAGCGCGCGCCGGCCCTCGGCCTTGAGCCGCGGGCCGTCGTCGGCGCAGAGCGCGATGCCGCAGCGGTCCGCCTGCTGCGCGACGACGGCGTGGATGCGATCGAAGACCTGCATCGCTTTCTCGTGCGCCAGCGCGAAGCCCGCCGGCGTGCGCGCCGCTTGCGTGAGGAACACCGCGAAGCCGAGCGCATCGATGCCGCCGTCGGCCATGCGCGGCAGGTCGCATTGCGTGCGGTCGCCCGCGCGCTCGTGTCGCACGCCGAAATCCCAGCCCTCGCGCATCAGCGAAGCCGTGGGCGTGTCGATATGCGTGTCGAAAGTGAAGAAACCATCGTGCGGGCCGGACGCGGACATTGGGGCAAGTTGCGCGCGCACCGCGGCGGGCGCAAGCCGCCACGCGATTGGTCCTTTCGACACAAGCCCATCTGCGGAGTTGCGCTGCGCGGGAGCGTGACTTCTCTGATGGACTTTCCCATGTCTGACTCCCCCATCGAAAACGTCGTCATCGTCGGCACCGGGTGCGCCGGCCTCACCGCGGCCATCTACACCGGTCGCGCCAATCTGCAGCCGCTCGTCATCGAGGGCTCGTTGCCGGGCGGCCAGCTCACGACGACGTCCGAGGTGGAGAATTTCCCCGGCTTTCCCGAGGGCGTCGACGGCTTCATGCTGATGCAGAACCTGCGCAAGCAGGCGGAAAAATTCGGCACGCGTTACGAGAGCGGCACTGTCGTGGGCCTCGATACCTCGAGCTGGCCGCACACGCTCAAGCTCGCCGATCGCGAGATCAAGGCCAAGGTCGTCATCGTCGCCACCGGCGCCTCGCCGCGCATGACCGGCATCCCGGGCGAGAAGGAACTCTACGGCGGCAAGGGCGTGACGACTTGCGCGACGTGTGACGGCGCTTTCTACCGCAACATGGACGTCGCCGTCGTCGGCGGCGGCGACAGCGCGGCGGAAGAAGCGTTGTTCCTCACGCGTTTCGCCAAGAAAGTTTATCTCGTCCACCGCCGCGACACGCTGCGCGCCTCGAAGATCATGGCCGATCGCGCGACGTCGCACCCGAAGATCGAGTGCGTGTGGGACAGCGTGCCGGTCGCCGTCGAAGGCGTCGCCGAGGGCGCCGTCTCCGGCCTGAAGATCATGAACGTGAAGACTAACGCCGAGAGCGTCCTCCCGGTGAAAGGCGTCTTCGTCGCCATCGGCCACGTGCCGAACACCGAGCCGTTCAAGGGCGCGGTGGACACCGACGAGCAAGGCTACTTCGTGCCCGTCACCGGTTCGCAAGTGCGCACCAAGACTCCGGGCGTCTACGTCGCGGGCGATTGCGCCGACCATGTTTTCCGCCAAGCGATCACCGCCGCCGGCATGGGCTGCCAGGCCGCCATCGAAGCCGAACGCTGGCTCGCCGAACACGGTGGCTAAACACCGCTACGCGCGCCTCTGGGCGCAGCTCGGCATTCCGGCCGACTACCCGCGCACGCGCGGGCTGCCGTTGCAGCGCGAAGCGACGCAACTCGTGCTCTCCGCCCGGGCGCACGACGACGGGAAGGCGATCCGCCTGACGCCGCGCGCCGACGCCGCGTGGCGTCGCATGCGTGATGCCGCCGCGGCGAACGGACTGACGCTGCTGCCACTCTCGGGCTTCCGTAGTGTCGCGCGGCAGACGAAAATCATCCGCGGCCACCTCGCGAAAGGCCGGCCGCTGGCGGACATCCTCCGCTACGTCGCCGCACCGGGCTGCAGCGAGCACCACACCGGCCGCGCACTCGACATCGGCTCACCGGACGAGAGCGAACATTTCGCGGAGGCGTTCGATCGCACGAAGGAGTTCCGCTGGTTGAAGAAAAACGCGGCGCGCTTCGGCTTCACGCTCTCCTATCCGAAAAACAATCCGCACCAGATCGGCTACGAGCCTTGGCACTGGTGCTGGCGGACGCCGTGACGCAGTCCGCGCGCGACCGTGTAACCTAATAGGTTACATTTTCAGAGAGCGACGTCGGCGCAATTGTAACCTATTAGGTTACAATTGTGCCGGGTCGGACAAACGATGGAGCGGGGCGGCTGGGAGGTCGTGGGGCCGCGAAGGGGGCAATCTTGCTTCGGCCAGCTGAAACCGGCCGGTCTCACGCGGCGGCTTTGGGCGCGTAACCGGCGAGTGCGTCGCGCCACCACGGGGCGAGTTCGGCGAGCGGACGCGTCCATACTTCGCGATGGAGGCGGTCCATCGAGTCGGCATCGGCGAGCAGCGCGAGCTTCTCGTGCGCCTTCAGCGCCGCCGGTCCTTCGCGGAGCAGGTGCTCCTGCATCATGCGAAAATATTCCGTGATCGTCTCGGCGCGCGCGCGACGGTCGCGCAGCTGGCAGCGGTGGACGGCGTTCACGTAGGGGTCGACCACCGCGCGGGTGAACGCCACGTCGCGTCCGCCCATTTCCGCGCTGAACGCCGCGGTCGCCGGCTCCTCGAGCTTGGCCTGCAATTCGCGCAGCTCGGTCGGCGGGTCGAGCTCGTCCGGCGTGACGAAGATGCCCGCTCGTTGCGCAGCCTGCCCGTAGCGACGCAGCGCGGTGAGCGCGGAGAACGGGACCGCGAGGATCATGCCGAGCAACACGGGCGACATCCAAGGCAGCAACCCCGGCGCGAAGAAGATCAGCGCGAGCGCCCAAACGAGTCCGAGCGCGAGGTGGCCCTTGTGCGTCTCATAGGCTTCGCGCCAGTCGATCGTGTCGTCGCTGTCACGGCGTTGCGTAACCCATTTCACGCCGCTGCCGAGGATGATCGAGACGACGAACTTCGCATGGAAGAGCATCAGCACCGGCGCGAGCAGGATGGAGAAAAGCACTTCGCCGAGCACGCCAGCGCAGACCTTGCCGAAGCCGCCGAAGCGCGCCGTGCCACCGGGTTGCAACGCCAGATCGATCACCGCGAGAATCTTCGAGAGGAACAGCAACACGAACGTCGCGAGCGCGAGCACGCCCGCCTGCGCGCCGGCTGGCAGGCCCAGGAGATTGGCCACGCCCGGCTCGGGCATCCAGGTGAGGCCGGTGCGATTGAAGCCGACCATGAAGAGCGTGCCGATGACGAGCGACACGAACCAGAAGAGCGACGAGCTGTAGGCGAGAATGCCCATCGCAAAGTGCACGCGACTGACGCTGTGCAGGCCGCGCGCGAACACGAGCCACACGTGCTGCATGTTGCCCTGCGCCCAGCGGCGGTCGCGCTTCGCGTAGTCGATCAGCGTCGGCGGCAGTTCCTCGTAACTGCCCTCGAGTCCCGGCGTGAGCCACACCTCGTAGCCGGCGCGGCGCAGCAGCGCGGCTTCGACGAAATCGTGCGAGAGGATGCGACCGCCGAACGGTTCGCGGCCGGGCAGTTGCGGCAGCGCGCAGTGATCGATGAAGGCTTTCACGCGGATGATCGCGTTGTGGCCCCAGTAGTTGCCCTCGCTCTGTTGCCAATAATTCAGGCCGGCGAGAAAGATCGGGCCGTAGAGCCGCGAGGAGAATTGCAGCACGCGCGCGAACAGCGTCTCGGCGCCCATGAGCGCGGGCGCGGACTGGATGAGGCCGGTGCGCGGGTTGCGCTCCATCAGGCGCACCATCGTGACGATCGACTCGCCCGCCATCACGCTGTCGGCGTCGAGCACGACCATATAGCGGAAGCGGCGGCCCCAGCGACGGAGGAAGTCGCCGATGTTGCCGGCCTTCTTGTTCGAGTTGATGCGGCGCTTGCGGTAGAAGATGCGACCACGCGCGCCGAGTTCGCGGCAGAGTTCAACCCAGGCGAGCTCCTCCTTGATCCACTGGTCCGGCTCGGTCGAGTCGCTAAGAATGAAAAAGTCGAAGTGCTCGAGCTGCCCGGTGCGCTCGATGGATTTGTAGATCGCGCGCAGGCCGGCGAAGACGCGCGTCACTTCCTCGTTGTAGACCGGCAGCACGATCGCGGTCGGCGCGAGCGGCACGGTCGCGGGATCGTCGGGCAGCGTGCGGAAGATCGTCGCACGGTCCCCACGACCGCGGCGCGCGAGGAAACCGAACGCCGCCTGCGAGGCGCCAAACGAAAGGAGACCGAACAGCAGCGTGAACAGCGCCCAGATAACGCCCGCGGAGCCCTTCAGCGGCATGCCCCAAAGCAGATCGCCCATGAGGAACGAGCCGGTGGCGGTCACGACGACGACGAAGGTCACGACGGCGGTGCGCCGGCGCGTGATGCGCGACGGCGAGTGCAGCTCGAAGGGCAGCAGCGGGACTTTGATGCGGAAGGCCATCTCAGCAAAAGCAGTTCAAGCGAACCACAGATGAACACAGACACACACAGATGAAAAACGGCAGCGACAGCGCGAACCTCTCATCGCGTTTCCAAGCGTGGAGACGCGCAGAAACTTTTCCGGTCAATCTGTATTCGTCTGTGTCCATCTGTGGTTCTCCGCCCCGCTCAATAGCGCACGGCGTAGAATGCGGCGGCGAGCGCGCCGAGGTAGATCAGCCAAGTGGCTACGCCGCGCAGGAACGGCCACTTGTCGAAAGTGCGCCAGGTGTTGTCGGCGACTTCGGAGACCACACCGAGGTCGATGGCGCGCGGCGTCATGTTGGAGAACTCGAGATCGGGGCCGGCTTCGACGTAGGTCGTGCGCAGCTCGCGGAGCATCTCCGGCGGCAGATCGTCTTCGCGCAGGAAATGCTGCGGCCAGCGCTGCGGGAGGTCGGCGAGGTGCACGGCGGCGCGTTCGTGCGCGTAGCGGCGGCCGTCGTTTTCCGTGGGATCGGTGCCGACGTGGGTCTGGATCCAGCCGTCGATTAGAAGCATCGCGGCATCCGCGGCGATCTCGACGGGATGCTGCTCCAGCTGCGAGGCGCGGCGCTCGCGCGCGAAGGCGAGCACCTGCTCCGTCAGCTCCTCGAGCCGGGCGGACGGCACGCCGTGCGCGCTCAGATAGGCGCGGACGCGTTCGCGCGCCTCCGCCCACTCGGCGGCGTCGGCGACTTTGCCGGCGGCGTTCACGGTTTCCAGGACATCGCCCAGGTCTCGGTGACGACTTTGTCGCCGAGTTTCAGGCGGGCGCGCAGTTCGGTGAGCGGCGAGCCGGCGGGCGCGGAGAATGCCATGACGAGGCGCCACGAGCCGTCCTGTTCGTTGCGGACGACGTGCGTGTGCTCGAGCTTGGCGGGGCCGGCGGTCACGATCTCGGGGAAAAGCTCGGCGTCGACGGGGACGACGTCGGGTTTGAGGCCGTTGAAGTCGACGACGTAGCGTGTGCGGTTTTCCGCGCCGTCGTGCTGCGTCTGGCGCGTGGAGCGCACCCAGCCCGGCGCGCCGCCGAAGGTCGAGGCGTTGGTCCAGTGCAGGCGCCAGTTCAGCTCCATCGGTTTGTTGAGCGTGACCGGCGCATCGGGCGTGAAGAAGGCGACGATGTTGTCGTTGAATTCGTTGCCGGCGGGCAGTTCGACGAGGCGGACTTTGCCGGCGGGCCATGGGCCGATGGCTTCGACCCAGACGCTGGGGCGCATGTGGTAGAACGCCTCGAGATCCTCGTAGCTGGAGAAGTTACGGTCGCGCTGGAGCAGGCCGAAGCCGGCGAGCGCGGACGCGGGGATGTCGGTGCGGAGCAGGCCGGGCGGGTTCGTGAGCGGGCGCCAGACGCGCTCGTCCTTGCTCGGTGCCACGAGCAGGCCGTCGGAGTCGTGCACCTCGGGACGGAAATCACCGAAGTGATGCGGCGACATCTCGCCATACCAGAACATGCTCGTGAGCGGCGCGAAGCCCGGCAGGTCGACGGCGGTGCGGAAGTAGAGTGTGGCCTTCACGTCCACGACGGTCTCGTCGCCGGGCGTGATGACGAAGCTGTAGGCGCCGCAGACGGATTTGCTGTCGAGCAGCGCATGAACGACGAGGGATTTCGCGCCGGCGTCGGGTTTGCCGAGCCAGAACTCGATGAACGACGGGAATTCCTCCGGGGCGGGTCCGCCGGAGTTGAGCGCGAGACCGCGCGCGGAGAGACCGTAGCGCTGCTCCTTCGCGAGGGCACGGAAGTAACTCGCGCCGAGGAACGAGACGATCTCGTCCCACTTGCCGGGTTGGTTGATTTCGTTGATCACGCGGAAGCCCGCGTAGTTCAGCCCGCGCTTGGCCCAGAAGGACGGTTTCAGCTCCTGGTAATCGAAGAATTTCTGGGTGAACGGCAGCGGCTGCGTGTGCGTCGCGGTGAATTCGTGCACCTCGACGGTCTGGTTGAAGAGGTAGCCGGGATGGAAGAATTGGACCTGGAACGGCAGATTCTCCGCGCGCCACAACGAGTTCTCCGGGATGAAGCGGATGCGGCGATATTGGTCGTAGCCGAGCTTGCGGAAAAACGGACTCACCTGCTCGCGCGGCGGCTCATAGGGCTCGGTGGCGATCTCGGCCGCGAGCTGCTTCACGTATTCGTGATCGACCGTGACTCGCTCCACGCCGGCGCGGAGCGACACGGCAGAGGTGAGGCACGCGAAAGCGGCGAGCGTCGGGATGGGACGATGAAAATTCATTCCAGTCAGCGTGTTAACCGGGGGTGACGTGAAGGACCACTCAATTTAAGCAGATGCCGGACCGCGCCGCCCAAAAGCCAAGCGCTCGCAGCCGTCGGACCAGCGAAGAACGCCTTGGGCACCTGCCCGCCGGCGAACGATAAAAGAACCCCGAATGCCAACGATGCCACTGCCAGACCGCCATTTGAGCACTTCGGTGCCACCCAAGATGACACGCTGGAATTAGAACTATTCTAATTCTCACTTGAAACTCAGTCCCAACTGCATTGCCTTCGCCGTTCCCTTCGATGGATACCGAAACCACGCCTTTCACCCCCGACGCGCTCGTGAAGCGCCTCACCGACTCCGGCCTGCGCCCCACTCCGCAGCGCGAAGTCGTTTTCAAGGTCATCGTCGAAAAACGCGACCACCCGACCGCCGACGAAATCTTCGCCCGCGTGAAGTCGCAGATGCCGACCATCTCGCTCGCCACGGTCTACAACTGCCTCGAGACGCTCGTGCAATGCGGCCTCGTGCGCCAAGTGAACTTCGAACGCGCGCCCACGCGCTATTGCCCGAATCTCTGCCAGCACGCGCATTTCCGCGACGAGGCGACGGGCGAACTGCACGACATCGACCTGCCCGCCGACGTCATCGCCCGCCTGCACGAACTGCTGCCGACCGGTTTCAACGCGACGGACATCGAACTGAGCTTCCGCGGCAAGGCCGCTCCGGGCGCTGCCGCTCTCTCCCACGGCGCCAACTGACGCCACCGCCCGCACCGCGACTCTCAACTCTCATCCCTCCACTCTCAACTTTCCGCCTTCCGCAATGAGCCAACTCGAAATCAAAGACCTCCATATCAGCATCGGCGACAAGCCCATCGTCAAAGGCCTCAGCCTGACGATCAACCAGGGCGAAGTGCACGCCATCATGGGCCCCAACGGCACCGGCAAAAGCACGCTCTCCAAAGCCATCGCCGGCCACCCCGACTACACAATCACGAGCGGTGACGTGCTGATGAACGGTCAGTCGATTCTCTCCATGGAAGTCGACGAACGCGCCCGCGCCGGCCTCTTCCTCGCCTTCCAATACCCAAGCGAAATCCCCGGCGTCTCGATCGCCAACTTCCTCCGCGCCGCCGTCCAGGCCCGCATGGCCGAGGGCGAGGAGCTCGACGCCACCGCCTACTACAAGCGCCTCTACTCGAAGATGGACATGCTCAAGATCGACCGGAAGTTCACCTCCCGCTCGGTCAACGAGGGCTTCTCCGGCGGCGAGAAAAAGCGCTGCGAAATCCTCCAGATGGCGATGCTCGAGCCCAAGTTCTCCGTCATGGACGAGACCGACTCCGGCCTCGACATCGACGCTCTCCGCATCGTCGCCGAAGGCGTCAACGCCCTCCGCGGTGCCACGCTCGGCGTGCTGCTCATCACGCACTACCAGCGCCTCCTGAACTACATCGTCCCCGACTTCGTCCACGTCATGTATGACGGCCGCATCGTGAAGAGCGGCGACAAGTCACTCGCGCTCGAGCTCGAAGCCAAGGGCTACGACTGGGTGAAGAAGGAACTCGTCAAAGCCTGACGCCGCTGCGCGGCGCTCGTTGAAGTGAGAAGTTGAAGCCCACAACCGCCCAACCGTTCACCTCACTTAAACTTAAACTTTCCACCTAAACTTTTTCGCATGAAACCTCCGAGTGAAACCGATGCCGTCGACGCCACCGTCGAGAATCCCGTCGCCGGCATCGACCAATCCGCCGGCAACTTCAGCTACGACGTCAACTACGAGTTCGACGCCGGCACCGGCCTCACGGAAAACACCGTCCGCTACATCAGCTCGGTGAAGAAGGAAGCCGACTGGCTCCTCGAATTCCGTCTCAAGGCCCTCAAGACCTTCCTCGAAAAACCGCTTCCGACCCACTGGGCGACGAAGGATCTCGAGAACATCAATTTCGACAAGATCCGCTATTACCTCGCGCAAGGCCAGAAGCCGAAGCGCACGTGGGATGAAGTCCCCGACGACATCAAGAAGACCTTCGAGCGCCTCGGCATTCCCGAGCAGGAGCGCAAGTTCCTCGCCGGCGTCGAAGCGCAATTCGACTCCGAGGCGGCCTACTCGAATATCAAGGAAGCCGTCGCGAAGCAGGGCGTCATCTTCGTCAACTCCACCGAAGGCCTCCGCGAGCACCCCGAGCTCTTCCGCAAGTGGTTCGGCAAGGTCATCCCGACCGGCGACAACAAATTCTCCGCGCTCAACAGCGCCGTGTTCTCCGGCGGCTCGTTCATCTACGTGCCGCCGGGCGTGAAGGTCTCGCACCCGCTCCAAGCCTACTTCCGCATCAACGCGGAGAACTTCGGCCAATTCGAGCGCACGCTCATCATCTGCGACGAGGGTTCCGAAGTCGTCTACATGGAAGGCTGCACCGCGCCGAAGTTCTCCACCTCCACGCTGCACAGCGCGGTCGTCGAGCTCGTCGCGCTCAAGGGCGCCAAGATCCAATACATCACCGTCCAGAACTGGGCGCCCAACGTCTACAACCTCGTCACCAAGCGCGGCCTCGCGATGGAAGACGCCGAGATCAAGTGGATCGACTGCAACATCGGCAGCCGCCTCACGATGAAATACCCCGGCGTCGTCCTGAAGGGCGAGCGCGCCCGCGGCGAAGTCATCTCTATCGCCCTCGCCAACGACGGCCAGCACCAGGACACCGGCGCGAAGATGATCCACGCCGCCAACAACACGACCTCTAACGTCATCTCCAAATCCATCTCCGTCGGCCAAGGCCGCGCGACCTACCGCGGCCAGGTGCACATCCCGAAAAACCTCAAGGGCTGCAAAAACAACACCGAGTGCGACGCGCTGCTCATCAACACGAACAGCCGCACCGACACCTATCCCGCCATCACCGTCCGCGGCGACAAGAACGCCACGCAGCACGAGGCGAGCGTCTCCAAGGTTTCCGAGGACATGATCTTCTACATGCAACAGCGCGGTCTCACCGAGGCGCAGGCCATGAGCCTCGCCGTGAACGGCTTCATCAACGACCTCGCCCGCCAGTTCCCGATGGAATACTCCGTCGAACTGAAGCGCCTCATCGACCTCGAAATGGAAGGAAGCGTCGGCTGAGCAATTAAACGCAAAGGCGCTAAGCCGCTAAGAACCCAGCTCAAAAACTTCTTCGCGTCTCTTCGCACCTTCGCCTCTTCGCGTTAAAATAAAATGTCCTTTCCCGTTCCCACTTCCGCTTCCGCCGCTGTCGTCGGCTCGTTCACTGAAGCCGCCTTCGCCGCGCACCTCGCGCGCGTCGCCCACCTGCCCGCGTGGTGGCTCGACCGCAAGAAGGCCGCCTATGCGCGCTTCGCCGCGCTGCCGATGCCCAAGCGCACTGACGAGGGCTGGCGCTTCTCCAACTTCGCCGCGCTCACCCTCGACGGCTTTTCGCTGCCCGAGCCCGTCAAGCTTGCCGACGTCCATCACACCGCGATGGGCATCACCGGCGCCGGCACGCTCGCCCTCGCCAACCACCGCGTCGTCGTCAGCGAGCCCATCGCCGCCGAGTTCGCGCAGAAAGGCGTGATCTTCGCCTCGCTGCAGGATGCGCTCCTGAAGCACGGCGAACTCGTCCGCGCCCACCTGCTCACGCAGCCCTCGAAGCTCGGCTCCGAGAAATTCGCCGCGTTGCACGAAGCCTTCCTCGAAGACGGCGCTTTCGTCTACGTGCCGAAGCACACCGAGGTTGCCGTCCCGTTCGGCGTCTTCCACTACGCCGCCAACGCCGGCACCGCGCTGTTCCCGCACACGCTCGTCGTCGCCGAGGAGAACGCGAAGGTCACGGTCGCCGACTTTTTCCGCTCGGCGAACGCGGGCGAGCGCCAGTTCATCTGCGGCGGCAACGACCTCTTCGCCAGCCACGGCGCGCAGATCACCTACGTCGCCATGCAGGACTGGAGCCGCGAAACCCTCGCCCTCCAGTTCAACGCCACCATCGCCCGGCGCGACGCCCGCGTCCTCTCCCTCAATCTCCACGCCGGTGCGCGTCAGGCGCGGCACGAGAGTTTCTCTCAGTTGCAAGCGCCCGGCGCGCACTCGGAAATGCTCGCGCTCACCATCGCACACGACACCCAGGAGTTCGACCAGCGCACGCTGCAGATTCATCAGGCACCCAACACCTCCTCGAATCTGCTCTACAAAAACGCCCTCCTCGACCGCGCGAAGACCATCTTCTCCGGCCTGATCGTCGTCGATCCCGACGCCCAGAAGACCGACGCCTACCAGTCGAACCGCAACCTGATGCTCTCCGACGACGCCGAAGCTCACTCGCTCCCCGGTCTCGAGATCCAGGCCAACGACGTCCGCTGCACGCACGGCGCCACGTCCGCCCGCATCCCCGCCGAGCAGGAGTTCTACCTCCAATCGCGCGGCATCCGGAAGGCGCAGGCCGACGAATTGCTCGTGTTCGGTTTCTTCGAGGAAGTCCTCGGCAAACTCGAAAACCAGGAACTCCACGACCGCCTCAGCGAAATCATCCGCGCCAAATTCAAGGAATGAGTTTCGACACAGAGAAAGACCAGAGAACTACAGAGGACACGGAGCACCCAAACTCCTCTTTCCCTACTCTGTGACCTCTGTGTCTCCTCTTTCCATCTCTGTGACTAAATAAGCCAAATGACCAACCGCGAACGCACCCTCTCCCGCGACGTCGTCGCGCACCAGATCCCGTCCGGCGATAAGCAGACGCTCGCCGCCGGCGAGACCGTCCTCATCCACCAAGTTCTCGGTGGCAGCTACACCGTGCAGACCGGCTTCGGCCTCTTCCGCATCAACGGCTCCGACGCCGATGCGCTCGGTGAAGAGGTAAAAGCCTCCAACATCGCCGCCGCCGCCACCGCGGACGGTGCGCCCGAATCCGAGGCCATCTGGCAGCAACTTCGTCAGGTCTACGACCCCGAGATCCCGGTCAACATCGTCGACCTCGGCCTCATTTACTCGATGGAAGTTTCGAAGCAGGACGACGGCGGCCACCGCGTCGACGTCCAGATGACGCTCACCGCGCCTGGCTGCGGCATGGGCCCCGTCATCGCGGAAGACGCGAAGAGCAAAATCCTCCTCGTCCCCGGCGTCAGCGCCGCCGACGTCCGCATCACTTGGGAGCCACCCTGGAATCAGTCCATGATCTCCGAAGAGGGAAAGATGAAGCTCGGCCTCATCTGAGGTTCGGTTCTTCGCTCCTGTAGCGGCGGTGTGCCCGCCGAAAGTCAGGCCGGTCTAAGACCGGCCTTTTATTTTCTCCGCGAATCCCGCGTTGCTCAACCTAACCGCGCGTCGCACCGTCGCGGCATGAACGTCGCCGGACGTCCCTTCCGCACCATCTGGCCCGCCGCTGATGGCGTGAGCGTCGAGATCATCGACCAGACGCAACTGCCGCACGCGTTCGCGATCGCCCGCCTCGCCTCCCTCGAAGACACCGCGCACGCCATCCGCGCCATGCTCGTGCGCGGCGCGCCGCTCATCGGCGCCACCGCCGCGTGGGGTCTGTGGCTCGCGCTCCGCGCCGACGCCTCCGATGCCGCGCTCGCCCACGCCCACGCCACGCTGCTCGCCACGCGTCCCACCGCCGTGAATCTCCGCTGGGCCCTCGACCGCGGACGCGCGCACCTCGCTCCGCTGTCGGCCTCCGCCCGCGCCGACGCCGCCCGCCGTCTCGCGATCGAAATCTGCGACGAGGACGTCGCGCTCAACCGCGGCATCGCCACCGCCGGCCTCCCGCTCATCCGCACCGTCGCCGCGCGCAAATCCGCCGGTCAACCGGTCAACATCCTCACGCACTGCAACGCCGGCTGGCTCGCCGCCGTCGACGTCGGTCTCGCCACTGCGCCGATCTACGCCGCGCACGACGCCGCCATCCCCGTTCACGTCTGGGTCGACGAAACGCGTCCGCGCAACCAGGGCGCGAGCCTCACTGCGTGGGAACTCCTCCACCACGGCGTGCCGCACACCGTCATCCCCGACAACGCCGGCGGACATCTTATGCAACATGGCCATGTCGACCTCGTCATCGTCGGCACCGACCGCACCACCGCCACCGGCGACGTCTGCAACAAGATCGGCACCTACCTGAAAGCCCTCGCCGCGCACGACAACGGCGTGCCGTTCTACGTCGCCGCGCCCTCGCCGAGCATCGACTGGACGCTCCGCGACGGTCTCCGCGAAATTCCCATCGAGGAACGCTCCGCGCGCGAGGTCACACACCTCGCCGGCCGCCTGCCCGATGGCTCCGTCGCCACCGTCGCGCTCACGCCCGACGGCAGTCCCGCCGCCAATCCCGCCTTCGACGTCACGCCCGCCCGCCTCGTCACCGGCCTCATCACCGAGCGCGGCGTCTGCGCGGCCAGCGCAGCCGGCTTACGCGGTCTGTTTCCCGACCGCTGAGCGACTCAACTCCCGGACGGCGCACGGCGCGCCGCCCGGAGAGGACCATCAGTGCACGGCCGCCACCGCCGCCGCGCGGATGAGAGCGATGCGCTCGACCTTGCGTCGCGCGACGCGTGGCGCGACGACGGGCCGCACCGGCTCCTCGGCGACAAACACGAGGAACGCCCCGCAGTGTTCGCAAAGGTGGAGCTCGTCGCTCGTCGCGGCCTGGCGGATCCAGGCGGCGAGTTTCAAGTGGCATCCGCCGCAGATGCCGCGACGGACTTCGGCGAACGGCTTCGTGCCGTTCACGACGAGCCGGTTGTAGTGCGCCAGCACCGGCGGCGGCAGCGCCGCGCGCAATTCGGCCGCGCGAGCCTCGCGTTCCGGCGACAGATCGCCGGCCGCGGTTTCGAGGGAGCGAAGCTCCTGGAGAAGAGGGAGGGAAGCATTCATGGGAGGGAAAAAGAAAAGGCGGCCCGGCATGCGGGCCGCCGGCGCGGGATCGGTTCAGAGGACGGGCGTGCGTTTGGTGGCGCGTTGTTTCTTGGCGGGACGCTGCACCGGTTTCGGCGCGGAAAAGGCGACCGGAGCGGCCGGCGCAGGAGCGGGAACCGGAGCGGCCGCCGCGATCGGCGTCACGGCGACGACGACTGGCGCGTTGGTCGGCTGAGCAACGACGGGCGCATTGGCACCCGCGGTGGGAGTGAGTTCGGAATTCATGGGAAGCTTTCGGTTGGCGTGCCCGACGCGGGCACGACTCCTCCTTCGCAATGCCCGTGCCGCCTCGTTGCGGCCGCGCGTTAGCGGGCGCACGCGAACCACTTGCCGCGCGAATCGCCCGCCGCTCCCGCCGCGCCTGGGCGTTTTCCCCGCCGCCGCGCGGCGCAATCCTTGCACCTCGCCGCCGCGCGCGGTGCAAATTTCAGACCGCCTTCGGCCCGAGCAGTCCGTAGCGCTTCAACTTGTATTGCAGCGCGCGCCGACTGATGCCGAGCAACCGCGCCGCCTCTGCGCGGTTCGCCGTGGCGTGCTTGATCGTCTGCGCGATGAGCAGTTTTTCCGCCTCCTCGATCGTCATGCCGGCGCGGATTTCCACGCTGGCACCCGCGTTCTCCTGCGCGCGGATTTCGTCGGGCAACTCGTCGACGCCGATCACCGGACCGCTCGAGGTCACCACGATGCGCTCGGCGACGTTGCGCAGCTGTCGGATGTTGCCCGGCCACGGGAAACGCTGGCACAGCCGCATCGCCTCCGGCGCGAGCCGCTTCGCACGCCGCCGGTGTTTCGCGCAGAAGCGCACCACGAACGCCTCGATCAACAGCGGAATGTCCTCCGCACGCTCGCGCAGCGCCGGCACCGCGATCGGAATCACGTGCAGCCGATAATAGAGATCCTCGCGAAATTTTCCCGCCGCCACCGCCTCGAGCAGACTCTTGTTCGTCGCCGCCACCACGCGCACGTCGACACGCACCAGCTCCGTGCCGCCGACCATGCGAAACGCTCCGTCCTCGAGCACGCGCAGCAGGTCGCCCTGCCCTTTCGGCGACAGGTCGCCGATCTCGTCGAGGAAAAGCGTGCCGCCGTCCGCGAGCTGGAAGCGCCCGAGCTTGTCCGCCCGCGCGTCGGTGAACGCGCCTTTGCGATAACCGAACAACTCCGCCTCGACCAGCTGCTCGGGCAACGCCGCGCAGTTGACGAAGATGAAGGGCCGCGCCGCGCGCACACTGCGTTCGTGAATGAGCCGCGCCACGAGCTCCTTGCCCGTGCCGCTCTCGCCCTCGATCAGCACCGTCACGTCGCTCCGCGCGATCTCCTCCGCCGCGCGCCGCAAGCGGCGCATCACTTCGCTCTCGCCGATGAGCTGCCCGCCCGCGGCGCCCGTCTCCGGCGCCGTCACGCTCGCCCCATCGATTTCCTCGGCCATGACTCGCGAATGCGCGCGCGCAGGAATTTCCGCAAGCCCGCCGCGTGTCCAGCGCGGCGCCGATCGCGCGCCATGCGCGCGGCGCCCTTTTTTGCCCGGTGAGCCGCACTCATCGCCGGCATGAGCAACGCTCCAAAGCCGCCTCCGCCGGACACTAACGCCGGAACTTCGCAGGCCGCGCCGCGAGAATCCCGGCCCGGCAAGAATTGCACCAAACCTCATCCGGTCGGCGAGCGCGGCTTATTCCCGCCGCGACCGCGCCGCCCGGCGCCGCGAGAATTACTTCGCCGCGACCACGATTTGCCAATCGTCGGGCACTTCCTGGCCGTTGGCTTTCGCCACCGCGCGGAGGAAAAACTGGCCCTTCAACGTCTCGGGGAACGCCGCCGTCAGCATCTGGGCCAGTCCGGCGTCCTCCTTGCGGACGACGAAGTAGAGCGCGAATTTGGCCTTCGCGCCGGTCTGCGTCGCTTTGATGATTTCGAAATCCGACGAGACCATCGCGCGCGGGACGCCGTTGCCGACGATCAGGCCCACATCGCAGCTGCCGGTGGCGAGGCCGAACGCGGCGCGATCAGAGTCCAGCGCCTGCGGCTTCACCGGGACCGGCTCCTTGCAGCGCTGGCCGAGCTCGAACGCCAGCGCCTCCGCGAACGCGGTGTGGAGCGCGTCGTGGCCGGCGGCCTTGCGCTCCGCATCGACGATGACCAGACGCAGCGCGCGGCTGGATTCGACGCGCAATTGATTTTTATCGGCCGCGAACGCCGTGACGGCGCACGCCAAGGCCAGCAAGCCGGCAAGGTGCTTCGTGGACATAGACAACGGGGGTTAAAACTAAGACTGCGACGGTGCACATCGGCACAATCGCGCCGCGCTTGAGCGCCGCCGCGCGTGGCCGTCCGGCGCGGTGATTTTCAGCGCGAAAGGGCCACCGAATTCGTGAGGTTCATTCCCTCCCACCTCCGGCTAGGACGCGCGCCCTTGAGTTCGCGCGCGACGCGCACTGACTCCCGGCCGACATGAGAAACGCCACGCTTCTCTCCCGCGCCACCGTGCTCGCCTACGGCTTTTTTGCTTACGCGGTCTCGTTCTCCACACTCCTCTATGCCGTCGGTTTCATCGGCGATTTTCTCGTGCCCAAGACGATCGACGGCACGCCGACAGTCTCGCCCGGCTTGGCGGCAGTGGTCGACGCCGCGCTGCTCGTGCTGTTCGCGCTGCAACACAGCGTGATGGCGCGCCCGTTCTTCAAACGCCGGCTCACGCGTTTCATCCCCGCCGCCGCCGAACGCTCCACCTACGTGCTGGCCTCGTCGGTCGCGCTGCTGGTTCTCTTCCGTTACTGGGAACCGCTGGGCGGCGGCGTGTGGACCGTCGAGCAACCCGCCGTGCGCCTGCTGCTGCAAGTGGGCTTCGGCATCGGCTGGATCGTGGTGCTGGCGACGACTTTTCTGATCCACCACTTCGACCTGTTCGGGCTGCGCCAGGTGTGGTTCTTCTTCCACAGCCGCGAATACACCGGCCTGCGTTTCGTCACGCCCGGGCTCTATCAAATCGTCCGCCACCCGCTCTACGTCGGCTGGCTGATGGTCTTCTGGCTCACCCCGCACATGACGGTGACGCATCTGTTTTTCGCGGTCATGACGACCGCCTACATCCTCATCGCGATCCGGTTCGAGGAACGCGATCTCACCGACGCGCATCCGGAATACCACGACTATCGCCGTCGCACGCCGATGTTGCTGCCGCGTCTGCGGCGCGAGGAGGCCGATTGACTTTCCGCCCGCCGGGCGAGCCGCCAATGGCTGCCCGGCAGGTGCGGCGGGATTCTTCCCGCCGGGCGCGCTGGGGGCAGTGCGCCGAATATTTTCTTGGAACCGCACCCTCGTGGTGCGGTTCTTTCTTTGTCATGAGCCACCCGTCGCGCCCGGAATTTTGGGACGAGCGCTACGCCGCCGGCACGACGCCGTGGGACTACGGCGGCGTGCCGCCGCAACTCCGGCGTTACCTCGAGGCTCGGCCAAGCGGCGGGCGTGCGCTCATCCCCGGCTGCGGCTCCGGCCACGAAATCGCGGCGTTCTACGAGGCGGGCTACGACGTCACCGCAGTGGACTTCGCGCCCGCCGCCGTCGAGCGCGCCCGCGCCAACCTCGGGCCGGTGCTCGCCGACCGCGTGTTCCTCGGCGATTACTTCACCTTCGACTTCGCCGCGGCGCCGTTCGACGTGATCTACGAACGCACTTTCCTGTGCGCGCTGCCGCCCGAGTTGCGCCCGAAATACATCGCCCGGATGGCGCAACTGCTGAAACCGGGCGGCGTGCTCGTGGGGCTGTTCTATCTCGGCGAGGAGCAGGGCGGCCCGCCCTACCAGCTCCACGCCGGCGATGAGGCGAAGCTCTTCTCGCCGCGCTTCGTGCTGGCGCAGGATCAGCCGGCGGCGGAACCGTTCCCGCTCTTCGGCAACAACGAGCGCTGGCGCGAATACCGCCGCGTCAGGTAGCGCGCCGCCACCAGCCGCGGCACCCGAGCCAGACGACGCCCAAGACCAGACACACCCAGGTCGCCGGCTCGGGCACCGCGAGAACGTTCAGCGAAGTGATGCTGCCGCCGTTGATCAGCAACGCGGGGTTGATGGCCGCGCCGGTCAGGCTGTCGAAGCTGCCCACTTGGTAGTAACCTCCGACGCTGTTGTAGGAGCTGACGTAGAGCGCCCCGGTCGGATCGAGCGCGAGCGCGCGCGGGCTCGAAAGCCCGCTGATGAGATTGGAGCTGATGACCGCACCGGTCGTCGCGTCGTAAACCGCCACGCTGTTGCCCTGCACCGACGCGACGTAGAGACGGTTGCTCGCCGTGTTCACGGCCATGCCCATCGGCACGCCGGCGATGCCGGTGACGAGGTTGCGATTGATGGCCGCGCCGGTGGTCGCGTCGAAGACGCTCACCGTCCCCGAGTAATCGCTGACGTAGAGCCGGCCGGCGCCGTCGGAGAGCAGGTATTCGGGCGAGGCGAAACCGGTCAGAAAATTCGCGCTCGTGAGCGCGCCGGTCGTCGCGTCGTAAAGGCTGACGCGCTGCTGCGACTGCGAGGCGACGTAGAGATTATTGCCCCACAGCGCCAAGCCAGTCGGCGTGTTCGCACCCGCCTGCAGGAAGGTCTGGTTGATCGTCGCACCAGTCGTCGCGTTGTAGACGCCGACCTGCGCCTGTCCATACAGCGCGACGTAGAGCTGGCCCTTGCCGTCGAGCGCGGATTCCCACGTGTAGGAATTCGTGTTGCCCAGCGGGGCCGCGATCGGCGCGCCCGTGAGCGCATTGAACGAATAGAAATACGGCCCCACCGTCACGTAGAGCGTCGTCTGCGCCGCCAGCCCGCCCGCGAGCAGGCAAAACAACATCGCCCGGCGAATGAACCGGCTCATGTCACGGCCTTTCTCTTTCGCCGCAGCAGCCACATCGCTCCGAGCACCACGAGCGCGATCATCAACGCGCTCGCCGCCGGCTCCGGCACCGCGGACACGGTGATGAGGATCGCCCGCTGGTCAGCCATGCCCGCATCGTAAGCCTGCCCCACGAGATAAAGCGTGCTGCCCACGAGCTCCGCGCCGTGAATGATCGACGACATGAAACTCGGCCCGATCGCCGCCGTGATCGCCGGCTGCAAATCGTAGAATGTCGCCGCATCGCCCGCCCACCATCCAGCGTGATCGTAACCGCCAAACTGCGCCGCGCCCGCCTGCAACGAACCCGCTGTCGCATAGACGACCGAGCTCGTCGCGCCGACCGGATTCAAATCGACGACGCTCGCCGCATCGCCGAACCACAGCGCGGCGTGCGAGTTCGCACCCACGCCCATTTGCCCCGCCTGCGCCGCGCCGGTCATCGAGTAAACGAGCGAGTAACTCGCGCCCGCCGGATGCAGATCGACGAAGCTCGCCGCGCTCCCACTCCACAGCGCCGCATGGGTCACACCGCCGATCGCCGCATAGCCGCCTTGTTGCGCCGCCGTGAGAGCGAGCACTTCCGAACCGGCCGCGCCCGCCGGGTTCAAATCCACCGCACTCGCCGCCGTGCCGCTCCACAGCGTCGCATGCGCCACGCCCGCATAGCGTGCCGATCCGCCCTGCTGCGTCACGGACAACGCGGTGACGATCGAGGACGACGCGCCCGCGGGATGCAAATCGACGAAGCTCGCCGCCGTCCCGCTCCACAACGCCGCATGATCGTTGCCGTTCACCCCGACAAAGTCCGCGAAGCCGCCCTGCTGTGAACCGTTCGTGGCGAGCGCGTGCGAGTCGAACGCCCCCGCGGGATTGAGATTCACGACGCTGCCCGCGCTCCCGCTCCACACCGTCGCGACCGTGCCGTCGAAGCCCGCCTGCTGGCCGTTGCTCACCGCGTAGGCCACGCTGTTGGCGGTCGGACTGCCCAGATCGACAACCGACACCTGCGCGTGAGCCGCCGCGCAAATGCCCCACCCCGCCACCCGGAACCACGAGCGAAGCGAGAACAGGGGCGTCAGTTTCATCGGCCCGGTTTGGGGAGTCGGCCGGCGCCGATTACGCGAATTCGCACAGGATTTCGCACGTCCTGACCGGTCGGCTAAGCCAGCGCGTAAAAACTGAAATGCGCTCCCGTCCGCCTCGGGAATTCGTCGCGATGAAACACACTGATCTGTTTTTCCGCTCGTCGGTCTGGCTCGCGCTCCTCGCCGCCCTGACCTTCTTCGGCGCCCTCGCGCGCCCGGCCCTCGCGGCCACGCAGCCGTTCGCCCTTACGATCACCGCTCCCGTCAACAACACCTCGGTGACGCTCGGCAGCTCCGTCACGGTCACCGCCGTGGCGAGCGGCAACGCGAATCCGATCGTGAAGATCGATTTCTACGAAATGCTGTCGGGCAAGCTCATCGGCACCGCCACGAGCGCGCCCTACTCGGTCACGTGGACGCCGCCCTTGCTCGGCAACAACTTCGTGCGCGTCACCGGCACCGATTCCACCGGCGCGACCGCCAACTCCGCCATCACCACCGTCAAGACGATCGCCAGCTCATCGTCCGGCGGCAGTTCCTCTGGCGGCAGCACGCAGCAACCGTCCACCTACACCGTCACCGTGACCAACGGCACCGTGAACGGCGCGACCTCCGCCAGCTTCGCCCCCTACTCGACCGTCACGATCAAGGCCAACCCGCCGCCCGCCGGCCAGGCCTTCAAGCAATGGAGCGGCGCCTCGTTCACCGACGCCCTCGCGACGACGACCACCTTCCAAATGCCGAGCGCCAACGTGAACATCGTCGGCAGCTACTACACGCCGCCGCCGCTGCCGACGCCCGTCGCCGGCCACCCGCGACTCTGGCTCAACCCCAGCGACCTGCCGCGCCTGCGCACCTGGGCCTACTCGGGCAACATGGTCTATCAACAAGGCCTGCGCTCGATGCTCCAAGTCTCCCTGAGCGCCTACAAACTCTGTTTCCCCGACGGCGTGCATCCCGCGTCGCCCTATCCCGACTCGGGCGACATCTACGGCTACTCCGGCGCCAGCGTCACGAGCGACATGGTGAGCGAACAGCACGCGCTGCTGCTCGCGTTCTTCGGCCTCGTCGATCCCGATCCCGTCGCTCGCGCCGCCTACGCCCAGAAGGCCCGCCAGATGTTCATGTATGTGATCAACGAAGCCGACAAGGGCCACGCCGCCGGCGCGCCGTTCCGTGATCCGATCTTCGCGATCTACTGCCGCTCCAACGCCGCCGGAGAGTGCTGGCCGCTCCTCGCGGACTGGTTGCAAGGCGTCACCGACGCCAACGGCCAGCCGGTGCCAATTCTCACCGCGCAGGACAAAGCCGCCATTCGCCGCGTCTTCATGACGTGGTCCGAGGACTGCCTCAACGCCTACACCACCGGTGGCGACCATCCGAATCCGATCGGCGTGCTGAACAGCACCGCGCTGCTCCCCGGCGGCAACGCCCCGCGCATCGCGGCGAACAATTACTACCTCAATCACGCGCGCCTCATCACCATGATGCCGCTCACGCTCGACGCGGCCGATGACGCCGCCTCCGACCCGACGCTGCCCGACTCCGTCCGCGGCAACACCCTGCGCTCCTACCTTCTCAACGCCACCGGCGCGTGGCTCTACCAGCAGTATGCGATGTTCGAAGCGCCCGCGACGGTGCGCGCGACGTTCAACCTGCCCGCCACCGCCAGCGTCGGCCTCGCCTCCGGCGGCGTCGCGGTCGAAGGCGGCCTCTACGGTCATTCTGTCGGCTACGTGCAAGGCCAGCTCCTCGCACTCCAGACCGCCGGCATCACCGACCCCGCGGTCTCCGGCCCGCAGATCAACTTGATCAACTCGTCCACCTGGGACCGCTACGTGCACCACTTCTACTCGATGATGGTGCCGAAGCAGCAAGTTCCCTGGCAGCAAAGCTACCTCGGCCCGATCTACCAGATTATGAACTTCGGCGACGTGCTCCGCATCTGGGTCACGCCCGACAACATGACGACGTTCACGCTCATGGCCTTCACCGAGCAGAAACGCGGCCTCGCCACCCACCTGAACGACGCGCGCTGGATCGCGCTCCACGCCGTCGAAGGCGGTGCCGCCGGCCTGATCAACCGCATGCAGCGCCCCTGGAACGTCACCGAGACGATCCTCTACTTCATGCTCTTCGATCCGACCGACCCCACCGCGCTCAACCCCGCCGATCCGCGGCCGGCCCGTGCCACCACGTTCATCGATCCGAGCTTCGGCCGCCTCCTCGCCCGCAACGACTGGACGCCGAACGGCACGCTCTTCGACTTCCACAGCAGCTGGACCTCGATCAACCACCAGAACTGCGACGCCGGCCAATTCCAACTCTACTGCCGCGGCGAGTGGCTCACCAAGGAATTCTCCAACTACGACAACAGCACCAACGGCCAGTCCTCCATCTGGCACAACACCCTCGCGCTCCAGAACTGGTGCAGCCAGGGCACGCCGACGCTCCAGCACTTCGAGTCGTCCTACTTCATCAACGGCTCGCAATATAACAACGGCCTCAGCGCCGGCGACCCCGTTACCGTCATGAGCAACGGCGCCGGCTATGCCTACGCCTCGACCGACATGACCAAGTGCTACAACCGCCCCAGCACGTGGACGCCCAGCAATGCCCTCATGGACATCGCGCACGCCAGCCGCGCCATCGTCTGGCTCTCGCCCGACGTCACCGTCGTCTACGATCGCGCCGCCTCAGTGCACAGCGGTTTGTTCAAGCGTTTCAACCTGAACGTCACCACGACGCCCACGATCGACGCCACGAATCGCACCGCGACCGCCGTTACGCCCGGCGGCCAATACCTGTTCGTCAACACGCTCCAACCGGCCAACGCCTCGATCACCTACGTGCCCGTGAACAACTCGATGTCGCCCGTCGCCGAACTCGAGATCACGCAAGGCCGCCTCGTCGTCGAGGACCCCACGCTGCCCACGAGCACGCGCTTCCTCCACGTCATCCAGACGGCCAGCAGCGCCTCCGCCCGCCTCACACCGACCCAGGTCGACAGCACTGCCGGCGATGCCTTCACCGGCGCCGTCGTCGGCACGGACGTCGTGCTCTTCGCGGTGAACTACAGCGCCACGTTCAACGGCACCGCCTACAGCGCCCCGCTCACCACCGTGAAACACTACGTCAGCGGCGCCGTCCCTGGCGCACACTACAGCGTCGTCGCCGTGCAAAACGGCGCCAATGCCGACATCGCGATCCAACCGAGCGCCACCGGCACGTTCACCGCCGACAGCGCCGGCCTGCTCACCTTCGACCTCAGCGCCGCGCTGCCGTAACGCCACCCATGGTTCCGGGCCGGGCGCGGACCACCGCTGCCCACCTGTGCACAGGCCGCCGACGCCACCAGCGTCGGCGGCCTTTTGCTTTTCTTTTCGCGTAATCGGCTCCCGCGTTTCCCCCAATCCATCTCATTCGCTTTCGTCTTTCGCCCCAAGATGCCACTGCTGCGCCGAACCACCCTTGACTCGCCAAACGGCCCGGCAAGACAGTCGCTCGCTCCCGATCCGCCCCGATCGGCAGTCATGACCGACAACGCGCCCCGCCCCACGCCGCCACCGGACACCGAAGCCGGCGCTCCCTTCGCGCCCACCCAATGGAGCGTGATCCTCCAGGCGCGTCGCGACTCGACCAACCGCCGCGCCGCCCTCGAGCAACTCTGCGCCAGCTACTGGCTGCCCATCTACGGCTACCTGCGCCGCCGCGGCCACTCGCCCGCCGACGCCGAGGATCTCACCCAAAACTTCTTCGTCTACCTGCTCGACGGCGATTTTCTCGACCGCCCCGATCCCGCCAAAGGTCGCTTCCGCGGCTACCTCGTCGGCGCGCTGCGCCATTTTCTCAGCGAACACTTCGAGCGCGCTTCCGCCCAAAAGCGCGGCGGCCGCGCCCAGTTCATCGACTGGTCATCCCTCGACGCCGAACGCGAACTCGCCACCGTCGACCAACCCGCCGCCGATCCCAGCAGCGTCTTCGAACGCAGCTGGGCACTCACGCTCCTCGCCCGCGCGCTGCACAAGCTCGAGGACGAGCAGTCCACGCCCGCGCGCCGCGAGCAGTTCGCCGTGCTCAAGGCCTTCCTCAGCTCCGCCCCTGGTGCCGGCGACTACGATCGCGCCGCCGCCGCCCTCGGCACCACGCGCACCAACGTCGCCGTGTGGGTCCATCGCCTCAACCAGCGCTACGCCGAACTCGTGAAACTCGAAGTCGCCGCCACCGTCAGCGACCCCACCGAGGTCCGCGCCGAGATGCAGCACCTCCTCCAAGCGCTCCGCGCCTGACGCCATGCCCAGCGTTTCCGCCCAACCGTTTTTCAACATCTGTCCCTCCTGCGGCGGCTCCACGGCGCATCCGTTCGCCGTCGGCGGCGTTTGCCTGCGTTGCGCCGGCCTGCGCGCGCTCGCGGGTGAGGATTTCGCACTCACGCCTCCGACCGACGCCGTGCCGGACAACCGCTCCGGCGAGCTCCGGCGCATCGGCGCCTACGAAATCATCGACGACATCGGCCGTGGCGGCATGGGCCACGTCTACGCCGCCCGCCAGAGCGCCCTCGGCCGCATCGTCGCGCTGAAAGCCCTTCCCGACACCGGCAACGCCGCCGGGCCTGAACTCCGTTTTCTCCGCGAAGCGCAAACCGCCGCCCGCCTCCGTCATCCGCACATCGTCGCCGTGCACGATTCCGGCCGCGCCGACGGCCACGTGTTTTTCACGATGGACTACGTCGAAGGCGGCGATCTCGCGCAACGCCTGCGTCGCGGTCCGCTCGCTCCATCCGCAGCCGCCGCGCTGCTCCACAAGATCGCCCAGGCTCTCGCCTACACGCACGGCGAAGGCGTCCTCCACCGCGACCTCAAGCCCTCCAACATCCTCCTCGACGGTGACGAGCCGCGCCTCGCCGACTTCGGTCTCGCCGCCGAACTCGAGCCGGGCGGCGACCTCACCGCCGTCACCGGCGTCCTCGGCACGCCGCACTACCTCGCGCCCGAAGCCATCCTCGGCGGCAGCGCCGCCGTCACCGCCGCGAGCGATCTCTACGCTCTCGGCGTCATTGCCTACGAAATGCTCGCCGGCCGCACGCCATTCGCCGGTGCCAGCGCCGTCACGCTGCCGCAACTGGTCGCCGAGCGTCCGCCGCCCTCCCTGCGCTATCTCGCGCCCGCGACGCCGCCCGATCTCGAGACGATCACTCTCAAACTCCTCGAACGCGAACCCGAGCGCCGCTACGCCAGCGCCGCCGCGCTCGCCGAGGACCTGCGGCGCTTCCTCGCCGGCCAGCCGATTCTCGCCCAGCCGCCCGGTGCCTGGACGCGCTTCACCCGCTACGCGCGCCGCCACCGCGTCGCCTTCGGCATCGGCGCCGCCTTCGTCACCGTGCTCCTCGCCGCGACGATCGTCAGCTCCTCCCTCGCGATCCGCGCCCGCCACGCCGAGCAGCGGGCGCTGGCCGAGGCGAAGACCAGCAAGGCGTTTTCCGATTTCCTGCAAAACGATCTCCTCGCCCAAGCGTCCCCGACCGAGCAACCGGACCGCGACCTCAAGCTCCGCACCGTCCTCGACCGCGCCGCCGCCCGCTTGGAAAACCGCTTCGATGACGACCCGCTCGTGAAAGCCGACGTGCACAGCATGATCGGCCACGTCTACGACTCGCTCGGCGAATACACGCAATCCCTGCCGCACATCGAGCAGGCGTGGAAAATCCGCTCCCGCGTGCTCGGCCCCGACGCCCCGGCGACGCTCGCCGCCACCCGCGAAGTCGCGGGTGCCTTGACCAGTCTCGGCCGCACCGCCGACGCCGAACGCATCCACCGCGCCACCTTCGAACGCCAACGCCTCCTGCTCGGCCGCGCACACCCCGATACGCTCGCCGCCGCCGACGGACTCGCCGCCAATCTCCGCGACCTCGGTCGCACCACCGAAGCGGAGACGCTCATCGTCGAGAACGTCGCCCTCGCCCGGCGCGTCTTCGGCGCCGCGAGTCCCGACCGCCTCTTCGGCCTGAGCATTCTCGGCAGCATCCGCAGTCAGCAGTCGCGCTTTTCCGAGGCCGAGGCGACCTTCCGCGAAGCCGCTGAAATCGAGACCGCCGCCCATGGTCCCGAGCATCCCGACACCATCACCGCGTGGAACAACGTCGCATTCGCCTGCCGCGATCAGGGCAAATTCGCCGAAGCCGCCGCCATCAACGAACGCATCCTCGCCTACCGCCGCCGCGTCCTCGGCCCCGACCACCACGACACGCTTGTCACCACCAACAATCTCGCCGGCGTCTACAAGGCCCTCGGGCGGCTCGCCGAGGCCGAAACCCTCCAGCGCGCGAGCGTCGAAGTCGCCCGCCGCACGCTCGGCGACCGCCACATGGAGACGCTCGTGTTCATGGGCAACCTCGCCGACACCTATCGCCGCGAAGGCAAACTCGCCGAGGCCGTCGCGCTCACCCGCGAAACGCTCGACCTTCGCCGCACCGTGCTCGGCCCCGCGCACCCGCACACGCTCATGGCGCTCTTCCAACTCGGTGATCTACTTCTCCGCCAAGGCAAACCGACCGAGGCCGAACCCGTCCTCCGCGAATCGCTCGCCGCGCAACTGCAGGCCGACGCAAGCGGCTGGATGGCCGCCGCCGCCCGCGCAAACCTCGGCACCGCCCTCGCCCGCCTCGGCCGTTTCGCCGAAGCCGAGCCGTTGCTGCTCGAAGGCCACCGCGTCCTCGCCGCCAATCTCGAGCGCATCCCCGCGCTCCGCCGCAACATCGTCCAGGAAACGCGCGAGCACCTCGCCGAACTCTACACTGCATGGGCCAAACCCGACCGCGCCGCCGAGTTCAAGTGACGATCGCATCGGGGCAATTTGCCGTAATACGGCAAATTGCCCGGCCCTCGCTTCGACCCAAGACGGCTCCCGGGCGTCGCAATTTTGCGTAATACGCAAAATTGCCCGCACGCCGTCTTTCCGAGCGATGGCGCGAAAAATAGCCTCGGCTTGCGACCGGCCGCGCACCCCGGCGCGGACGACCTGAAGTCCGCGCTACTGGTTCAACGGCACGAAGCCCCACTGCGTCGCGGAAAACAATCCGCGATCGCTCAGCTTCAAGTCGGGGATCACCAGCAGCGCCATGAACGACAGCGTCATGAACGGCGCGTCGAGCTTCGAGCCGAGCATCTTCGCCGCGCGATCGAGCTCCGTGTAACGCCGCGCGACCCAGCGACCGTCGCGGTCCGACATCAGCCCCGCGATCGGCAACGGCAGCACGCGCCCGCGCCCCGCGCGGTCGACCACACTCAGGCCACCGCGGTGCTTGATCACGGCATTGACCGCCCGCGCGAGCGCCGCGTCGTCCGCGCCGACCGCCACGATGTTATGCGAATCGTGCGCGACGGACGAGGCCAGCGCGCCCGTCTTCAGACCGAAACCGCGAATGAAGCCCACCGCCACCGGTGCGCGCGGCGCGTAGCGGTTCACGACGACGATCTTCAACAGATCGCGCTTCACGTCCGCCACGAACTCCCGTCCGCGCACCGCCGGCTCCTCGCGCAACTGGCGCGTGATGAGCTGGCCGTTGAGCGCCTCGATCACGTTCAATCTCGCGCCGCCCGTCGGGCGCGCGCCGAAATCCGCCGCCGCGCGCGGTTGGGCGTGGAACTGGTTCGGCGTCCTGGCGCGCAAGCGCTTCAGACGCGAACGCCCGTTCGCGGCGACGAGTTCGCCGTCGATGTAGGTGCGCTCCACGCGAAAGTTCTTCCAGCCATCCACGACGACGAAATCCGCCGGATCGCCCGCGCGCAGCAGGCCGACACGCATCCGGTAATGCTCCACCGGATTCACACTCGCCGCGCGGAGCACATCGAAACGATCTGCACCCGTCGCCAGCGCGCGGCGCACGTGCGCATCGAGGTGGTGTTGCACGAGCAGGTCAGGATGCAGGTCGTCACAGCACAGCATCACCCGCTCTGGTGCGGATTTCAGCAGCGGCGCGAGTGCGGCGAAGTTACGCGCCGCCGAGCCCTCGCGGATGAGAATCTTCATGCCCGCCGCGAGCTTGTCCTGCGCCTCCTCGAGCGTGAAACACTCGTGGTCTGTCGACGGACCGGCCGCCGCGTAGGCGCGGGCCGGCTCGCCGCGCAGGCCGGGCGCGTGGCCGTCGACCGGTTTGTCGAGCTTCTGCGCCGCCGCGATCATCGCGCGCAACGACGGATCGCCGCCGAGCACGCCGGGAAAATTCATCACTTCGGCGAGATAGTGCACATCGCGCCGCTTGAGCAGGCGCGCGACCGCCTTCGCATCGAGCGTGGCACCGGCGGTCTCGAACGTCGTCGCCGGCACGCACGACGGCGCGCCGAAATGAAACTTGAGCGGCGTGCGCGCACCGTCGCGGATCATGTAATCGACCCCGCGTTCGCCGAGGACGTTGGCAATTTCGTGCGGGTCGGAAATCGTCGCCACCGTGCCGTGGGCGACGGCGAGCCGCGCGAATTCCGACGGCGGCAGCAGCGAACTCTCGATGTGGATGTGCGCATCGACGAAGCCCGGCATGATCAACCGCGTCTCGCGCACACGCGCGTCCTCGCGCACGGCGACCACGCGACCTTCGCTCCATTCGACGACGCCGGAAAAAATCCGGCGGGCATGCAGGTCGACGATTTGCCCGGCGAGGCGTTGAGGACGCGGCTTCATGCGGGACAGTCAGGCAACCATCGGTCGGCGGCGCAATGCCGGCCTCCGGGCGCGATTTGCTGTAACCGCGGGGCCGGTGGCGGGTTCTCTTGACGAGGCGACTCTACCCGCCGCCTGACCACCATGCTCACCGACCTGCGTCTCGCCCTTCGTCAACTCGCCAAGTCACGCGGTTTCGCCTGCATCGCGATCCTTACGCTCGCCGTCGGCATAGGCGCCTCCACCGCGATGTTCAGCGCCTTGCGCGCGCTCGTGGTGCAGCCGTTCGATTACCCGGCGGCAGACCGCATCGTGCAAGTGTGGTCCGGCAACGGCTGGCCGCTTTCGCCGGCGGACTACCTCGATCTCGAGAAACAAAACCGCTGCTTCGAGCAGTTCGGCATCTACCAAAAGGAAAGCGTCAATCTCGGCGGCGAGACCGCGCAGGGCGTCCCCGGTGTGCGGCTCTCGCCCGGCGTGCTGCCGGCCTTCGGTGTCGCGCCCGCCCTCGGCCGCGGCATCACGGAGGAAGACTGCCGCCCCGGCTCCGCTCCGGTGGCGATCATCAGCCATGCCCTGTGGCAACAGATGCTCGGCGGCGATGCGACCAAGGTCGGCCGCACCATCCGCCTGAATTCCACGGACGTGACCGTGATCGGCGTCATGCCGGCCTCGTTCGAATTCGCCTCGCCGTGGATGCGCACCGAGGACTGCCAGGTCTGGCTGCCGATGCGCCTCGGCGACGACGAGCGCAAGCAGCGCGACAGCCACTATCTCTGCTCGGTCGCGCGCCTGAAACCCGGTGCCACCGTCGGCAGCGCCGACGCCGAGATCAAGGCCATCGGCAAGCAGCTCTCGGCGCTTTATCCCGACAGCAACACCCACAAGAAATTCCTCGTGCGCTCCCTGCGCGAGGAAATGACCCGCGAACTCGGCGGCCGCGTCTGGCTGCTCTTCGCCTCCGTCGGCCTCGTGTTGCTCGTGGCCTGCGCCAACGTCGCTTCGATGCTGCTCGCCCGCAGCACGCAGCGGCAGGGCGAATTCGCCGTGCGCGTGGCGCTCGGCGCTCCGCGCAGCCGGCTCGTGCGGCTGACGCTGGCGGAGAGCGGACTGCTCGCGCTCTTCGGCATCGCCCTCGGGCTCGCCCTCGCTTGGGGCGGCGTCGAGGTGCTCCGCGCCATCGCGCCGGCCACGGCGGCGCGCAAAGCTGCCATCTCGCTCGATTGGCTCACGATCGCGTTCGCGGTCGGCACCGCCTTGTTCACGGCGCTGGGCGCAGGTCTGCCGCCGGCGCTCGCCGCGGCGCGCACCTCGATCAGCTCCATCCTGCGGCAGGACGCGCGCGGCGCGGGCGGCCCGGGGTCGCGCCACCTCATGTTGCGCGGATTGCTCGTCGGGCAGATCGCCGTGGCCTTCGTGCTCGCGAACGGCGCCGCGTTGTTCTCCGCCTCATATTTCAAAATCCTCGAACAGAACAAACTGCTCTCGACCGATCGCGTGCTGTCCGCGCGGCTCAGTTTCCGCGGCAAAGCCTACGAGGAAGACGCCGCCCAGGTGCGCGCGTGGGAGAAACTCGCCGAGCGCCTCGGCGCCCTGCCGGGCGTGACCGCCGTCGGCCTCACCTCGAAGCTCCCGCTCGAGGGTGGCAGCAACACCAGCGCACTCGTCAACGACGAGGTCTACGACCCGACCGTGCGCCGCCGCAACGTCGAGCGCTCGTCCATCACGCCGGGTTACTTCGAGGCCATGGGGCTCGCCTTCGTGCGCGGCCGCAACCTCACCTCCGCCGACGACATGACGAAGGACGGTCATCTCGGCGTCGTGGTGAACCGGGCCTTCGTCGACAAGGCCTGGCCGGACAAGGACCCGATCGGGCAAGTCTTCCGCGCCAACCAAGCCAAGGACCCGTGGTATACCGCCACCGTCGTCGGCGTGGTGGAAAACGTCCGCCAATGGGGCGCGACCGCCGAGGTGCAGCCGGAAATGTATACGACTCCGCCGCGGCACTGGGGCGACACCGTTTACGTGAACCTGCGCTCGTCGCAGCCGGCGTCGTTGCTCGCGCCGCTGCTGCGGAAAACCGTGGCCGAGATCGATCCCGAGCTGCCGGTCGAGGACGTCCGCACGCTCGACCAGGTCGTGCGCGAGGCCACCGCGGGCGAGCGTTCTGTGGCGGGCTTGGTGGATTTCTTCATGGCCGTCGCGCTCGGGCTCGTCGCCGTCGGACTCTACGGCACGCTCAGCTACATGGTGGCGCAACGCACGCGCGAGATCGGCGTGCGGCTCGCGCTCGGGTCGCTCGGCGGCGGCATCCTCCGCCTCGTGCTCGTGCAAGGCTTGCGCTGGGTCGCGCTCGGGCTCGCGCTCGGCCTCGCCGGCACGCTCGCGCTGACAAGCGTGCTGAAGGGCCTCGTCTACGGCATGACCGGCATCAGCGTGACGCCTCTGCTGCTCGCCTCCGGCCTCGTGCTCGCGGCCGGCGTGGGCGCCATTCTGCTTCCCGCCTGGCGCGCCTCGCGGCTCGACCCGATGGAGGCGTTGCGCATCGACTGATGCCGCGCCGGAGCGGCGCGAGAAATTCCCCTCGCAAAATCGCCGTTCCGCGTTTGGTTTGGCGCCATGTCCGTTCACAACCTCACCCGCGAATACCAGCATCCCGTCACGCCTCGCTTGGATGACGAGGACGATGACCACGAGTGCGGCGCCGCCAGCAAGTCGCCGTCGCCGGTGGGCGCGCAAATCCAGCGGAAGTTCCTCGAACAGCGGAAGATCTTCCTCTGGGGCGCCGTCACCGACGAGTCGGCCAAGGACCTCACCGAGAAGCTTCTCTACCTCGAGGCCGTGGCTCCGGGCAAAGAGATCAATTTCTACATCAACAGCCCGGGCGGCTCCATCACCGCCGGCATGGCCGTCTACGACACCATGCAACTCATCACCTCGCCCGTGAACATCATCGTCACCGGCATGGCCGCTTCGATGGGCTCGATCCTGCTCAGCGCCGCCAAGAAGGGCCGCCGCTACCTCTATCCCCACGCCCGCGTGCTCATCCACCAGCCGTTGATCTCCGGCCGCTTCATCGGCCCGGCGACGGACATCAACATCCAGGCGAAGGAAATGGAAAAAGTCCGCGTGGAGCTGAACCACATCCTCGCGGCCGCATCCGGCCAGCCGATCGAGAAGATCAACAAGGACTCCGACCGCGATTTCTACCTCAACGCCGAGGAAGCCATCGCCTACGGCCTCGCCGACAAGATCGTCGACAAGGTCTGAGCACCCCGCATTGGAAACCAGCCGGCCCGCGCCGGAAAAATTTCAGCCCGCCAGCGATGGCGGGCTTTTTCGTGGCGGGAGGCGCGCGAATTCCGGCGTCGGCCCCGACAGAGGAGACCCTCGCTTCCGGTCAGACGGTCCACAACCGCCGCGACAGCTGGAGCCGATTCACTTCGGCGCAGTGGGTGCCGCGGCCGGCAGCAAGCCGGCGGCGCGCCGGGCGAATTCCAGCGAGCGCGTCATGTCCCCCGCCGCATCCGCCACGCGCCGCGCCTCCTGCAATGCGCGCAGCTGGGCATCGGGCGTCGGGGCGTTTGAGCGCACCAGCAGCTCGAAAAACGGCAGCGCTTCGCGGGCCGTGCCGTGCGCCGCGACGAGTTCGGCCGCCAGTTTCACCAGCGGCCACTCGCCGGAGGAAGCGGGCGGCAAATTCGGCATGAAGGCGAGCACCGCGACCGCCGCCGCCGGGCGGTTGTGCGCGATCTCGTAGCGCGCCGCCGCCAGCGCCAGCGGCACGCTCGGCTGCTCGCGCATGCCGCGTGCGAGCAGCTCGCGCGCCTCGTCGTCGAGCCCGAGCCGGTCGAGCACGATGACTTTCCGGGCGATGGCGTAGCCGGCGAGCGTGTGCGGCACGTTCGCGAGATTCCGCACCTGCTCGTCGAGCCCGACCTTGAACGGGCGATAAAGCGGATCTCCGAGGATGATCGTCTGCCAGCTCAGGGCCGGCGTGGCGAACCACGCCGCGTCGCCCAGCGTCTTGCCCCGCGCGAGTTCGGCCAGCAACAGCTGCGGCCGGATGGTGAACTCGAGGTAGGGCTCGAACACGTTGCCGAATGTCGCCGTGACGCCGTGCGCCAGCAGCGGGCCGCACCAATAGTCGGTCGTCGTGCGCAGCGACGCCGCGGACACGCTGTGGATGTGCAGCGCGATCGCACCGGGCGGGAACCGGAAGTCCGGCCGCGCGAACGGCCCGTTCACCGTCATCGCATACCAGCCGAAATACAGCACGGGCGCGTCGAAGCGGTCCGTCACGTCGAACATGCCGCTCCCGCTCTGCACGTCGCCAGGGAAACCGAGATTCACCAACTGGTCGCGTGTCGCCTCGAGCCAGCGGTCGCCATTGGCGTGCGGCCCGCCGAGATCCACGTAGTAGCGGCCGAGCAAGCCCTGCTGCTCCGCCTCGAGCGCGGAGGTCACGAGGTTGCGCGCCGCGCTGTCGCTCGGGCCGTCGAGGCGCGCGGTCTTCACCACGAGTTCGGCACTGATTTCCGAGGCGCGCTGCGCACCGAAAAGCGGGTTCTGCAACGGGCCGAGGTTCGGTGGATTGTTCTGCGCGATCAGCGCGAGCTCGGAATCGACGGCGGCGCCGGTGGTGCGGAATTCCTTCTGCAGGCGCGAGGCCATGCGTTCGTCGAACGTCGTCGGGTCGTTGTCGATGCGCAGCGGCGTGCCGCGACAGAGGACGAGATAGGCGAGCTTGTGTCCGGTGAGGGCCGCGCGGCGGCGTCCGAGCGCGTCGAGTTTTTCCGACAAGTAACCCTCGAGCCAGTTGCGGCGCAGCAATTCGTCCTGCAACGGCTGCCAGATGAAATCCACGAACGTCCGCCACGTGATCGTCTCTTCCGCCGGCATCGGCAGGGCGATGAGGTTGGCGGCGGGAATGCCGCGCTTCGCCGCATAGAATTCGCCGAGCGCGACCGACTCCGGCTGGCGCGCATTCACGAGCACTACGGTGCGCGCGGCGAGATCGTCGGCCGCCGCATGCGCCACCGTAGCGAGCAAAACGAGCAGGCCCAGCGTGCGCAGCAGGGAATTCATGCCCGGCCGAATCGAAACCCGAGCCACACCGCGAGCAGGCAGAGCGCGAGCGACAGCGTGACATTCAGCACCGCCGCCGCCCATTGGCCGCGGAGCATCTGGTCGAGCGTCTGCCAGCTGAACGTCGAGAAGGTCGTGAACCCGCCGCAAAATCCGATCACCAGCGCGCTCTGCACGCGCGCCGCGGCGTCGGGCTCGAGCGAGCCGAGCCGGGCCATCAGCCAGCCAATCAGCAGCGAGCCGGCAGCGTTGATCAGGAGCGTGCCCCAAGGAAAACGCGCGCCGGAGAACGCATGTCCGGCCAGAGCGCGGAGCACCGAACCGAGCGCGCCGCCGAGGCCAATCCAGAGCAGCGCGCCGGCGTTCATGGAGTCTTCGGGGTCGGAGCCGCAGCGTTGGCCGCCGCGACCTGGCGACGAACCAGTTGCTCGCGGAGGTAACTGTCGAGCGGCGCGGATTTCCATGCCGTAACCCAGAGGCGGGCGAGCATGTCGGCGCCGGTCAGCAGCTGGCCTTCGAAAAAGGCGCGCCCCTCAGGCGTCACGGGCAGCTCGGGACCGTTGCCGAGCAGCTTGGCTTTCTCGAGTTGGTAGAGCGGTTCGACCTTGGCGTGTTGCGCAACGACGTAGTCCACCGCGGCAACGAACACCGGATCGCGTCCGTCCGCGCGCGCCGGCAGCGGCATCGGCTCGGCAACGGCCACGCGCGCCTTGAGCGCCGCGGCCTTGAGGCCGGCCTTGGCGATGAAACCGCCGTCGCACCACGAGTGGATGCGCGGAGAAGTGGTGTAGCCGTGCGGGTTGGCACCGACCCAGCCGTTGTGATGCACCGTCGTGTGCAGCGGCTGCGCGCAGTCCGCCGTGCCGTGCGCGAGCAAGCCCATCGCATAGAGCACGTCGGCCTGCGCATTCGCGATCTCGGACGGCGTGCCGCCGACTTCCTGATAGGCCTTCAGATAGCCGAAGGCGGAGCGGAGCTTGTGGAAATTCTCGGCGATCGCCCACGGCGCGAAGCCGGGCCACTCGTTGGTGTGGCCGCTGTTCTTCTCCGGATCGATGACCGGAAACTTGTCCGCGTGCGCCGCGCGGCCGGCCGCAAACGCCACCGCGAAGTCGAGCCGGTAGGAAGGCAGTTCCTTCAGGTCGAGGCCGGCATCGGGCACCTGCTCAAGGTCGAAGAAGTGATCGGTCCAGCTGCCGCCGACCTGCTTGAGCGCGGGGTCGACGTTGCGCCAACGGTCGGGGACGTTCGCCATGTGCAGGATGCGGTCGGTCGCGGCGGCATCGCGGGCGAAGGCCGGAAAATCCGCCGGCAGGGAATCGAGCGCGAGCTGAGCAACGATACGGTGACCTTCGTAATCCCACGCCTGCGCGAGGGAGGCTGCGCACAGCGCGCCAGCCACAAGGACGAGACGGACAGGTGACAACATGCGGTGAGTTTCAGGACGCCCCACCGCGCTTGGCCAGCCTCTATTTCCTGGCCGCGGTGCACCGCGGCGCGGGTCGCCACGACCCACTTCGCGGCCCTTGCGCTGTCCGATTTGCGCCGCGCGGCCTAAGAATCGTTCCGGCGATCCGTCGTCGTTCTGATATGAGAACTTTAGCGTTGGTCTGCCTGTGGCTGATCACGGGCGTCGTGGGAGCCGCCCTCTTCGAGTGGTTGACCGCTGATCGATCGGCATGGACGGCCGAGAGCGAGCTCGGCGCATTCCGTGACCACGTGCAGGCCGAGATGGGAAAGCGCCAGCTGATCCCGGTGTCCCCGACAGCCTATGTCGTGTCAATGGTGCCGCCCCAAATGCTGCCGGGCGAGCGCAACCAGCTCACCGCGCTAGAACAACGACATGAGACGTTTCGATTTCGCCGCGAGCTGGCCCGGTGGATCTTCACACGCGGTCTCTGCGTCGGCCTCGCGTTCGCGGCAATTTCCGCGTTGGCGAAAAGGTAGTCGTTCGCCGTCCGCGCGGGCGCTATTTTTTCGGTTCAGGCCGGAGCTTTTCGACCTGCGCCGCGTAGGCCGCGATGCCGGCGGCGATCGACTCGGCAATCTGCTGGCGGAACTCGGGCTTCGCGACGCGGCGCGCCTCGTCGTCGTTCGAGAGATAAGCGCACTCGACGAGCACGCCGGGGCAATTGAGCGTGCGCAACACAGCCCAGCGTGCGCGCTTGTAGCCGCGATCGGGCGTCTCGACGCCGTTCACCATCGCGCGATGCATGGCGAAACCGAGCAGGAGGTTCGCGTGGTCGTAGCGGTTGCCGGGAAACGCACGCGAGGTGTCGTCGTCGGGCTCGGTCGACGCGGTCGAGAGCATGCCGCGCGGCGTGAAGCTGTAGGTCTCGACGCCACGGATGGATTCGGGCGCGTGGTTGAAGTGGATGCTGACGAAGAGGTCGGCGAGCGCCTTGTTCGCGAAATCGGCGCGGAGTGGCAGATCAACGCGGGGATTGGAGGAGAAGCGCGTGTCGCCGGTGCGCGTGAGCTTCACGCGGTAGCCGCGCGCCGTGAGGAGTTTTTCGACGCGCTTGGCGACGTCGAGCGCGGCGGTTTTCTCGGCAATGCCGACTTTGCGGTTGTCGGTGCCGGGATCGGTGCCGCCGTGGCCGGGGTCGAGGACGATGAGGCGCGGCGCGACAGCTGGGAGCTGGCTGGCGAGATCGCCGGGACGGAAGAGCGGCAGGACGGTTTTCTCGGCGTCCAGCTTGGTGATCCACAGGCTGTCGGCCGAGGCGACGACCGGGCGACCCATGTGGATGCGGACGCCATCGAGATAGAAGTCGCGCTCGACGTCCTCGAACACGCAGCGCACCCCTCCGGCGTCGGCGAGCGTGGCTTTCTTGCCGGTGAAGGTGAGCTTCAGGCCGAGTTTTTTCGCGATGACCGTGAGGTCGACGTAGTCGTCGCCGTAAAGCCGGGCGCTGGGCCATTCGGTGACGCCGAGCACGGCGCCGGGGCGCGTGGGCGCGGCGCGAACGGGCGCCGGGGTCTGGCGCGCGAAAACTCCGGCGCTCGCAGCGAGCAGCGCGAACGCGGCGGCGAGGACCCGGATCATGCTCGGCGACGCCGCGGAGCGGCGCGCGTCAGGATTGAGGCGCGGCGGCGTGATCGCCGTCGGAGCTGGCCGGCTGAGCCGGCGCGGACTCGCGAACGTGATACTTCGGCTTGCGCTTGTTCACCGGGTTCGGCGTCAGCATGACGTTGATCTGCTTGCCGGTGAGCTTCGGCACGGAGTCCGGGTGGCCCATGGTCTCGAGTTCCTTGAGGGCGCGGTTCATGACGTCGAAGCCCATCTCGGTGTGCGCCATTTCGCGGCCGCGGAATTTCAGGCGGAGCTTCACCTTGCTGCCCTCGTCGAGGAATTCCTCGGCGTGGCGCACCTTGGTTTCGAAGTCGTGCTTCTCGATGCGGACGGTGAACTCGATCTCCTTGAGCTTCGTGCCGGCGGGCTTCGAGTGGGCGTGCTTTTTCTGCTCCTCGTAAATGTATTTGCCGAAGTCCATGATGCGGCACACCGGCGGGACGGCGGCGGATGCGACTTCGACGAGGTCGAGGTTGAACTGCTGCGCGAGAGCGAGGGCCTTCGGCGTATCGAGGATGCCGAGCTGGCGGCCTTCGGGGGAGATGACGCGCACCTGGGGGGATTTGATGCGCGCGTTACGCTTGATGTGAGCGTAGGGGTCGTTGTTGCGGGGAGCGCCGCGATTATAGGGCTGGCGGGTGCCGCCGGAGGAGGAAGGAAGTGCCATTAATTAGGTTTGCTGAACCGAGTAGGTGGGCCGTCTTTTTGCCGTGAAGGAGGGTGATGACAACCCCTTTTTGAGCCAGTTGCATCGGGGAACGCCAGAGCTGCGCGTCCGGCCGCGCCCGGCGGACGCTCAACGCGGCGCCGGCAAACAGGCCTGCAAGGCCGCCGCCAGGTCGCGCAACCGCACCGGCTTGGTCAGAAAGTGGCTCATGCCGGCGGCGAGGCAGGCCTCGCGGTTGCTCGCCCGGACGTTGGCCGTGACCGCGATGATGGGCGGCCGGTCGCCGGGACGCCGGGTGCGGATCAGCCGCGTGGCCTCGATCCCGTCGAGGTCGGGCAACTGACAATCCATCAGAATCACGTCCCACTCTCCCACCCCCGCTTGGGCGACGGCGCTCGCGCCGTTTTCAGCGACTTCGAAGCGCAGGCCCAGGCGCTGCAGGTAAAGGCCCATCACCTGGCGATTGGTCGCGTCGTCCTCCACGAGGAGAACCCGGCCGGACAGGCGCGGGAGCGGGCCGTCCGCTTCGTCCTTGGGCGCGGGAGCCGCAGCCACCACCAGTTGCACGGTGAAACGGAAGATCGAGCCGTGGTTCGGGGCGCTTTCGACCACAATGTCGCCGCGCATCGCCCCGGCGAGTTTGCGGGAGATAGCGAGCCCGAGTCCGGTGCCGCCGTAGCGCCGGCTCATCGAGCTATCGGCCTGCGTGAACGGCCGGAACAGCCGCGCCTGCGTCGCCGCATCCATGCCGATGCCGGTGTCGCTGACGGCAAACTCGAGCATGCAGGATTCGCCCGGCCGCGCCGCCGCCGCGTCCCCGAGCACGCGCACGGCCAGCCGCACCTCACCCTCGGGCGTGAACTTGATCGCGTTGCTCAACAGATTGAGCAGCACCTGCCGCACGCGCGTGGGATCGCCCAGCCACAGCACCGGAGCGTCCGTCGGCAAATCCACCCGCAACACCAAACCCGCCGCCTCGGCCCGCGGCCGCATCGCCGTCGCCACCGCATCCACGAGCCCGCGCAATTCGAACGGCACATGCTCGAGCTCGAGCCGCCCCGCCTCGATGCGCGAGAAATCCAGCACGTCGTTCAGGAGATCGTGGAGCGCGTTGGCCGAGGCCGAGGCCACGCGGACCATCTCGAGCTGGCGTGGCGTCATGTCCGCCGAATCGTGGAGCAGCTGGAGCATGCCGATGAAGCCGTTCATCGGCGTGCGGATCTCGTGGCTCATCGTGGCGAGGAACTCGCTCTTGGCGCGGTTGGCGGCCTGGGCGTTCTCGCTCGCGGCGCGCAGATCGACCTCGACCAGCTGACGGCGCGCCACCTCGTCGCCGAGCGAGCGGACCAGCGCGGCGTTTTCGTAGCCGAGGCGCAACGTCCCCGCGAGCGTCCGATACTGCTGGATCGCCGCGATCGTCATGTAGACGAGATAAAGCACCGACATGAACCCGAGACCGAGATTCACCGGCGCGGGAGCGTTCGCGGTGAGGAACCGCATCATCAAAGGCACAACCGACAGGTAAAGATAGCCGAGATTCGCCGCCGGCACCGGCACGAGCAACCGCGCCGCGCCCGTCGTGAGACCCGCCAGCACGAGCACGATCGCCGTCTGATATTCCGGCGGCACGACCGGATAGAAAAACCACGCCGACGCGCCCCACAACAGCCCCGCCAGCGCACTCGTGACGACGAAGGCGCTCCAGTTCCACGGCGTCACCGCCCGCATCGGCTCCCGGCGAAACCAGATCCACAAACCCACCCGCGCGAAATTCACCGCCAGCGCCACACCGAGCCACACGCCCACCGCGAGCGTCGGCAACGCTGTCGTGAGGATGCCCGCCAGCAACGCCGCGATCAGCGAGCCGACCACCGAACCGACGATCGAGTCGCGAAAAGCGACGCGCACCAGCTCATCGCTGACCTGACGCACCAAGGACTCGCGGCGATCCGCAGCAGCAGGAGGAAGGGAATGGGTTTCCACGCTTACGCCGCGCACGGCGGCACCGTTAACACAGGGGAAATCGCCCCGCTTGTCGACCAAGTCCGGGCACCGCACCGGCCCGCGCGCCGGCGCGAAGGCGACCGCACGCTAGACACTGAAACTCTCGCCGCAGGAGCACGACGCCTTGGCGTTCGGATTCGCGAACTTGAAGCCGCCGCCGACCATCTTGTGCGAATAGTCAAGCACCGTGCCCTTGAGATAGAGTGCGGTCTTCGGATCGACGAGCACCGACGCGCCGGCGGTGCGGACGAGAATGTCGCCGCGCTTCGCGTCCGCCGTGAACCGCAACTTGTAGCTGAGCCCGTTGCACCCGCCACCGGTGATGGCGATGCGGAGAAAGTCCCCCTGCCGCTCGCGCGCGATCAGCGCCGCGACCTTCGCGCCCGCGTCGGCGGTGAGGCGAACGAGGTTTTCGTTACCCTCGCGCACGCCTTCCGGCAACGCGCGCGACGCGGCGAGTGAAGCGAGTTGTTCTGGAGCAGTTTCAGCCATCGACGCTCCCCACAGAGTCGCGAATTCGCGCCGTGGCAACTGCGAGCTGCGCCAAGTCGGCCGCATTCGGCATCCCGAGCTTGTCAGCCCCGAAGCGACGCAATACCAAGACTGCGGGCCGACTATGGAGAGTTTCCGATTCGACGTATTCCCGAGCCACAGTCCCAAAGAGAAGTCATCCGTCCGTCCGCATGCGAAGCGCCGGCACAAGGACGGGTTCCGCGCTTGGCTCGATGAGCGGGGGAGCAGGTGCGCCGACGGAAGGATGTCGAGAACCGAAGAAGAGTGCGAACACATGCGCGTGAGTGTGTTCAACGCGTCGGCCAGTTCCTTCGGCGTCGATTGGGCGAGTTTGAAATCGGGCACGTGTAGGACGGGCCCCTTGCCCTTGGGTGACTCGTCCGGCCAGGAGCAACGCTCCACTTTTCTGCGACCCCAGAACACCCAGCCTTTCTTCACCGAGGCCTCAGCCCCATGAACGCCCCCGCCAATCCCGAAGCGGAATTACGTCAGCGCATCCTTGACCGCAAAGCCGTGCTCGTTGCGGGCACAGGTGTTTCGATTGCCGCCAGCATCGATCCTGCAACTGGGAAACCTAACCCACAGGCGTCGTGGGTGGGCCTGCTGGAACACGGGCTTCAACACGGCTTGAAGATGACCCGCCTCACGCAGCAAGAGGTGGACGCCTATCGCAACCTTCTCCAAGTCGCCCCCACCACCCAGAACTTCATTTCCGTCGCGGCAGCGGTCACCTCGGCTCTCGGGGGCAGTCGATCAACTATTTTCAGGGACTGGCTCGCCGGCACCGTCGGGAAGATCACTGCACACGATCGCAGCGCCTTGGACGCTTTGGACGCACTCCGCCAGCACGGAAATCTCCTCGCGACGACCAACTACGACAGCCTCCTCCTCGGTGCCCGAGCGGATCTCGTCCCCATCAACTGGACAGACCGCGATGCTTTTCTTTGCGCCGCGCGCGGTGAGCGGCCGAATTCGGTTATTTTTCTTCACGGCCACTGGGAGAGCCCGGCGTCTGTCGTCCTCGACTGGAAATCCTACGAGGAAATCTCGAGAGATGAGAACTACCGCACCGATCTGGTCGCCTTCTGGAAAATGACCACGTGGGTCTACATCGGCTGTGGCGTGAACGGTTTGAGTGACCCGGATTTCGGACTGCTGTTGGAGCGGCACGGCGAACGAGCGCGCAACGCCGGCCATTGGGACTTCTGCCTCGTCCGGAAAAAGGATCAGAAGCTTTTTCAAAAGCAATTCGACGACAACAAACTCAATATCTGCGCGGTTCCAATCGGAGCCGAACATACGGACCTACCAAAATTTCTCCGGTCCTTGCTTCCGGCCCCTGTTGCACCTGTCAACACGGCGACACCCCTAGCCTCCGTCGCCGCGGCTGGTGCAAAGCTTCTCCCCCAGCCCCCCGCCTTCTACGCCGAACCCGACTACATCGGCTCGCACAAGTTCGTCGGACGCGCCGCCGAACTCCAAGTCCTCTCCGACTGGGCCAAGCCCGCCGACCCCACGAACCTCCTCCTCTTCGAAGCCATCGGCGGCAATGGCAAGAGCATGCTCACTTGGGAGTGGACGAAAAACCACGCCCTCGCCGCGCGTCCGGCGGACCGGCCGTGGGCCGGACGCTTCTGGTATTCGTTCTACGAGCGCGGCGCCATCATGGCCGACTTCTGCCAGCGCGCCCTCGCCTACATGACGGGTCGCCCGCTCGAGGACTTCGCGAAAAAGAAAACCGCCGACCTAAAGGACGACCTCCTCGCCCAGCTCCATGCCCGGCCTTGGCTGCTCATCCTCGATGGACTCGAGCGCATCCTCGTCGCCTATCACCGCATTGATGCCGCGGAAGTCCCCGACGAGGAGGCGAACAGTCCCACCGACAAAATCGTCAACCGCAACCCCTGCGACGCCATCCGCGACGAAGACAACGACCTCCTCCGCGCCCTTGCCGCCGCCGCCCCTTCGAAGCTCCTCGTCAGCTCCCGCCTCACTCCGCGTGTCCTGCTGAATCCCTCCGGCCAGCCCATCCCCGGCGCGAAGCGCATCACCCTCCCCGGCCTGCGCCCGCCGGATGCCGAGGCGCTCCTGCGCTCCTGCGGCATCGAGGGGAGAAGTGCCGCCATCCAGGGCTACCTCACCGCCAACTGCGACAACCACCCGCTCGTCATCGGCATCCTCGGCGGCCTCATCGCGAACTACCTGCCCGCGCGCGGCAACTTCGACGCCTGGTCCGCCGCACTCGACGGCGGAGCCGCACTCGACCTCGCCCGCCTCGACCTGATCCAGCGCCGCAACCACATCCTTGAGGCAGCGATCAAAACGCTGCCCGACGCCAGCCGCCAGCTCCTCTCCACCCTCGCTTTGCTCACCGACTCCGTGGACTACGAGACGCTCAAAGCCTTCAATCCCCACCTGCCACCGGAGCCAGAGGAGGTGGAGAAGCCGACGCCGCCGGAGGAACATTGGCGTTGGGAACGGCGGTCCGAAGAGGAGAGACGCAGAATGCAGACACACTACAAATCTGTGTCTGCCCAGTGGGAAGAATATCAGAAAGCCGTAAAGGCGTGGGGGGGGTCGGCGGAATTCCGCGCTGCGCCGAAGAAGCTGGAAGCGACCGTCAACGATCTGGAGCAGCGCAGTCTGCTGCAATGGGATCGCCGCACGCGGAGGTATGACCTCCACCCCGTCGTCCGTGGCGTCGCCTCGAGCGCGATGGCGGCAGCGGACCGCGAACGCCACGGTCAGCGCGTGGTGGACCACTTCACCGCCCAACCCCACCGCCCCTACGACGAAGCCGAGACACTGGAGGACGTGGGCAGCGGCCTGCACGTCGTCCGCACCCTGCTCAAGCTCGGCCACTACCAACAAGCAGCGGATGCCTACACGGGAGACCTGGCTCAGGCGCTTCGAATCAATCTCGAAGCCTACGTGGAAACCCTGTCGCTGCTGCGTCCTTTCTTTCCAGCAGGCTGGGACCAATTGCCGCAGGAGGTGGACGACGTCACCGCCAGCCGCCTCGCGAATGAGGCCGCGAGCGCCCTGCACCACTGCGGCGAAGACGAGCAAGCGATCTTGGCCTACGGGGCCAAGATTCGTGGGGACTTGAGGATTGAGAACTTGCGCTTGGTGCGGGTGCGAACGGGCCTCTGCAACATGTCGGTGCACCTGTGGGCTCAGAACCGACTCGCCGCAAGCGTGCGCGTGCATGCCCTTATCCTCGATCTCCCTAGCGTGAACGACAATGCACAGGACATTTTCTGGAATCGGCTCGTCCTTTTCGTCCACCAGTCCCGCCTCGGTCAGTGGCCGGAGGCGATGGCGACGTGGCATTTGCTTGATCCCATGGGGCGACAGTGGTCTCGGGCAACCTATCGGGAGGGACGGGCTGAGTTTCGTTTTGCGGAATTTCAATTTTGGCAGGGTTGCTTGCGCGAAGAATTTCTCGCCGCTGCCGAAATACTCGCGAACAAAGATCAGGAACGTATCACTCTCCGCGACATCCACCGATTGCGCGGAACTTGGCGACTGGAGCAGAGCGAATGGGCGTTGGCCGCCGCGAGCTTCACCCAAGCCGTGACAATGTCCCGCGAGGTCAGCCTTGTGGATGAGGAGTCCGAGACCGGGCTCGCCCTAGCCAAGGTCCATCTCGGCCAGCTCACCCCCGAGGAAGTCCGCAGCGAGGTCCAGCGCCTCGCCCAATTGCGTCGTCCAGCGCATCGCACCCTCGCTCTGCTCTGGACAGCGCTGGGCGATCACGACCAAGCCAAGCACCACGCCCTGAAAGCCTACACCTGGGCTTGGGCCGACGGGGAGCCGTTTGTGAACCGCTACGAACTCACCAAGACCACCGAACTGCTGCACGAGCTGGGCGTTCCCATCCCCAACCTCCCTCCCTACGACTCCACCAAGGATGAGCCCTTCCCGTGGGAAGCCGACGTCCGCACCGCCATCGAAAAACTGCGTGCTGAAAAGAAAGTGAAGCAAGAGAAATCGAAGAATCGTCGTAAGAGCCCACCGGATAAACCTGCGAGTCCCTGATTCGCGAGAAACTCATGCCCCCATGAGGCGGCACAAGGTGAAGACGCTGCACCGGCCTCTCTCGCGCCCAGCGTGCTGAACGACGTTACGGCTTCCGCGCAATCAACCGCCGCGCGACTGTCACGGCGTTCGTGAAACTTGTGGCGTTCGCGGTGCCTTTTCCCGCAATGCCGAAGGCCGTGCCGTGATCTGGGCTCGTGCGCACGAAGGGCAGGCCGAGGGTGACGTTCACGGAGTCGTCGAAATCGATCACCTTGAGCGGGGCGAGGCCTTGGTCGTGGTAGAGCGCCACGATGACGTCGAATTCGCCGCGTAGCGCGCGCGCGAAGAGCGTGTCGGCGGGTTGGCAGAGCGAGAGACCGGGAAATTCGCCGCGCAGTTTGGTCAGCGTCGGATTGAGCAGGTCGCGCTCTTCCTCGCCGAGCAGGCCGTTTTCTCCGGCGTGGGGATTCAGGCCGCACACACCGATGCGCGAAATGTAGGGCGGGGTCTCCGAACCCCGCCGTTCTTCAAGGGTCGCAACAACGTTCGTGGCGGGGTCGGGAGACCCCGCCCTACATGGCCCTGATCCGAAAGCGCGCGCGAGGCGGTCGGCGGCGGCGATGGTGCGGTGCAGGAGTTGCGGGCCGAGGAGTTGCGGCACCTCGCACAGCGGCACGTGCCACGTCGCGAGCGCCACGCGAAGCTTGCCGCCGCAGAAACACATCACCGGCTCGCCGCCCCAGCGTGCGGCGAAGAATTCTGTCTGGCCGGGAAATTCGTAGCCGACGGCGGCGAGCCGCTCCTTGCTGACCGGGCCGGTGACGACGCCGGAAAATTCGCCGGACTTCGTGCCCGCGGCGGCGCGTTCCATCGCAGCCCACGCCACGAGCGCGCCGGCGCCATCGGGCTGGCCGGGCGTGGCGACGAAATCCTCGAGCCCGACCGCGATCTTCGCGCCGCACGCCGGCAGCGTTTCGAGCCAGCGCGCGGGACCGATCACGGCAACGTCCGCAGCTTCGGCGGGATGCGCGGCGAGCCACGTCGCGATGATTTCCGGGCCAACGCCCGCCGGGTCGCCGCAAGTGAAGGCGAGAAGAGGGGAAGATTTTTTCAACACGGAGGGCACGGAGAACACTGAGTGGCGCGGAACGATCAACTAAGCCGTTCAATCCCGATTGGCCACCAAAAGCACGCAGAGCTCAAAAGGCGTGGGACGTTTTGCGCACTGTGGCCATCGAACTTGGGAGATAGCGAAGCGAGACCGACCTCCGCTCCGGCAGTCGGAGATTTCAGGTCTCCGCGACGTCGTCCTTCACGGTGTGGGGACGAGCGAAGCCGCGTTTACCGCTGGCGAAGAACTCGAGGAAGCGCTTCGCTTCCGCGCTCTGCACGCCGGCCGCGAGTTTGGCCGCCGCGAGCGGACGCGGATCGCCACCCGCGAACACGTGCGCGTAACAGGCCTTGATTTCCATGATGGCGGCGCGCGGGAAACCGCGGCGCTTGAGCCCGACGAGATTGAAGCCCGGGACCTCGTCGCGCTCGGCGACCATGAGGAACGGCGCGACGTCCTTCGTCAGGCGCGTGAGCCCGCCGATCATCACGCCTTCGCCGATGCGGACGAATTGGTGGATGCCCGCGCCGCCGCCAACGAACGTGAAGCTGCCCACGCTGACGTGACCGGCGAGCATGACGTTGTTCGCGAGCACGACGTCGTCCGCGACCTCGCAATCGTGGCCGACGTGCGCGTTGGCCATGAGGAAGCAGCGCGCGCCGATGACGGTGTTTTTGCCGGCGTAGATCGAGCGGTTGAGCGTGCAATGCTCGCGGATGACCGTGCCCGCGCCGACCACGACGCCGCTTGCGGTGGCAGGGTCGAACTTGAGGTATTGCGGGTCGCCGCCGACGACGGCGAAGGGGTGCACGACGACACCGTCGCCGAGCACAGCGTGCTTCGTCACGATCGCGTGAGCGTGGAGAGTGCAGTTGGCGCCGAGTTGTGCGCCCGGTTCGACGATCGCGGTGGGATGGATCACGAAATTTTCGATTTTGGATTTTCGATTTTGGATTCCGGAAAACCGGCTGCCACGAGGTGGTCGCCGACGTCCCGGCGGCGACGCAACGGCCACGACACCAGTAACGACACCGGAAGCACTCCATGCTTGCGAGAATCCTTCGGCGCCGTCGGGGACGCCGGTGACCACCTTACGCGAGCGCCCGTCGGCTTTGCGTTTCTTGCGCGTTTCGTGGCCATCTTTTCCGTCGTGAGCGCCGTCACTCCTTGCCGCGGCGGCTGGCGACGCGATCGCTGAGGAGGTCGAGTTGCGGGTCCTGCAGCAGGTCGTAGTTTTTCAACACGCGGATGAGCTGCAGGGTGTCGCTTTTGCCGTAGTTGCGGTTGAGTTCCACCTTGTCGATTAGGTCGAGCAGCATGGCGCGGAACGAGATCACGGCGTCGACGCCCTTCTCCTTCAGCATCGCCACCGCCTGCGAGCGGAACGGCTCGGCGGTGGGCAGGCCGGGTAGCACGAGAATTTTCATCAGGCCGGCGCCGTCCGGGTCCTCGGTCTCGGTCGGGAAGAACCGCGACGCCTCCTTCAGCACGCTCTGTTCGAGGAAGCGGAAAATCTCCGGCTGATTGCGCAGCGTGCTCGGCGTGAAGCGGCCGGCGGCATGCCAGCCCTTGATGCTGACGACGGCGCGATGGACGAACGGCAGCTCGTTGGCGAAAAGGAAGAAGTCGGGCTTGCGCGAGCCGCGTTCCCACGACGGGTTGAACACCACGAGATCGATCACCTCCTCGGCAGCGCCTTTGCGGGCGGTCAGCGCGTATTTGCGCGCCTGGCGCACGAAGAAGCCGGCTTGCTCGAAGTATTCGCGAACGATGCCCTCGTCGATGGCTGACATGGGAATGTCAACGTAGCGCCGGGCGAGGCGAACGCAGTCAAAAAATCACCCCGCCGCTCCGACCTCGCGCCAGACCTTTTCGACTGGCGCCACGGGCACGTCGCCGCGCGTGACGGCGCGGCCGAGCGCTTCGAGAACGACGAAGCGCAGACGGCCGTCGCGGTTCTTCTTGTCGCGCGCCATCGCGCCAAAGAGCGCCGCCATCGGCAGCGACTCACGCAAACGCACGGGCAAATCGTGCGCAGCCACGACGCGCTCCACACGCGCGACCGCCGCCGCGTCGATGAGTCCCAGCTCGCACGAGAGCCGCGCGGCCGCCGCGAGGCCGATCGCGACCGCCTCGCCGTGCAAATAAGCGCCGTAGCCCGCGACGTTCTCGATGGCGTGACCGAAGGTGTGACCGAGATTCAGCAACGCCCGCCCGCCCTCGGCGGCCGTCTCGCGCGGATCGGCCTGCACGACCTGCGCCTTGATTTCGCAACAGCGCCGCACGATCGCGAGCAGGTCCGGATGCGTGAGCGAGAGCGGCCGCGCTTCGAGTCGGTCGAACAACGCGGCATCGGCGAGCAGGCCGTATTTCACGACTTCGGCCGCACCCGCCGCGAACTCGCGCGCCGGCAACGTGGGCAGAAAGTCGGCGAAGCCATAAACCGCGCACGGATGATGAAACGCACCCGCGAGATTCTTGCCGGCTTGGAGGTTGAGCCCGGTTTTGCCGCCGACGGAGCTGTCGACCATCGCCAGCAGCGTCGTCGGCACCTGCACGTAATCGATCCCGCGCAGGTAACTCGCCGCCGCGAACCCCGCGAGATCGCCCACCACGCCGCCACCGATCGCCCACAGCACTCCGCGACGATCGATGCGATGTTGCGCGAGGAACTCCCAAATCTCCGCCAGCCGCGCGACGTTCTTCGTCCCCTCGCCCGCCGGCAAAACCAGCGTCGGCCGGCCGGCAAACGCACCGCTTGAGATTCCAAGAACGCGCGCCACGGACGCATCGGTCACGATGGCCCCGGAGCGCCCCGCCCAAGCCGGCTCCGCCATCGCGGCGGCGAGTTGATTCGCAACCGCACCTTCCCGAAGGTGAATCGGATACGTGTGCCCAGAAAGCTGAACTTCAAGGGGTTGAGCCACGCGACCGTTAGAAAGCAATTACTTGTGCGGGTCAAACCGCGTTTCGGTCATGCGCATCTGCTGCGGTCTTTGCCTCATTTTGAGACAAAATCTCATATCCCTATTGACATGAGATTGGGTCGCATGTGCAGTGCGACTCAATCTCAGTTTTCGCCAAAACTTTCTCATGCACACCCACGCCATTGCCCTCTCCCGCCGCCCGGCCGCCTGCGCCATCGTTGCGCTTCTGGCCGCCACGCTCCGCGCCGACGATGCCGGTGACACACCGAGCTATCTCCCGCCCGCCAACGAGATTCACCGCCTCGCCCAGTTTGAGGTGACCGGCCAAAAGGAGAAAAACGTCTACACCGTCCAGCGCAGCGTGACCTCGACGAAGACCGACACCGCGCTCATCGATGTCCCCCAAGCCATCTCCGTCATCACGCGCGAGCTGATCGACGACCAGGCGATGCAGAACATCGGAGACGTCACGCGCTACGTGCCCGGCGTCGGCATCGCGCAGGGTGAGGGCAACCGCGACACGCCCGTCCTCCGCGGCAACAGCACGACGGCCGACTTCTTCATCGATGGCGTCCGCGACGACGTCCAATATTTCCGCGACCTCTACAACGTCGACCGCATCGAGGTCCTGAAAGGCCCCAACGCCATGATCTTCGGCCGCGGCGGTTCCGGCGGCCTCATCAACCGCGCCACCAAACTCGCCAACAGCCGCAATCACCGCGAAGCCACGCTCCAGATCGGCTCCTGGGACCAATATCGCGGCACGCTCGATTTCGGCGACAAGCTCTCCGACGCGCTCTCCTACCGCGTCACCGGCCTCTACGAGGACAGCGGCAGCTACCGCGACGACGTCACAGTCAAGCGCTACGGCGTCAACCCGACCTTCCGCTACACGCTCTCGAACGCCACGACGCTGCGCTTCGGCTACGAATATTTCCACGACGAGCGCACCGCCGACCGCGGCATCTCGTCCTTCCAAGGCCGCCCGCTCGCCGTCGATCCGTCGACCTTCTTCGGCAACCCCGCGCAGAGCCACGTCGACGCCTCCGTCCACACCGCGTTTGTCACCGTCGACCACCGCTTCAACGCCGCCCTCACCCTGCGCAACCACACGCGCTTCTCCACCTACGACAAATTCTACCAAAACGTCTTCCCCGGCGCCGTGAACGCCACCGGCACCACCGTCGCGATCCAAGGCTACAACAACGCCACGCAGCGCGATAATCTCTTCAACCAGACCGACCTCGTCTGGGACGTCGACGCCGGCAGCCTCAAGCACCAGATCCTCACCGGCCTCGAACTCGCCCGTCAGGTCACCGACAATTTCCGCAACACCGCCTACTTCGACTCCGTCGCCGTCGGCACCACGTCGATCCAGGTTCCGCTCTCCAACCCGCGCACGACGATCCCCGCCGTCTTCCGTCAGAGCGCCACCGACGCCGACAACCACGGCGTCGCCCGCACCGTTGGCCTCTACGTGCAGGATCAACTCGAGCTCACGCCGCACCTCCTCGGCATCGTCGGCCTCCGATACGACCGCTTCGAGGTCGATTTCGACAACCACCGCACCGCCACCTCGCTCGCCTCCTCCGACGAGATGCTCTCGCCGCGCGTCGGCCTCGTCTTCAAGCCCGCCGCCAACGTCTCGCTCTACACCAGCTACAGCATGTCCTTCGTCCCGCGCGCCGGTGAGCAGCTTTCCTCCCTCAGCCTCACCAACCGCAACCTCGATCCCGAGGAATTCAAGAACTACGAAGTCGGCGCGAAGTGGGACATCCGCCCCGAGCTCTCCGTCACCGCCGCCCTCTATCGCCTCGACCGCACCAACGTCGCCATCACCGACCCGGCCGACTCCACCAAGATGCTCCTCGTCGACGGCCAGCGCGCCAAAGGTCTCGAACTCGGCGTCACCGGCCGCATCTCCCGCAACTGGAGCATCGCCGGCGGCTACGCCTACCAAAACGGCGAAATCCTCTCCACCCAGTCCGCCACCGTGAAGGCCGGCGCGCGCCTCGCCCAACTCCCGCGCCACACGCTCTCCCTCTGGAATCGCTACGACCTGAACAAGGACTGGGGCTTCGGCCTCGGCGCGATCTACCGCGACGAGATCTATGCCTCCACCGACAACACCGTCCGCATCCCGAGCTTCGTCCGCTTCGACGCCGCCGCTTTCTATCGCATCAACGACCGCATCCGCGCCCAGCTCAACGTCGAGAACCTCCTCGACCGCGACTACATTTCCACCGCGAACAGCAACACGAACATCACGCCCGGCTCCCCGCGCGCGATCCGCTTGAGCGTCACGACGAATTTCTGAGTGCTCCGGAGCGCGCAGACGATTTTGTCGGCGCGCTCCTTTTTCCCCGCGCCGCGCCGACCGCGCGCCTCCGTCGCCCCATGAAACTCCTCCGCGCCGTCCTCTTCTGGCTCCATCTCGCCGCCGGCCTCATCGCCGGCCTGGCGATCGGCATCATGTGCCTCACCGGCGCCGCCCTCGCCTTCGAAAAACAACTCGTCGCGTGGGCCGAGCGCGACGCGCGCCAAATCGCCATTCCCGCCGCCGACGACGCCCCTCGCGTGCCCTTGGCCGACCTCGTGCAATGCGCCCGCACCGTCGCTCCTGAGAGCAAACCCACGACGCTCATCGCCTCCGCCGACCCGACCGTCGCCCTCGCCATCACGCGCGGCCGCGGCGACGTCGTCTACGCCAATCCTTTCACCGGCGAAGTCCGCGCGCCCGCCTCCACGCGCGTGCGCGACACCCTGAAATTTCTCGAACAACTCCACCGCGTGCTCGCGCTCAGCGGCGACCGGCGCCCGATCGGCAAAGCCATCAACGGCGCCTGCAACCTCGCGTTCTGCTTCCTCGCCGTCTCCGGCCTCTATCTCTGGTGGCCGCGCAACCTCACCTGGCGCAGCGTGCGCGCCGTCGCGCTTTTCAACGGGCGCCTCACCGGCAAGGCCCGCGACTTCAACTGGCACAACGCCGTCGGTCTCTGGTGCGCGCCCGTGCTCATCGTGCTCACGCTCACCGCGCTCCCGATTTCCTACCGCTGGGCCTCGAACGGCGTCTTCCGCCTCTTCGGCGACACTCCGCCCGCCGCCAACACCGAAGGCCCGACCCGCGCCGAAACCGGCACGCCGCGCGAGGGCCGCGCGCCCGCCGAACGCAGCGCGCACGCGCTCGATCTCGATCGGCTGCTCGCCTCCGCCCGCACCGAAATCCCGCACGCCGAATCCTACACCCTGCGCCTCAACACCCCGCCACGCGCCGCGACCGCCACGGTCGTCGTGCGCGAACCGAGCGCCTGGCCGCGCACCGCCAACACGACGCTCACGCTCGACGCCCAGACCGGCGCCGTCGTGCGCCGCGAGAGTTTCGCCGATCTCACCGCCGGCCGCCGCGCCCGCACCTGGACGCGCTTCCTCCACACCGGCGAAGCGCTCGGCCTCGCCGGCCAGCTCGTCGCCGGCCTCGCGTGCCTCGGCGGCGTCATCCTCGTCTACACCGGTTTCGCGCTGGCGTGGCGCCGCTTTTTCCCCGGCAAACGCGCCACGACGGCGACGGCCGCCATCTGATTTTCGTTCTCATGCAACCCGACGCCATGACTCCGCAACGTCGCACCGACCTCCTCTTCGTCGTCGGCCTGCTGGCTGCTGTCGCGCTGCTCGTCCTGTTCATCGGTGGCATCCATCTCGCCACATGAACGCGCCCTCTCCATCCGCTCCTCGTCGTTCTCCGGGCGCCTCGCCGGTTCGTAAGCCGCACGGTTCGCTGTGTTGCGAGGCTGCCGCCGGGCCCGCGGATGGAACCCTTTCCGAGTCACGACCTGTGCAGACCGCTGCACGCCATGTCCTCCTTCCGCGAAGATCCATCGTCTGAACGTCTCCTCCGTTTTTCTTCGTCTGAACTGATTCGCCACGCGCGCCGCGCGTCCGCGACCGATGCCGCGCACTCGACCGGGCGCGATGGCCTTCCCCTTGTGGTCGAGTGCTGACCCTTGCCCGTCCGTGCCGGGCCGCCGCCTGCGCATGTCGTGACTCGGAAAATCACGACCACGCCGGCGCCCGGTGCGGACGGGTCCTCTTTCAACCCGTCCGTCTTTTCGTCATGAGAAACCATACCTGCCGTCTTTCCGGCTTTCGTCTCACCCTCGCCACACTCGCGCTCGGCGTCGCGACCTCGCTGCCCGCGCAGACCGCGCCCAGCGATGCCCCGGTCGCGCTCGACAGCTTCACCGTCACGGCGAAGCGCGAGCACCGCACCTCCAAGGGCGCGACCAATCTGCCACTGACCATCAAGGACACGCCCCAGTCGATCAGCACGATCGACCAGGAAACCATGAGCGACTTCGCCACCACCGACAGCAACGAAGCGCTGCGCCTGGGCACCGGCCTTACGGTCGATGCGTGGGAAACCAACCGCACCTCCTACAGCTCCCGCGGCTTCGACATCATGCTGACCCAGGTCGACGGCCTGGGCATGACCAACGACTGGGGTCTCGTGGTCGGCCAGCAGGACACCTACCTGTTCGACCGCATCGAGCTGATCCGCGGCGCCAACGGCCTCCTTACCGGCGTCGGCAACGCCTCCGGCACCATCAACTACGTGCGCAAGCGCCCGACCAACCACGACGGCGGCGAGCTCGTCGTCCGCACCGGCTCGCACGACCTCCGGCGCGCCGCCCTCGACTACAACCAGGTCCTCACCGCCTCCGGCTCCTGGGCCGCGCGCCTCGTCGTCGCCCACGAGGACAAGGATTCCTCGCTGCGCGCGCTGCACGATCGCCGCACCACCCTCTACGGCGTGATCGAAGGCCAGATCGGCACCGCCGGCGCGCTCACCGCGGGATTCAGCTACGCGGACTCCCTGCAGCGCTCGCCCTTCTGGGGCTCGCTGACGCTCATGCGCGCCGACGGCAGCCAAGCCGAGTTCGATACCTCTGCCTCGCCCTCGCAGGACTGGACCCGCTGGGCGCTGCGTTCCGCCAACGCCTTCGTCGAGTATGCGCACACCCTTTCGCCCGACTGGGAAGCCAAGCTCACCTACAATCACCGCACCGGCAACGAGGCCGTGAAACTCTTCTACGCCTACTCGCTCACCGGCGCCCTCAACGCCGATGGCACCGGCCTCTACGGCTGGCCCTACCGCAGCGATTCCGAATCCCGCAGCGACATCGTCGACGCCAATCTCAACGGCCGCTTCAGCGCCTTCGGCCGCCGGCACGAGGCAATCGCCGGCCTCAGTGTTTCGCGGCAGAAAACCTACTCCGAATATTACTCGATCGTCAGCTCGCACAGCACCGTGCTCCCGGCCTTCCCCTACGCCGGCGACGTCTATGCCGAACCCGTCTGGGGCGCGACCAGCGTCGGCAACGACGGCAACCAGGAGCTCGCCCGCGTCTACGCCGCCACTCGTCTTTCCCTCACGGACCGGCTCAAGGCCATCGCCGGCCTGAACGCCATCCGCCTCAACCGCGACGGCACCTCGATCTACGGCGGCGGCGTCAACCTCGACAACGAGACCACCGAAAAGATCAGCCCCTACGCCGGCCTCACCTACGACCTGACTCCCACCGTCCTCGCCTACGCCTCCTACTCCGACATCTTCCAGGCCCAGGATCAGCGCGACGTGAACGGCCGCTTCCTCGCCCCGATGAAAGGCGTCAACGCCGAGATCGGCCTCAAAGCCGAGTGGCTGAAACGCCGCCTGCTGACGACCGTCGCCGTTTTCGACGCCAAGCAAAAGGGCCTCGCCACCGAAGCCGGCTTCGACCCGGTCGCCCAACAATCCTACTACGCGCCGAAGGACGTGCACTCGCGCGGCGTCGAACTGGAGGCCACCGGCCGCGTCACCTCCAACACCAATCTGACCGCCGGCTTCACGCGCATGGAGCTAACCGGTCCCGACGGCGCCGACATCTACGAATGGGTTCCGCGCACCATCGTCAGCCTGCGCGCCGACACGCGCCTGCCGGGACTGCCTCAGTTCAAATTCGGCGCGGGCCTGCGCTGGCAATCCGACGTCTTCAAGACCGGCGCGGTGCGGCAGAATTCCTACCTGCTCGTCAACAGCTTCGCCGCCTACGAATTGACCAAGCGCGCTACCCTGCGCCTCAACATCGATAATCTCACCGACGAGAAATACCTGCGCACCGTGCAATACGGCGCGATCTACGGCGCGCCGCGTCAGTTCTCGGTCAGCCTTGAATACAAGCTCTGAGGCCGCAGCACACCGAGCCGGTCCCTCCTCCAGGTTTTTCCGGAGGGACCGGCTCGTTCGGTCCAAAGATCACCCGTCCTCCTTCGTCTCCATGCGCAAACGTCTCTGGCAACTTCACTCCTGGCTCGGCCTCCTCGCCGGACTCGGCCTGCTCGTCGTCGGCCTGAGCGGCAGCCTGCTCATCTTCCACGAGGAACTGGAGGCGTTGTTCAACCGCGAACTCGCGCGCGTCACACCGGCGCCCGCCGGGCGCCTGCCGCTCGACACCCTGCTCGCCCACGCCCAGCGCCAGCTGCCGGAGCACGAGATCACCGGCTGGCTGCCGCAATGGGACGCGGCGGACCGCGCCGACGTCCTCTACGTCATCCGGCGCGGCGACAAGGAGTGGCTCGTCGCCACGCTCGACCCCTACACCGGCCGCCTGCTGGCGTCGCCGCGCCTCGGCACGACGACGCTCACCGGCTGGCTGCTCGAGCTGCACTACGCATTCTTCGCCGACCACGCCGGCCTGCTTGCCGCCGGTGTGTTCGGCCTGCTGCTCCTCGCCCTCGGCTTCACCGGCGTGTGGCTCTACCGCGACTTCTGGAAGAACTTCCTCACGCTCCGCTGGCGCCGCGGCGCGCGCATTCTGTTTTCCGACCTACACAAGTTCGTCGGCATCGCCTCCGTCGCCTTCAACCTCGTGTTCGGCTTCACCGGCGCCTACTGGAACTTCACCCACGTCATCGGCGAATGGGTCGCCGGCGAACACGGGCAGAAGAGAATCGAGCAGCGCCTCTACGCGCCCACGCTCTCGTTCGACGCGCTCGCGCGCGACGCCGCGCAGCGGCTCCCGGGCTTCCGCGCCAACTTCGTCTCGCTCCCGAGCGACCCCGTCGCCGCGAATGTCACGCTCTGGGGCACGGTCGAGCCGCGCGCCTGGTTCACGAGCCCCTACGGCAGCACGATCGTCTACGATGCCCAGACCAGCGCCCACCGCATGACCAACGACCTGCGCGCCGCCAGCGCATGGACGCGCGCGGTCGACAGTTTCCGTCCGCTGCACTTCGGCGATTTCGGCGGCCCGCCGGTGAAAATCCTCTGGGCCCTGGCCGGCCTCGCCCCCGGCACGCTCGCGATCACCGGCTTCGCGATCTGGTGGCAGCGGCGTCGGAAACCAATACGAATCAGCGCCGCGGGAACGCCCACTTGAGGAATACGGGCAGCGCCTCGGCCCAGGTGGACTCGTGGTGTTTGCCGCCGGCGATCTCGTGATAAGTCACATCGACGTCGCGGCGGAAACCTTTCGCGGCCAGTTCGTCGATCAGCTCGGTCGTGTCCTGAATGGCGTCGATCACGCCGTTGCCATCGCGGTCGTCGGTCTCGTCCGCCGTGCCGGCTTCGAACCAGAGGCGCAACGCGGGCTTCGTGGCGGTTTCGCGCACGATCTTGTGGGCCAGTCGCGAGCGCTGCGCGGCGCGCCAGTCGCCATCCTCGCCGCGCCACCAGAGCGAACCGGAAAATACACCGACCGCGCCGAACACGTCCGGATGCGCCCACGCGAGGTCGAACGCACTCAATCCACCGAGCGACGCGCCCATGATCGCGGTCCGCGCTGGCGTCGCGCCGACGCCGTAACGGCAGCGCACTTCCGGGAGGACGAACTCCAGCACGCGGCGCTGAAACGCCGCGGCTTTTTTTCCCCGTCCCGCGTAGTCGAGCGTGCGCGCGAGGCCGTATTCCTCGATCCGCTCCGCTGTCGCGGAAATCGCCACGACGAGCGGCGGTGTGATTTCTCCGGCAGCGGCGAGCCGCTCGATCGTCTCGGCGAGCTTCCAGGCCGCCATGTTCTGGCCATCGAGCGCGACGAGCAGCGGCGTGTCGGCCGTCACTCCACCGGGCGGGAGAAAAATCCGCACGTCGCCCGCGACGAGATCGTCCGGCGCCTGCACGGCGAGCGTTTCCTCGCGCGCGAGCACGACGGCTGCGCTGGCCTCGGTCAGGCCGAGGCCGACGAGGATGCGTCCGAGTTTGGCGGCGAGATGTCGTTCGCGCTTCATGCGTGGTTCAAGGCTTCATCGACCTGCGTGAGCCATTCCTGAAAGTCAGCTTTGAATTTCGTGTCACAGTCGCGGCGCGAGAGCAGCCGCCGTGCCCCGCGCGCGGCCAGGAGTTCGTCGATTTTCCGCCCCGCCGCGCAAAAATCGCGATAGGACGACGAGCCGAGCGCCAGCACCGCGTAACGCAAGCCATCCAGCCGCAACGCCGGCAGCGCAAGAGCGGCGAAGAAAACCGCCGCATCCGGCGGCACCTCGCCCTCGCCCCATGTGCTCACCACCAGCAGCGCCGCATCGAACTCGCGCAGCCGCGCCGCGGGAAAATCCGCGACGTTCGCGACGACGCAAGCGCGGCCGCGCTCGCCGAGCGCCTGCCCGGTGGCGTGCGCGAGTTCCTCGGCATTGCCGGAAACGGTGGCGTAGAGCACGGCGACGGACGCGGACATCGCGCCATTGAGGCGGCGAGGCGTCGGTTGTCCACTCCGGGATGGGCCGAAATATCGGAGCTTCCCGGGAGCTGCGCGCTTGCGCTCCCCGAGTGAAATCGCCCTCATCGCCCCTTATGCAGCACCCCGCCTCTTCCCCGGCGCGCGACGAAAGCGGTCTCTTCGGTCATCCGCGCGGCCTCACGAACTTGTTCTTCACGGAACTCTGGGAGCGCTTCGGCTACTACGGCATGCGCGCCCTGCTCACGTTGTTCATGGTCGCGCCGCTCGCGAAGGGCGGACTCAACTTCGACAACCGCACCGCCGGCATCATCTACGGCACCTACACGATGAGCGTCTACATGCTCTCGATCCCCGGCGGCTACATCGCGGACAACTTCCTCGGCGCGCGCGCCACGGTGTTCTGGGGCGGCGTGATCATCGCCCTCGGCTACTTCTCGCTCGCGGTGCATTCGACGACGTTCTTCTACCTCGGCCTCGCGCTCGTCGCCTGCGGCACCGGCCTGCTCAAGCCCAACATCAGTTCGATGGTCGGCTCGCTTTACTCGAAGGACGATCCGCGCCGCGACTCGGGTTTCTCGATTTTCTACATGGGCATCAACATGGGTGCCTTCCTCGCCCCGCTGATCACCGGCTGGATCGCGCAGGATGACCGGGCGAAGGAACTGATCGCGAGCTTCGGCTTCGATCCGAGCCGGAGCTGGCATTTCGCCTTCGCCGCCTCCGGCGTCGGCATGGTGATCGGCTTGATCATCTACGTGCTCCAAAAGCACCGCCTCGCCGACGTCGGCCATCCGCCCGCCGCCAACGTGCCGCGCCCGTGGGGTAAGCTCTTCAGCGTGCTCGCGATTTCCGCCATCGTCTTCGGGCTCGTGCGCCTGTCCGATTCAAACCCGGCCTTCGCTTGGATCAGCTACGGCTACGTCGTGCTGCCCGTGCTCGCGATCATCTGGTTCGGCACGCGACCGGACATGACGCTGAAGCGCTTCGCGGCCGTGTTCGTGTTCTCGCTGGCCTACCTCATCTTCTGCGCCGTCTTTGAGCAGGCTGGCTCGACCATCTCGCTCTTCGCCGACCAGCTGACCAACACCGAAGTGCTCGGCTATAAGTTCCCGTCGGCTTGGTTCCAGTCGGTGAACTCCGTGTTCGTCATTCTGCTCTCGCCGATCTTCGCCTGGCTCTGGATCAAGCTCGGCGACAAGCAGCCGTCGAGTCCGGCGAAGTTCGCGGTCGGCCTGTTCTTCCTCGCGCTGTCGTTCGTGTTGATGGTGCCCGCCGCGCAGCTCACCGCCGAGGGCAAGGTCGGTCCGTTCTGGATCGTCGGCCTGTTCTTCCTCCAAACCGTCGGCGAGCTCTGCCTCAGCCCGGTCGGCCTGAGCACGATGACCAAACTCGCGCCCGGCAACCTCGTCGGTCTCGTCATGGGCGTGTGGTTCCTCGCCGCCGCGCTCGGCAACAAGCTCGCCGGCACGGTCGCAGGCGACTTCACCGCCACCGACCCGAAGGCGCTCTCGAATTTTTTCCTCCACCAAGCCGGCTGGGTGGCCCTCGCCTTCGTCATCCTCGTCGCCCTCACCCCTTGGGTGAAGAAGCTGATGGGCGAGGTGAAATAACCCGCCCCATTCCTCCGTCTTTTCCGGCGCGGCTCTCGAGCCGCGCCTTTTTGTTGCCCTCCCCGAAAAGAGTTAGGGCTCGCACGCGTCACGGGCCAGTGAACACGTGCGAGCCCTGTTGGTCACCTCTCGCACCCGTTGCCGGGCACGAAACAGATGGGCAGAGGATAGCGCGGACGCGCAAAATATCGGACGGAGAAAACCACCTAAATTTAGGTGGTGACCTAAAAAAGCCGCTCAAAGCGGCCGATCCGGCTCGGCCGAATCCGCCACGACGCCGGCAATTCGCCAGCGTCCCTCTTCCGCGACGAGCGAGTAGCGAAACGCCTTGCCCGCATTCTTCGCATCGAAAACCACGCAGACAACCTGTGCCCGACCGCCGCGATCATCGCGCACCACTCCCAGCTCGAAACGCCGATGCGCCACCACCGCAGGATAACCGCGCCGCAGCATCGCGGCGAAAACCGCCGGCGAGAATTGCCGCTGAATGCCGCTCGCCGCGAACCGATAAGCCTCGTCGAACTTCCCGGCTCGGATCGCGTCCAGCTGGCCTTCGACTGTCGCGCGCACCGCGTCGCGGACCGGCTTGGAACTGAGGCGCCAGGCCGGCGCATCATCCGCCTGCGCAATCGCGAACGCCGCGACGAACAGCAGGAGGATCATCCCGCTCCCGCGCATCACTCCAAGCCGAACACCGCGCGGCTGTAATTTTCGATCGAGAAGGGCTGCAAGTCATCCGGCTGCTCGCCGAGTCCGATGAAGTAGATCGGAATTTTCAGCTGTCGGTAGATGCCCACGATGGCGCCGCCGCGACTCGTGCCGTCGAGCTTCGTCACAATCAGGCCCGTGAGCCCGAAGCTCTGGTGAAACACCTTGGCCTGCTCGATGGAGTTGCTGCCGAGCGAGCCGTCGACCACGAGCCAGCGGTGCTGCGGCGCCGTCGCGTCGTTCTTCTGCAGGACGCGCCGGATCTTCGCGAGCTCGTCCATCAGGTTGCTCTTCGTGTGCAACCGTCCCGCCGTATCGACGATCAGCCAATCGGCCCCGCGCGACTTCGCGGCTTGCCAGGCGTCGAACGCCACCGCCGCCGCGTCCGCACCCGTGTGGCTGGCGACGATGTCGATGTTCAGACGCGTCGCCCAACTCTTCAGCTGCTCGACTGCCGCCGCGCGGAACGTGTCGCACGCGGCCACGACGACGGATTGCCCGTCGCCTTTCATTTTGTGCGCGAGCTTGGCCGTCGTGGTGGTTTTGCCGGAGCCGTTCACGCCGATCATCGCAATGACGGTCGGCTTCACCGCCGGCGCCGCCAGCGTGCCCTCGGCACCGGTCAGGACGCGTTTCAGAATCGCGGCGCCGATTTCCGCCGCCTGCTTGCCTTGCAGGGTCGGGTCCTTCCGGTAGGCGGCTTTGATCTCCTCGAGAATCTCGGTCGTCGTTTCGACACCGAAGTCCGCCGTGTAGAGCGCCTCCTCGAGTTCATCGAGCGACGCGGCATCGATCTTCCGCCCGCCGAAGAGCCCATGCGTCTTCGCCGCGATCGCCGCGACGGTCTTTGTCAGACCGTCTTTGAATTTCTTGAAGAGGGAAAACATGGGTGGATGGAAGTAGCGCGGAGTGACTAGCGGGTAGCGAGCATCACGCCCTCGATTCCGCCACCACAAGTTTGTCGGTCATGCTCGCTACTCACTACCCGCTACTCGCTACTGGCCTTCCGCGCGTCGCGGCCGGCCTTGTCCTTCATGCGGTCGAGGATGCCGTTGATGAAACGCTTCGAGTCGGCGGTGGAGAAATTTTTCGAGAGGTCGATGGCCTCGTTGATCGAGACGACCGGCGGGATGTCCTTGCGGTAAAGCATCTCGAAGATCGCCAGCCGCAGGATCGCGAGGTCGATGCGCGCGATGCGCTCGAACTCCCAGTTGTGCGCGAGCGTGCGGATGTGGCCGTCGATCTCGTCGATGTGCTTCATCACCCCATCGATCAATTCCTCCGCGAAGGCGTAGTGATCGCGCGGCTTTTCGAGACCGTCGAAGAACAACCGCAAGTCCTCGGTGAAGTTCGCGGGTTTGTTGATGCTCCAGGCGTAGAGAAACTGGAGTGCGGCGGCGCGGCTTTCGCGGCGTTGGGAAAATTGACTGCTCATGAGTGTTTGCCTTTTCGCAGGGTGCGGCGGAGCGCCGCCATTTCAAGCCCGGCGCGCGCGAACTCCGCGCCGCGATCGAGCTTGCCGACGCAACGCGCGCGCGCCTGCGCGAGCGTATCGGTTACGATCACGCCGTTGATCACCGGCACTCCGGTGCCGAGCGCGACCTGTTGCAACGCGTGGGAAACGCTCTCGCCCACCATCTCGTGATGGTTCGTGTCGCCGCCGATCAGCACGCCGAGCGCGATCACGCAGTCGAAACGTCCGGTCGCGGCCAGTTGCTGCGCGGCCCACGGCACCTCGTGCGAACCCGGCACGCGAATTTCCACGATGTCCTTCGCACGCACACCGGCGGCGGCGAGCACTGCCACGGCGCGAGAGCGCAAGCCGTCGACGAGCCCGGTGTTGAACCGCGCCGCCACGATGCCGAAACGCAGGCCGGCACCGCGGATGTTCAAGTCACTGGGAGCGTCGAAACTCATGGAACGGGTAATTGGCGGGGGCAGGCCGGCGCGGCGCAACCCGAAATCCGCGCCTCACACCGGCACGACCTCGACGATCTCCAAGCCGTAGCCGTCCAGGCCGACGACGCGGCGGTTCGAGTGCGTCATCAACCGGATTTTTTGCAGTCCGAGCGCCGTGAGGATCTGCGCGCCGGTGCCGTAATCGCGCAGGCTCGGCCGGCGCGGCTGATCTAGCGCCGCCAACGCCTCCTGCATGCGGCCGTTCTGTTCCATGTAGACGATCGCGCCGTGGCCGTTTTTCGCCACCCGCTCCAAGGAGGAAAGCAGCGAGCGATGGCTGCCCATGTCGCGACCGTGGAAGACATCGCTGAGGAGGTTCTCCGTGTGCACGCGCACGAGCGTCGGTGAGCCGTCGAGCCGCCCCATCGTGAACGCGAGATGGTGACGACCGTCGATCTGGCTGCGGAAGACGTGCAGCATGAATTCGCCGTATTCCGACGAGAACGGCCGCGTGCTGATGCACTCGACGAGCTTTTCGCGGCGATGACGGTATTCGATCAGCGACGAAATCGAGATCAACGGCAGCCGGTGGCGCTGCTTGAACTCCACCAACTCCGGCACGCGGGCCATGGTGCCGTCCTCGTTCAACACCTCGCAGATCACCGCGACCGGCCCGAGCCCGGCCAGCGCGGCGAGATCGACCGCCGCCTCCGTGTGCCCGGCGCGCTCGAGCACGCCGCCCGGACGCGCGCAAAGCGGGAAAATGTGACCGGGCTGCACCAGTTCGTCGGGGCGCGTGGCCGGATTCGCCAGCAGTTGCACCGTGCGCGCCCGGTCGAAGGCGCTGATGCCGGTCGTGATGCCTTCGGTCGCATCGACCGACACGGTGAAAGCCGTGCGCATCGCCTCGCGGTTCTGCTGCACCATCGGATTGATTCCGAGTCGCTTCAACGCGGGCTCCGTCATCGGCACGCAGATCAGCCCGCGCGCGTGCCGAATCATCAGGTTGACCAGCTCGGGCGTGACCTTTTCGGCGGCGAAGACCAGATCGCCTTCGTTCTCGCGGCCCTCGTCATCCGTCACGATCACGACGCCGCCGGCGGCGATCGTCTGAATCGCGGTTTCGACCGAATCGAAGGGAGAGCTGGCGACGGCGGACATGGAGAAAAGAAGGGGCGGCAGCATCCGCACGCTCGCTCAACCTGTCAAATCCCGCGCGCTCAGCAGTCGCGCTTTCGTCCGCCGCCGCGCGGCTCAATCCTGCTCTTCGGCCGGCATTTTCTCGCCGGCGAAGGTGTGCCCGATCGTGTTCAGCTGGCCGCTGATGCGGCGGAGGGCGTTGACCAGTTCCAGGTAACGCGTGCTCGCGCCGAGCATGCGGTCGTCGCAGCCGATCAAACGCTGGTAATGCGCCTTCTGCACGTCGATGCACCACTTCTTGAGCGCGTCGCCCTCACGGAGAAATTCTTGCGCCGTCACGCGGTCGCGCGTCGTGAGCACGAGGATCGCCGTGTCGAGCCGGTGCAGCGTGCGCCGGTGCATTTCCGCGAGATCCGCCTCGTCCTCGGCGGAAAGCGGCAACGGATTGGCGATCTGTTTCAGGATTTGATGGCAGAAATTCTTGTCGATCACGTCGCCCACCGTCTCGAGCTGGCTCGCGAAATGGATGAGCCCGAACTGCACCTGGCTGTCACGCGGCGTCATCTGGTCGACGGGAATTTGACTGAGGTAGTGCTTGATCGCGGCGTGCATCTCGTCGACGCGGTTGTCGTGCTCCTGCACTTCGCGCACGAGCGCGGCGTCCTGGGTCTGCAATCCGCGCCACGCAGTCGTGAGCATCGACTTGATGTCCTCGGTCAGCCGCAGCGTCTCGCGCGAGGCGTTGGCCAACGCGAACACCGGACTGCTCAGCGCCGTGGGGTCGAGGTGCGTCGCGACCGAGCCGATCGGCGGGCGCGTCGGATCGTCGCGCACCGCGCGCATGACGAGTCGTCCAACATAGCCGGCGAGCAACGCGCCGGCGAAGGCCACCACCACGTTGAACCCCGTGTGAAAATTCGCCGCCTGCCGCGCGACGCCGCCCGGCATCGCTTCCATCGTCCGCTCCACCCACGGAAACGCCAGCAGCGCCGCGCCGATCGCCGCGCATTTCAGCACGAGGTTGGCGACGGCGAGGCGTTTGCCAGCGAGCGTCGCCCAACCGGCCGCAAGCGAGGTGAGCCCGAGACCGAGATTAGCCCCGAGCACGACCGGCAGCACCGTCGCGAGCGAGAACGCCCCCACACCCGCCATCGCGATCACCAGGCCGATGACTGCCGTCGAACTCTGCGTGAGGAACGTCAGCCCCGCCGCGAACACGATCATCAGCGCGCGATGGCTGCTGAACATCACCATCAGCGTCTCGAACTCGGCATTGCCCGCGAGCACGTGCGCGCCCGCACTGATGACATCCATGCCGAGGAAGATGAAACCGAGCGCGAGCAGCACCTGTCCCGCGCCGCGACCCGTTTCGCTGCGCGCCCAGAGGTAGCCGATCACGCCGCAGATCAGGAACAGGCCGTTGTAGTCGAAGAACCGAAACGCCAGCAGCTGCACCATGACCGTAATGCCGACGTTCGCGCCGAGCAGGAACACGAGCATGCGCTCCGCCGGCATCTTGCCGGCGTTGAGCAGTTGCATCGTCAGCAGCGTCTGCGCCGTGGAGGACGGCGCGACCGTGCCGAACGCCAGGCCCGCCACCGTCGCGGTCCAGCGGTTGGCACCCATGCGCTCGATCCACGCGTGCAGCGCGTGACCGATCATGCGCTCGAGTCCTTTGCGGAGAAAGCGGATGGCAAACAGCATCAGCGCGACGCCGCCCGCGATATTGAGCAGGGCAAGTGAGCCGGACATCGCGTCGCCTCAGGCGTGGAAATCGATCGTGTAGTTCTCGACCGCCTGCTCCGCCTCGGAGCCGTCAGCCGATACCGCGCCCTTGAGCAGCGTCAGGAACAGCTTGAACGCATACGGCGGACGCACGGGCTTGCTGCCGACCAGCGCCTTCCCGTCGCCGGAAAGATTCAGAATGATCCGCTCGCTTCCCAGCTTGTAGTTCGGATTCCACCGCGCCGCCGCGCGGGTGACGTCGGCCGGTGCGGACTTCTTGTCCTTGTCGTAAAACGACAGCTTGAACGTGCCGCCCTCGAGTGTGAGTCCGAGAAACGTGCCGTTGGGTCGCACAATCACAATGCCGGCGATCTTCGCTTCCGTTTTTTTATCGTCGGTCTTCGTCGTGGTCTTGGTCGTGCTGCCGGGCTTCGGGGTTTGCGCCGAAAGTTGGCCGAAGCCGAGAGCGAGGACAACCAAGAGAACGAACCGCGTCTTCATGTTCGGCACGTTAGCTTGGAGCAACCGCGCCGCAAGCCCGCGCTCGCTCCCGCCGCGACCGCTCGCCGTTTAGCTTTCGATTCACGCTCGCGACGTCATGCGCGGGGCGGCATCATGACCGTCCAGTCTATGAAACTCGCTCTCCGTCTGCTTTGCCTCGCAGTCTGTGCGACGACGACTTTCGCCGCCGCCACTCGTTCCCTCTCGCGCGCCGAGCTGCGCGACAAGATTCGCGGCGCGTGGGCCGGGCAGATGATCGGCGTCGTCTACGGCGCCCCCACGGAGTTTCACGCCCTCGGCCGCACGTTCGACGATCCCATCAAACCCGAGCCCATCACCAACGCCATCGTGCAGGACGACCTCTACGTCGAGATGACGTTCTCCAAGGTCCTCGACACCGTCGGCCTCGACGCGACGAGCGACGACTACGGCGCGGCATTCGCGCAATCCCGCTACAAACTCTGGCACGCCAACGCCGCAGCGCGACGCAACCTCCAACGCGGCCTGCCCGCCGCGCTCAGCGGCGACCCGCGCTACAACGCGCACTGCGACGACATCGATTTCCAGATCGAGTCGGACTTCATCGGCATCCTCTGTCCCGGCCTGCCCGCCGAGGCCAACCGCCTCGGTGAGCGCGTCGGCCGGGTGATGAACCACGGCGACGGCCTCTATGGCGGCCTGTTCATCGCCGGCATGTATTCCGCCGCGTTCTTCGAGAGTGATCCACGACGCGTGGTCGAGGCCGGCCTCGCGAGCATCCCGGCAAACAGCGGCTACGGTCGCATCATCCGCGACCTGCTCGACTGGCACGCCGCGTATCCCGGCGACTGGCGGAAAATCTGGCAGTTGCTCGCCGACAAATGGGACCATGACGACATCTGTCCGGAGGGCGCGCATCGCCCCTTCAACATCGACGCCAAACTCAACGGCGCCTACGTCGCGCTCGGCCTGCTCGCTGGCAACGGTGACTGGCAGCGCACGATGGAAATCGCCACGCGTTGCGGCCAGGACTCCGACTGCAATCCCTCCAGCGCCTGTGGCGTGCTCGGCGCGATGATCGGCTTCGAGCGCATCCCCGCCGAACACCGCACCGCCGTGCTCTCCATCGCCGAACGCAAGTTCGACTACACCGACTACTCCTTCCGCGACATCGTCGCATCGTCCGAACGTCTCGCCCTCGCAGTCATCCAGCGCGCCGGCGGGCGGGTGGACGACCAAGAGGTCATCATCCCGCGACAGACGGTCACGCCCCCGCCGCTCGAGTCATCGGGCTACGGCCGGCCGGTGCAGCTCATCAACAGCGATGAAGCGGCGTGGACTTGGCGCGGCGCGTGGGAATCGAAACCCGGCCAGTTCTGGTCCGACAAATACATGGCCCGCGAAGCGAACGGCGCCGGCGCGGAGGCCGAGTTGAAATTCCGCGGCACTGGCGTCGTGCTCATCGGCAGCCTCATCCACGACGGCGGCCGGGCCGATGTCTTCATCGACGGCGTGAAATGCGATCTCGTGGCCGACGCCTACGTGGACGACACGCGCACGCACGACAACGACCTCTGGCGCCTGCCGGGACTGAGCGACGGCGAGCACACGTTGCGGATCGTCACGCGGAGCGACGCCGACCCGCACTCCTCCGGCCGGCGCTTCGGCATCATTCGCGCCGTGATCTATCGCGCGCCCTGATCGCGCCGAATCTGCTCGCGCAATCCCTGCCAGCGCGCGAGACGGTCGGCGATCTTCGTTTCCCAACCCGCCGTCTTCGGGGTGTAGAGCGCGAGCGGTTTCTCGAGGTAGGTCTGCCCCGAGACGTTCTCGGGGAAGTCGTGCGAGTAGAGGTAACCCTTGCCGTGACCGGCGCGCTTGCTCGCCTGACCACCCTTGTCGCGCAGGTGGACCGGCACGGGCTGCACCGACTGCTCCTTGAGTGCGCGATGCGCCGCGCCGAGCGCGAGCGTGGCCGAGTTGCTCTTCGGCGCGGTGGCGATGTAGAGCGTCGCGTGCGCGAGCGTCAGCTCCGCCTCCGGCAAACCGATGAAATCGCACGCGTGATGCGCCGCGACGGTCAGCGGCAGCGCCTGCGGGTCCGCCAGGCCAACGTCCTCGCTGGCGAGGATGACGAGGCGCCGCGCGATGAAGCGTGGGTCCTCGCCGCCGGCGAGCATCTTCGCGAGCCAATACATCGCCGCGTCCGGATCGCTGCCCCGGCAGCTTTTGATGAACGCTGAGATCGTGTCGTAGTGCTCGTCCTCATCCGCGTCGTAGCGAATGCGGCGCTCGCGCGCGAAAACCTCGAGCTCCTTTTCCGAGATCGCAGCCTTCTCCGGCAAAGAGAGCGCGAGGACTTCGAGTGAGTTCAACGCCCGGCGTAGGTCGCCGTCGCAGAGCACGGCGAGATCGGTGAGCACCTTGTCGTCGGCCGCGTGCTCGCGCGCGCCGAGCCCACGCTCGGTATCGGCGAGTGCCTTGCGGAGCACGCCCGCGACCGCCACGGGCGACAGCGGCTCGAGCCGGAAGAGGTGGCTGCGGCTGAGCAGCGGCGGATTGACGTAGAACCCGGGATTGTGCGTCGTCGCGCCAATGAGACGCACGCTGCCTTCCTCGACGTCGGGCAGCAGCAGGTCCTGTTGGGATTTGTTGAACCGGTGGAGTTCGTCGATGAAGAGGATCGTGCGCGCCTCGGGCCGGCGGCGGGCGAGCGCGAGGATTTCGCGGAGCTCGGCGACGTTGCTCATCACCGCGTTCACGCGCACGAAGCGACTGCCGGTTTCGCGCGCGATCGCCTCGGCGATGCTGGTCTTGCCACAGCCGGGCGGCCCGTAGAAGAGCAGGCTCCCGAAGCGGTTCGTCGCGATCAGTTGCGGGAGCAAACTGCCGGCGCGCGTGATGTGATCCTGCCCGACGACCTCGACGAGCGAGCGCGGGCGCATGCGCGCGGCGAGCGGCTGGTGCGAGCTGTCCTTCGGCGCTGGCGCAGGGGCTTCGCCGAAGGGCGCAGGCGCGGCGGATTCCTCGCCGAAAAGTGAGCCGGTGTCTGCGCCGCGTGCCATGATTGTCCACACAGTGGTCCGCATGGGGCGCGAAACAAGTTTGAAGGCGCGCGCCCGATCGCTTTGCTGGCCGTCTTGCCCGAGGGCCCGGGTCGGACGATGACCAACGCCCTGCGCGCTCCCCTGCTCTGGCTGCTGCTGCCTTTCTGCGCGGGCATCGCGTGGATGGACCACGCACCGGACATTTCCATTCGCTCGCTCACTGGCCTCGCGCTGCTCGGCACGGCGCTCGCGCTCGTCGGCGGTCGCGGGCGCTCAGTCCTCGCTCAGACGGTGTGGGGCACCGGCTTGGTGGTGGCGGGGATTGTGGCTGGCGCGGGCTGGATGAAGTGGCGCGCCCCAGTGCCGCTGGAATGGGCCGGGCCGGCACGCGAAGTGAGGGTCGTCCTGCGCATCGAGCAGGTCTTCCCGCCCGCTCCACAGCGCAAAACGCTCAACGGCATCGCGTGCGTGATCGGTGGCGATGGTTCGGCGGTGCGGCTGGCGGGACAGCGCGTTTATTTCTCCGCCATCCGGCGCATCAGCGTGCCGCCGACGGTCTCGGGCGAATACCGTTTCGCCGGCGTGGTGGAGGCGTTGCCGGAGGACGAAAGCGGCGGTCGCGATTTCGACGCGTATCTGGCCACGCTCGGCATTCGCACGCGCATCGCGCGCGGCCATTTGCTCATGGAAACGCGCGCACCGGCGGCGTTCCGGGTATTTTGCGACCGCATGCAGGATCGGCTGGCCGCGGTCCTGCGGCGCGGCCTCGAGGCGCATCCGAACGTCGTCTCGCTTTACCTCGCCATGCTGCTCGGGGAAAAGGCGGTGCTGTCGGCGGAGCAGCAAAGCGCATTCATGCGCAGCGGCGTCTTTCATATTTTTTCCATCAGCGGGCTGCACGTCGGGGTGATCGCGGTGGCGATCCAAAGCGCGCTGCAGCTTCTGCGGGTGCCGCGCCGCGCGGCCATCGTGGCCGGGCTGGCGGTGCTCTGGCTTTATGTCGAGGTGACGGGGGCGAGTGTCCCGGCGGTGCGCTCGTTCCTGATGATCGCGTTTCTGCTGGGTTCACGGATTTTCCGGCTGCCGGGCAATCCGCTGGCGGCGCTCGCGGCCGCGGCGTGGTCGACGCTGTTGCTCGATCCGCGGCAGTTGTTCTCCACCGGCTTTCAGATGTCCTACGCGGTCGTGGTCGCGCTGATCGTGATGGGACTGCCGCTCGCGGAGCGCTGGCAGGCGATGTGGCAGCCGTGGCGCGACCTGCCGGAGGCGGGCTGGAGCCGCTGGCAACGGTGGGTGCGCGACGGTGGGCGCGAGGTCCTCGGTGCGCTCGCGATCACTTGCGCGGCCACGCTGGCGAGCATGCCGAGCAGCGTCGGTTATTTCGGTTTGCTGTCGCCGGGCGCGCTGGCGGCGAATCTCGTGATCATCCCGATCTCGTCGCTCGCGATCGTCGCGGGGTTTCTCGCGATGGTGGGCGGGCTGGCGCACGCCGGGGCGCTCGTGCTGGTGTTCAATCACGCGGCGGCGCTGCTGATCATCGCGATGGATTGGCTGGTGCAGAAGGGCACGCCGTTGCCCGGCGTATATTTCGCGGCGGAATTTCACGCCCCGTGGATGGCGCCGGGCGCGACGGTGTTCGTGCTCGGCACGATGTTCGTCGGGGCAACCGCGCACTGGCGAAAAGCGGCCGGCGGATTCTGGCTGCCGGTGGCGGCCGTGGCGCTCGTGTTGATTTTCGGCGTGAAGTTTCCCTGAACGCGGCAATCGTTCCGTCCATGAAAAGCGCCTACGAACTCGCCATGGAACGCCTCGCGAAGTCCGACCCGTCGAGCGGAAAACTCACCGCGGAGCAGAAGCAGCGGCTCGCGGAGATCGATCGCGTGTTCCAAGGCAAGATCGCGGAGCGCGAGATTTTCCTGAAGCAGCAGCTCGACGCGGCTCTGGCCAAGCAGGAATTCGACGAGGCCGACAAACTGCGCAAGCAGATCGCCAGCGAAAAGGCGCGACTCGAGGAAGAGCGCGAGGACGAGAAGGAACGCGTGCGGCGCGCGAAGTAGAGCCGGTCTCAGACCGACTCAGGTTGTTGTCGCGAGTGCAGCTCACATCGCGAGCGAGCGGTTCTTGCCCACGGATTGCACGGATGAGCACGGATCACGCAGCGAAGACGGTGCCTCCATCCGTGCTCGTCCGTGCAATCCGTGGTTCAAAAAGGCCCACCGGGCGCGGCGCAGCGCGTTCGGCCGGGATTAGTCGGTGAACTCGAACTCCGCGCACAGCGCGTGGTGATCGGACGCGATGGTCGGCTTCACGACGTGGCGGACCGGTCTCAGGGGCGCGTTGTAGAACAGGTGATCGAGCACGAAAGGCCGGCGCCGCCAAGTCACCTCGCGATCCTGCACGGTGCGGAAGCCGACTTGGGCAAACTGCTCCACGAGCGACTGGTGTTTGCTGACGTTGAAGTCGCCGCCCAGCACGGTCGGACCGGTCGATTTTGCCAGCTGGGCCGCTACGAGCCGGCGTTGCTCGTTGTGCACCTCGCTGCTCGAGCGGAGCATGAAGAGCGCGAGGAGGTGCGTGTTCATCACGCGCACCTCGCGGCCGGCGATCGTGGTCGTCGCACCGATCAGCAGGCGATCGGTCGGCGTCTTTTTTTCGCCGAAGAAGTCGAATTCCACGGCGGGCGACGGCAGGTCGAGACGGAAGTGGTCGCGGAGCGGCGTGCGCGAGAAAATCGCCAAGCCGATGCCGAAGGGCAGCTCGCGGGGATCCTCACGGGGAAACGAGAAATAGCTGTCGTAGCCGGCGAGGGCACCCTTCAGGCGGCTGTAGTTCGGGGGGATCGGCGGCTGCGTGCCGCCGGGCTCGGCCAGTTCGACTTCCTGCAACAGGATGAGGTCGGCGTCATGACTCTTGATCTCTTCGATGGTGTGGCTGAGGCGAATCGGTGCACGGTCCGGGTCAGTGTCGTTCCACATCTGACCAAACTGCATGTTGAACTGCAGAATTTTGAAGTGCGGCGGCATCAGCGGAGGGGAGTCGCGCGGGTCCCGCTCCAGCGAGCCGAGAAACTGCGAAAGCCGGGGAAAAGACGTGGGCTCATGCGCTGCAGCAAGTCGCTGGCATGTTCGCCCGCGGTGAAGACGCGGCAAGATTATTTACCCATGCGACTACTCGGGCTCGGCTGTGCCTTCCACGACCCATGTTTTGGCTTCGGGGACGTGGCAGAAAAATTCCCGGAGCGCGGCACTGAGGTGCTCGGCATAGCGGAAATGCGCGCCCATGCCGGTGCGCAGCTCGGCTTCGTAGATGAATTTGTCGGCATGCGTGCTGTGCTCGAACGGCGTCTGCGCGCCGAGGAGCAGCGAATAGACGTAGGCCGGCGAGCCGCGCTGCATGAGTTCACGCGTGAGCGCCGCCTGCGCGTCGAGCAGCGGCTGGTGCGCGGCGTGCGCGATCTCGGGGGGCAGATAGAAGCCGGCTTGAATGAGCGGCGTGTAGCGGTGGCCGGTGCGGTGGCGGTTGAGGTCGCGCAGCTCGGCAACCGCCATGTTGTTCCAGGCAAAGGTCACGCGCGTGCGGCGCGTCGCGGTGCCTTGGTAGCCGTAGCGGTTGGCGCGATGGCGCAACGCCTCGGGCACGGGTTGCTCCTCGCGCAGCCACGGCGGTGTGTCGCGATCGACTTTCACCCAAACCTGATCGGCGAGCGGCGCAGCCGAGAGGCGTTCGAGGCCGAGGCGGCACGAAGTCGCGAGCTCCTGCGCGGCCTGCGCCTCGTAGGACTTTTCCGCCGAGCTGTGGCGCATGAGGCGCGGCGACATCTTGAGCAGCACGTCGCGGATCGCGGCGGCGGCGGCCTTGGCCTCGGGTTGACCGAGCGAGTCGAGGTGCTTCACCGTCGCGGCCCACATGCGCGAGCTTTGGACGAGGCCGAGATTCGTGCGCGTGGCGAGCGGGATGAAATAGCGGGCGCGGTCGAGGGCGTAGTTTTTGCGGATACGCGTGACGACGGCGGGCTTGGCGTTCGGCGGGAGCCGGATGAGCTCGGGTTTCTCCTGACCGAGCTGGTCGAGGCGCGCGTATTCGGCGTTATAGGCGGCGAAGGCCTGTGCCATCACGCTCGTCCACTGGCCGGCGAGATCGTCGGGCACGCCGAGTTCGGCCGGTGTCGGCAGGTTGGCCGCATCCATCGTGATGTAGCGCGTGCTCGATTCCTGGCCGTCGGCCATCTGCGCGATCTCGAAAATTTTATATGCGAGCCACATCGAGACGCCGTCGAGCGCGAGGGCGAGACCGCCGGTGAGACCGCCGATCGAGGCGTGGCCGTAGTCGACGAATTTCAGGATGCGATCGATCGACTCGTCGGGATGCGCGAGGTCGACCTTCGAGAGGATGTTGGCGAGGCCGTCGTTGCTGCGCGAATAACGGGCGAGCACGGACGCCAGGAGCTCGGGCGTGACTTTCGGGAGATCGGCCGCGGAGGGCGGCGGGACGACGGCGATGCCAGTGACCTTCATGCGCGCGAAAACACGAAAGAGTTTCGCGCGCGGTGGCGAAGGAAATTAGCGGAAAACTTTGGACGCCCCGAGGCTTGGCAACGAAAGACGCGGCGCTAGCGTCCGCCCATCCCATGAAGCCGGTCGCTTTCGCTGCCCTGTCGGTTTTCCTTGGCGTGGCGTCAGCCTTCTCCGCCATGCCCGACTTCCGCTCCTACAGCCTGGATGGATCCCCGGTCCTCGATTCCACCCTCCAGCAGCACGTCGAGGCGATCGATGCCTCGCTGCGTGCGCGCTGGGAGATTCCCGATGGGCAGACCTCCGTCGGCGTGCTCGACCTGCGCACGCTACGCCTCGCGTGGGTGCGCCCCGACCGCATCGACTACGCGGCGAGCGTGCCGAAGGTCGCGATCCTGCTCGGCTGGTTCGCCGCCCATCCGGAACCGGCTGCGCTCGACGCGACGACACGGCACGAACTCGGATTGATGATCAAGCAGTCGGACAACGAGCTCGCGGCGAAATTCTCGCAGCAACTCGGGCTGGGCTTCATCCGCGGCGTGCTCGACCGCTACGCCCTCTACGACGCGCAGACCGGCGGCGGCATTTGGCTCGGCAAGCATTACGGCAAGGGCGGCGAGCGTGTGGCCGATCCCGTCGGCGGGCATTCGCACGCTGCGACGGTGCGGCAGCTGTTGCGGTTTTACCTGCTGCTCGAGCAGGACCAGCTCGTCTCGGCCGAGGCGTCGGCAGCGATGCGGGATATCTTTCGATCACCGGACATCCCGCACAAGGAGGACAAGTTCGTCGCCGGACTGGCGGGACGCGCGGGGCTCGAGATTCGCCGCAAGGCGGGTTGGTGGGAGGACTGGAACCTCGACACCGCAGTTGTCACCGGCCCCGGACGTCACTACGTCATCGTCGCGATGGTGCACCACGCGCATGGCGAGGAGTATCTGCGGGCGTTCGCGGCAGCGGCGGACGACTTGCTTGCGCCAGTCAAATAGTCGTCGATGAAACGCAAAAGGCCGGTCGTGAGGACCGGCCTTGGCAACGAAACAGACTTATCCGCTTAGCGGTTCAGCAGCCAAGCCGACAGCGGCTGTTGGAAGAAGCCGAGCAGCACGGTCACGAGCGCGAGGCTCGCGAGGATGGCAGTGTTGATCAGCGACGGTTCGGCGGCGGACACCGGCGCGGGCGTCTCGCCCTCGGGGCGCCAGGTCTCGAACCAAGCGGCCTTGATCCAGCCGAAGTAGTAATAGATCGAGACGACGACGCACACGATCGCGATGGCGAGGAGCGTGTAGAGCTTGGCTTCGAACGCGGCCATGAACACGAGCAGCTTGCCCATGAAGCCGGCGAGCGGCGGGATGCCGGCGAGCGAGCCGACACCGATCGCGAGCACCGCGGCGAGGAACGGGCGGTCCTTGGCGAGGCGATCGTAGCCGTCGAGGTCCTGCTGCGTGTCGTCGTCGCCGGCGAGATGCGCCATGACGCCGAACACCGCCATCGAGGCAAACATGTAGGTGAAAAGGTAGAACCAGACCGCACCGCTGGCCCATGACACGGTCATCGACGCCGTCACGCCGAGCAGCAGGAAGCCGGCGTGCGAGATGCCGGAGAGGCCCATGAGGCGCTTGGCGTTGCGCTGCGTGAGGGCGGAGAGGTTGCCGAAGAGGAGCGTCGCGGCCGCGAGGGTCGAGAGCACGGGCACGAGAATCCCGCTGAGCGGCGCGAAGACGTTGTGCACGAGCGTGAGCAGCACGGCGAACCCGGCGGCCTTGGAACCAACCGCGAGGAACGCGGTGACGGGCGTCGGCGCACCCTGATAGACGTCGGGAATCCAGATCTGGAACGGAAACGCACCGATCTTGAAGCCGACGCCGCTGAGCACGAGCAGCGCCCCGAGAATGCCGAGAAAGTTGTCGGGGTTCTTCGCGAGGAAATCGGCCACGACGTCAAACTCGAAGCCCGTGTGCGCGACGCCGCCCATCTCCACGCGGCCCACCGCGCCGTAGAGCATGACGATGCCGAAGAGCATGATCGCGGAGCTGAGCGCGCCGGTGACGAGATACTTCAGGCCAGCCTCGAGCGTGAGGGCGTTGTCGCGGAAGTAGGAGACGAGGATGTAGAAGCCGATCGTGATCGTCTCAAGCGCGACGAAGAACATCACGAAGTGGTTGCTCTGCACGAGCAGCATCATCGCGGCGGTGATAACCAGAACGATCGCGTAGAACTCGACGCGCGGCATCTTGCTGCGCGGCAGCACTACGCTGGCGATCGCGCAAACGAGCAGGCTCGAGATCGTGAAGAACACGCGAGCGATCTGCCCCGGCATGTTGTGGCGGAGCAGGCCGGCGAAGGTGTCCTGATTCATCCACGCGGTGTCGAAATTGATGACGATACCGCCCAGGACGAACAGCAGCGTGATCGTCGCCACCCACGGGATGTAACGGTGCTGGCTCTTGGGGAGCACAATCTCCGAGGCGAGGAGGCCGAGCGCCGCGCACGCGAGGATTAGCTCAGGAAAGATCGCAGCCCACTGGTTCGAATCGGCGGCAGCTTGGAGAAGTTCGGTCGACATGGCGGCGGAAAATCAGCGGGAGGAAACGTTGCGCACGACGGCCGGCGTCGGGGCGGTCAGTGCGGCGTTGGCGGCGGTCGAGATCGTCTTCGGCCAGAAGCCGATGACGAGGAGCGCGACGAGGAGAACCAGCGCCGGCAGACGCTCGCTCCAAGCGAGGTCGACGGCGGGATGCTTGGCGAGGACCGTGTTCAGTTGCTCGGTCGACGGCCCGAAGAACACGCGGGCCGCGGCGCGCAAACCATAGATGGCGGAGATGACGACGCCGGCGATGGCAACGGCGGTGAGCGCGGGCGAGAACTGCCAGAGCGAGACGAAGACCGTGAGTTCGCCCCAAAAGTTGGCGAAACCCGGCAGGCCGATGCTGGCCATGGTGCCGGCGACGAAGAACGCGGCGAGCACGGGGGTCTTTTGCGCGAGGCCGCCCATCTCCGCCATGTCGAAGGTGTGCGTGCGGTGGTGAACGCTCGTGGCGAGGAGGAACAGCAGCGCGACGGACAGGCCGTGCGCAACCATCAGGAGCACCACGCCGCCCGTGCCAATGACGGAGAGCGTCGCGATGCCGAGGAAGCAGTAGCCCATGTGCATGACCGAGCTGTAACCGAGCATTTGCTTGAGGTCGCGCTGGGCGATGGTGACGAAGCCGATGACGAGCACGTTGCCGACGGCGGCGAGCACGGCGAGCGGCCAGGCCCAGGCCTGTGCGCCGGCGGGCAGCAGGGGCAGCGCGATCTGGATGAGGCCGTAGAGGCCGAACTTCTTGAGCACGCCGGCGTGGAGCATGGCGGCGGACGACGGCGCGGCGCCGTAGCCGAGCGGGGCCCAGGTGTGCAGCGGCCAGAGGGAGACCAGCGTGCCGAAGCCGAACATCAGCAGGCCGAAAATATATTTCTGCGCCGTGACGGAGAGTGGATTGGCGGCGAGCTCGGCGCGGAGCGTCACGAGGTCGAAAGATTCCGCGCCGCTCTTGGTGTAGATGGCAATCAGGCCGGCGAGTGAGAGCATGGCGCCGACGGTGAGGTAGATCGTCATCTTCATCGCCGCGTAATTGCGGTCCCGGCCGCCCCAGATGCCGACCATGATGAAGGTCGGAATGAGCGCGAGTTCGTGGAAGAAATAGAAGAAGAAGATGTCGACCGACGCGAACGTGCCGAGGAGGCCGCCCTGCATGATGAGCAGGAGCATCAGGTAAATCTTCAGACGTTCGGCGTTGGAGCGCAGCGCGTAGATGCCGGCGGCGAGGCCGACGATGGCCGCGAGCATGAACATTGGCAGCGAGACGCCGTTGAGACCGAGCTTCAGCGCGATGCCGAAGCCGCCGAGGCCGGTGTCGACCTTGCTCAGGAACTGGTAGGCGTTGCCGGCGTCGGTCGGGAATTGTTTCCAGAGCCAGACGGCGATGATCGCGGGCCAGATGAAGGCGATCGCCGCCAGTTTGGTCGCGAAGCGCTTCGGCAGACCGAGGCCGATGGCCAGCGCGACGAGGAGCGGCGTGGCGATCGCGAGCTGCAGGAGAAGGGCGTTGTCAGACATGAAGTGAAAGGCAGGGAGAAACCACGAATGGACACGAATGAACACGAATCTGCCCGAGCAGAACGTGCGTGTGGTCCAGTGATTTCATTCGTGTGAATTCGTGTCCATTCGTGGTTAAAACACGCCGGCGGCGAAGCCCCACAGGAGCACGGTGCCGAGCAGGAACCAGTAGACGTAGGCGTGGATGCTGCCGACGTGCAGCGCGCGCACGCCGAGGCCGACGAGGCCGACCAGGCCCGCGCAACCGCGGATGATCAGGCCGGCGAGGAAGATCTGCTCGAGGAAGTTGATCAGCATCGCGAAGCGCTGCTGCACCTTCGCCACGTAGTAGTCGTAGACCTTGTCGAAGGATTCCTTGAGCGCCGTGAGCGCGCGGAACAGGCCGCCGACCTTCGACTCGAGCGCGTCGGTCTTGGCCGTCGGGTAGAAGAGCCAGGCCGCGCCGGCGCCGAGGATCATGACGGCGAGCGAGGTGCCGAGGATGATCACGTGCGCGGAGTGATCATGATGCGCATCGGGGACGAGACCCATGATCGGGCCGGCGATCTTGCCGAAAATCTGCGGATAACCGCCCGAGATCGAGAGGCCGGCGAGCAGCATGAGCGGGAGCGTCATGACGAGACTGCTCTCGTGCGCGTGCTTGGCGTGGTCGGAACGCGCTTCGCCGAAGAACACGATCTTCCACATGCGGATCATATAGAACGACGTCAGGATCGCGGTGAACGCGAGGGCGACGAAGATCACGGTGTTTTGTGAGAAGGCGAGGTAGAGGATCGCGTCCTTGGAGAAGAAGCCCGCAAAGAACGGGAAACCGATGATCGCGAGCACGCCGAGCGTGAAGGTCAGGAAGGTGATCGGCATGCTCTTCCGCAGTCCGCCCATCTGGAAGATGTCCTGCTCGTGGTGGCAGCCGTGGATGACGGAGCCGGAACCGAGGAAGAGCAGCGCCTTGAAGAAGGCGTGAGTCGTGAGGTGGAACATCGCGGCGCCGACGCCGGCGGCGATGACGACCTCGTGGACCTTGCCGCCCATCTCGTGCGACGTCACGAGCGAGCCGAGGCCGAAGGCCGCGACCATGTAGCCGAGTTGCGAGAGCGTGGAGTAAGCGAGGACCTTCTTGATGTCGCGCTGCACGACGGCGCAGAGCGCGGCGTAGACCGCCGTGACCGTGCCGATGGCCGCGATGACGTTCAGCGCCTCGGGCACCATCAGGAAATTGATCCGGCACAGCATGTAGATACCGGCGGCGACCATCGTCGCGGCGTGGATGAGCGCGGAGACCGGCGTCGGGCCTTCCATCGCGTCCGGGAGCCAGACGTGCAGCGGCATCTGCGCGGACTTGCCCATCGCGCCGCAGAAGAGGAGCAGCGGAATGGCAGCCGAGATCGCGTAGCCGTGCGAGCCGGCCTTGAAGGCGAGGTCGTTGAGGTTGGTCGTGCCGAAGAGCCAGTAGGTCGCGACGATGCCGAGCAGGAAGCCGAAGTCGCCGACGCGGTTGACGATGAAGGCCTTCTTCGAGGCGTCGGCCGCGGACTGCTTCTCGTGGTAATGGTTGATGAGCAGCCAGGAGCTGAAACCGACGAGCTCCCAGAAGATGAAGATCATGAACAGCGAGTCGGCGACGACGATGCCGAGCATCGAGAACATGAAGACCGACAGGCCGCCGAAGAAGCGGGCGCGCGCCGCGTCGTCGTGCATGTAGCCCATCGAGAAGACGTGGATGAGGAAGCCGACGAACCCGACGACGAAGAGCATCAGCCGCGCGAGCGCATCGATCTTGAAGCCGAGCGAGATCGAGAAATTGCCGAAGCGCAGCCACTCGAGCGAGGCGTTCACGTCGGTGCCGTTGAACACGAACTGGAGCGACAGCGCGCAGATGATGGCGGCGGCGGCGACGGAGACCCATTGGGCGAGCGCGCCCTGACGCCGCAGGAACAGCGCGATCAGCGTCGCGGACGCGAGCGGCGTGAGGAGCAGAAGGAGAGCGGACTGAACGGGTGACATGTCAGTTCTTGAGCGCGGACAGTTCCTCCACCTGCACCGTGTGGCGCTTGCGGAAGAGGGCGACGATGATGGCGAGGCCGACGGCGACCTCGGCCGCCGCGATCGTGAGGATGAAGAAAACGAAGACCGAACCGTCGAGCGTGCCGTTGAAGCGCGAGAACGCGACGAGCGCGAGGGTCGAGGCGAGCAGCATGAGCTCGAGGCACATGTAGATCACGAGCGTGTTCTTGCGGAGCAGCACGCCGATGAAGCCGATGACGAACAGCAGCAGGCTGATCAGGATGTAGGCGTTGAGACCGATAGCGGCGGGAGCTTCACCGTCGAGCATGAGGTATCCAAGCAACGGATTCATTTGGCGTCCTCCACGGGAGCGAATTTCTTCGAGAGCACGATGACGCCGAGCATGGCGATCAGGAGCATGAAGCCGACGACCTGCACCGGCAGGAGGTAGGTGGTGAAAAGTTGTTCGGCGTAGTTCTTCAGCGTCGGCGCCGGCCCGACCGGCGCAGCGGACGAGAGCATCACGCGGTGCGAGAGCGAATAGACGCCGAGGAGCAGCAGCGCACCGCCGACGGTCGAGGCGAGGATGCTGAGCTTCTTGAAGGGCTTCAGGCTCTCCGGTCGCGTATCGAGCAGCATGATGATGAAGAGGAACAGCGCCACGACCGCGCCCGCATAGACGAGCAGGAGCACGAAGGCCAGCAGCGCGGCGTCGAGCATGACGAAGAGCCCGGCCATGCCGACGAGCGAGAGCAGCAGGAACATCGCGCCGTTCACCGGGTTCTTGTTCACCACCACGAGCGCCGCGCACACGACGGTCAGGAAGGCGAAGATGTAGAAGAGCAGGTTGGCCATGGCTTAGTGGTGGGCGTTGCCGCGCTGTTCGGCGGCCTTCTTCTTGTCCCACTTGAAATGTTGGTCGGGCAACGTGCCGCCGAGTTCGTAGAGACGTTCCTTGTTGTTGACCATCTCCTCGCGCGTGTAGCCGGACATCGAGTATTGGTTCTGCAGCCAGATCGCCTCCTCGGGGCAGACTTCCTGACACAGGCCGCAATAGATGCAGCGGAGCATGTCGATGTCGAAGGCCTTGGGGCCCTTCTCGACGTGCGCGTTCGCGGCGTCGGCCGGAATCTCACCCGGCGTGATGCGGATGGCCTTGGGCGGGCAGACGAATTCGCAGAGCTGGCACGAGACGCACTTCTCGCGGCCGTGCGGGTCCTTCACCAGCGTGGGCACGCCACGGTAGCCGGGCGGGATGGCGGGACGCTGCTCCGGATACTCCATCGTCACGTTCGGCGCGAAGAAGTGCTTGAGCGTGGTCTTCATGCCCGCGAGGACCTGCGGGATGTAGAGGCGCTCGGAGAGCGAGAGAGGTTTGCGTTCGACGACGTAAGCCATGCGCGGAAAGGGTCAGAGGGCGGTCCGGGATTGCGGACGGAGGATGGCGAAGAGCGCCACGATCGTCGCGGCGGCGAGCGCGACCCACGCCCAGACGGCGAGTTGGAGTTCGATGATGGCGATGGCGGCCGCGTAGAACAGCAGGTTGCCGATCGCGAGCGGGAGCAGCTTTTGCCAGCCGAGCCTCATCACCTGATCGTAACGGAAGCGCGGCACAGTCCAGCGGACCCACATGAACACGAAGATGAAGAACAGCACCTTCGTCAGGAAGACGACGATCGAGGCGATGCCGAAAATGAACGGGTTCGAGGCAACGCCCATCCAGCCCAGCACCTTCTCGAGCGGCAGCCACGGCAGCGGATTCCAGCCACCGAGGAACAGCAGCACGAACACGCCGGAGCCGACGATCATGTGCGCGTATTCGGCGACGAAGAACAGACCCCACTTGAACGCGCCGTATTCGGTGTGGAAACCGCCGACGAGGTCGGCTTCGCCTTCGGCCATGTCAAACGGCAGGCGGTTCGTCTCCGCGAAGAGCGAGACGAGGAACACGACCGCCGAGACCGGCATCAGGAAGAAGAACCACATGCCGCCGAGGAAGCTCGTGCCGCTCTGGAACTGGACGACGTTGAAGAGGCTGAGCGAACCGTTCGTGCCGGGCGCGTTGATCCAGAGGAAAACCGGCAGCACGGAGAGCGTCATCGAGAGCTCGTAGGAGATGAGCTGCGCCGAGGCGCGGATGCCGCCGAGGAAAGGATACTTCGAGTTCGAGGCCCAGCCGGCGATGATGAGCGAGTAGACACCGAGCGAGGAGACGGCGAACACCGCGAGGATACCGACGTCGAGATTGGCGAGCACGAGCGGGACGAGTTCGCCCTGGCCGTTCAGGTAGGCGCCGAACGGCACGGCGGTGACCGTCGTCAGCGCCGGGATCATCGCGAGGATCGGCGCGGCGACGAAATAGAACTTGTTCACGTGGCCGGGCAGCGCGTCTTCCTTGAAGAGCATCTTCAGGCCGTCGGCCATGAGGTGGAACACGCCGAGGCGCTGGAGGAACGGTCCGAGCACGGGCACCCAGCGGAACCAGATCGGGATCGCGCGGTTCGGGCCGGGGCGGCCCTGCATCGCGGCGGAGATCTTGCGCTCCGCGAGCGAGCCGATGCCGCCAAGCGGGAAAATCACGAGCACCACCGCGATGCCCTTGAGAAAGAGCTGCACGGCCGGGTGGAGGTTTTGCCAGAATTCAACCATGGCGCATCAGGCGTTGGCGGCCGCGGGGACGGCGGCGGGTTTGAAGTGGAGCGTCTCACCCTCGACGAAGGGCAGGCCGGCCCAGGCGGCGCTGTCGAGCACGGCGCCGGTCGCTGGAAGCTTGGCGTAGCTGAGGCCGGCAAGCACGGGAGCCTCGGCGGCGAGCGTGGACCAGAGGCCGGTGAGATCGGACGGCAGCGCGCCGGCGCCGGCAGACGCGGCGAGATTGGCCAGCGTGACGAGATCGTCGGCGAGACCTTCGGGGCCAGGGACGGCCTTGGTGAACTTCTGCAGACGGAACTGCTGGTTCACGAAGGTGCCGGACTTCTCGAAAACGGTGAGCGTCGGGAGGACGACCTTCGCGGCCGCGCTCGTGGCGTTCTTGTGCGTGCCGAGGTAGATAACGGAGACCTTCGCGAGCTGCGCGGCGGTGAGGTCGGCGGCGGCGAGGTCCTCGTTGATCGCGACGACGGTCTTCACCTTGCCGGCATCGATGTCGGCAGCGAGCGACGTGAGCTGCTGCGACGGGAGCGCGGAGATGAGGCCGGTGACGAGCGCGCCGCGGACGTTCGGGTTGCGGTCGGCGGAGAGCAGGATGCCGTCGCCCTTCCCCACCCGGCTGACGAGCGCGACCGGCGCCTTGAGCGCGGCGGCGAGTTTCTTGGTGAGGAATTGCTCTTCAACCGAGCTGCGGCCGGAGCCGACGATCCGCACTTCGCCAGAGGCTCCGGCGGACAGGCTGGCACGCAGGAGGTCCGACGCGGCCTTCATCGCCATGTCGTAGGCCGAGGTGCCGCCGTTAATCGCGGCGACGAGGAGACGGTCTTCGCTGCGCACCTGCTTGTAGAGGAGACGGCCGGAGTCGGTCATCCACGTGTCGTTCACGGCGTCGTTCTGGCGCGGCGTGATACGGTAGATGACGCCTTCGCGGGACCAGACGACGGTGTTGGCGCCGACAGAGGACTCGGTGTCGATGCTCGGGGTTTCCTTGAGGAACCACACGCGCATCTTGAAGCGGAAGTCGGTCGAGGTGAGCGCGCCGACGGGGCAGATGTCGACGGTGTTGAGCGAGTAGTTGTTCTCGAGCTTCTTGCCCGGGTAGCACGTGAGCGTGCTGTAGCTGCCGCGATCGATGAAGCCGAGGACGTCGTCCTTCGCGACCTCCTTCGAGAAGCGGATGCAGCGCGAGCAGAGGATGCAGCGCTCGTCGTCGAGCGTGACGCGCGGCCCGAGCTGGGTGCGCTTGGGCTTCACGTTCTTGTTCTCGACGAAGCGCGAGTAGCCGCGGCCGTAGGCGGTGGAATGTTCCTGGAGTTTGCACTCGCCGGCCTGGTCGCAGATCGGGCAGTCGAGCGGGTGATTGATGAGCAGGAACTCGGTCACGCCCTCGCGGCACTCCTTCACCATCGGGGAGTTCGTGCGGATGTGGAGGCCCGGCATCGCGTTGGTGGCGCAACCGATCTGGGCGCGCGGCATCCAGTTGACCTTCTGCTTGCCGCTGGCCGGATCCATGATCGGCGCCTTGGTGGCGGGATCGACGGCCGGCAGGCCCATTTCGATGAGGCACATGCGGCAGTTGCCGACGACGCTCAACTTCGGGTGGTAGCAGTAGTGCGGGATCTCGATGCCGAGGAGCTTGGCAGCCTCGATGACGTTCGTGCCCTTCGGCACGGCGATGTCCTTGCCGTCGATGTTGACGGTGACGAGGTCGGCGGGTTTGGCGGGAACGGAAGACATCTCGGGAGTTCTTTTTAAACGCGAAGGCGCAAAGTCGCGAAGGTTGGGCGGCGTTGGATTTCTTGGTTCGGTGCTTGGCGTCTTGGCGACTTGGCGTTGAGAAAAATCAGACGATCGGGAGCGCGTCGGCGGGCTTGGTTTTGCGCGCTTCGGGATAGGCTTTGAATTCGTCGCTGAACTTCTGGACGAAGCTCTGCGTCGGCCACGAGCAGGCTTCGCCCATCGCGCAGATGGTGCGGCCGGCGATCTGGTCGGCGACGTTCTTGAGCAACTCGCCGTCGTTGGTGCGGCCGTGGCCGTCGACCATGCGCGCGGTGATCTTCTTCATCCAGAGCGAGCCTTCGCGGCAGGGCGTGCACTGGCCGCAGCTCTCGTGGGCGTAGAAGGCATTCAGGTTGCCGAGCGCTTCGACCATGTTGACGGAGTCGTCCATCACGATCACGCCGCCCGAGCCGCCCATCGTGCCGGCGGCGGCGAGCGTGTCGAAGTCGAGCGGGAGATCCTCGACGCTCAGCTCGAGCATCGAGCCGTCCTTCTGCTTCAGCTTAAATTTCTCGCCGAAGCGGAGCACCTTGGCGGAGGAACCGCCGGGGATGACGGCCTTGAATTTCCGCCCGGGGAGCGGGCCGCCGCAGACCTCGTTGAGGAGCTGGCCCATCGTGATCTTGCCGGTCTCGAATTCGTAGTAACCCGGTTTCTGCACGTGGCCGGAGACGCAGAAGATGCGCGTGCCGGTGTTGTTGGGCGTGCCGATCTTGGCGTAGTTGTCGCCGCCCATGTCCACGATGTGCTTCACGTGGCAGAGCGTCTCGACGTTGTTCACGATCGTCGGGCACTGGTAGAGGCCGAGGACGGCGGGGAAATACGGGGGCTTGATGCGCGGATACGGGCGCTTGCCCTCGAGCGACTCGATCAGGCCGGTCTCCTCGCCGCAGATGTAGGCGCCGGCGCCGCGGTGGACGTAGATCTCGCAGGAATAGCCGGTGCCGAGGATGTTGGGGCCGACGAAATTCGCCGCGCGGGCCTCGGCGATGGCCTTTTCGAGGATCCGCGCGCCGATCGGCATCTCGCCTCGAATGTAGATGTAGGCCTGCTTCACGTTGTTCGCGAAGCACGTGATCATGATGCCCTCGATCAGCTGGTGCGGATCCTGGTGCATGATGTAGCGGTCCTTGAACGTGCCGGGCTCGGACTCGTCCGCATTGACGACCAGGTAGATGGGCTTGCCGCTCTTGCGGTCGACGAGCGACCACTTCACGCCGGCGGGGAAGCCGGCGCCGCCGCGGCCGCGCAGACCGGACTTTTTGACCTCGTCGATCAGCTCGGCCGCCGGGCGCGTCACGGCGCGCTTCAGCACCTCGTAGCCGCCGTGCTTCACGTAGCAGGCGAGGTCGTTGGTGTAGCCGGGCTCGTCGATGTGAGCGAAAATCAGGCGGCGTTGTTGCGGAGCGGGCATGTGGAAAGTGGCGGAAAAATCAGTCGCGGTGCGGGCGATAGACGCCGTTGGCGAGCGGCGTGAGGCCGTCGACGGAGCGGTTGTATTCGTAAACCCAGGCGCGGACTTTGCGGGACTTGCCGAGGCGCACGAGACGTTGGCGGCGGAGATATTCGGAGTCGTCGGGCGACTCGAGGTCGCAGTCTTCGTAGCGGTCGAGGCGCGCGAGGACCGACTCGTCTTTCAATTCGAAGAGCTCGCCCTTCACCGTGCCCTTCGCCTTCGCGGTGCGCACGACGCCGGGATGCTGACCGACGAGGTAGAGCGCGGCGCCGGGGAGTTCGGCCGCGCCGAGGAACTCGGAATTCGCGCGGAGGAAGCGCGCCATTTCGTGCGCGCCGCCGGAGCGGAGCGTGCCGTAGACGAAGAGCTTCGGGCGTGCAGTGCTCATTTGTCGTCGATCACGATCTCGATGCCGCCGGTCCAGCGCGCGGCCAGGTTGTAGATCATCGCGAGCAGCACGCCGACGAGGAAGCCGCCGACCAAGTGGATGAAAGGCATGAACAGCGCCGCGCCGCCGGCGAAGAGCCACGGAATGCCCATGAAGCGCGGGAGCAGGTTCGTGTCCCACGTCGCAGCCGCCCCCAGCGAGAGCAGCAGGATCGGCGCGGTGATCATCCCGATGACTCCATTGATGAGTCCGAGAACGATCCCGAAGCGGATCGGCGGCACTTGCATGAGGCGAATTTTCTTCATTTGCCCTGCTTGGCCTCCGTGCGGATCTGGTCCGCAAGTTGTTTCACTTTGGCGTCGTCGACCTTCTCGTGGAGATGGTCGTCGATCATCACGACCGGCGCCGTGCCGCACGAGGCAAGGCACTCGACGAACTCGATCGTGACTTCGCCGTCGGGCGAGATCTCGCCGCGATGCGTGTCGAATTCCTTCTCGAAGCGTTCGCACACCTTGTAGCCGCCCATGATGGCGCAGGAGAGCGTGCGGCAGACCTTGATGTGGCGACGGCCGATCGGCTTGCGGCGGAACATCGGGTAGAACGTGACCACTTCGTAGACGTTGATCGGCTGCAGCTCCAGCTTGGCGGCGACCCATTCGATGGCCGCGTCGGAGATGTAGCCGGCGTCCTCCTGGATGAGATGCAACAGCGGCAGCGTGGCGCTGCGCTTCACCGGGTAATGGGTGATGACCTCGTCGATCTTGGCGAAAGTTTCGGGCTTCAGATTCATCAGCGCGGAAATCAGCGATCGCACTCGCCCATGACGAAGTCGAGCGAGCCGAGGATGGAGACGACGTCGGAGATCAGGCAGCCGACGCAAATTTTCGGAAGGATGGAGAGCGTGGAGAACGACGGGCCGTGGATGCGCAGGCGATACGGCACGCCGCCGCCTTTCGAGACGACGTAGAAGCCAAGGATGCCCTTCGGATTCTCGTGCTCGAAATACGCTTCGCCGGCCGGCATCTGCGGGCCTTCGGTCACGATCATGAAGTTGTTGATCAGCTCCTCCATCGAGGTGAGCACCTTGTCCTTGCGCGGGGCAAAGATGCGGCGCGCCTCGGGTGCGTAGTAGTCGCCGGCGGGGAATTTTTTGATCACCTGCTTGATGATGCGGACGGACTGCTTCATCTCCTCGCCGCGGACGAGGTAACGGTCGTAGCAATCGCCCTTCGAGCCGATCGGGACGTCGAATTCGTATTGGTCGTAGCCCCAATACGGACGATCCTTGCGGAGGTCCATCGCCACGCCGCAGCCGCGGAGATTCGGGCCGCTGAGACCGTAGGAAATCGCGTCCTCCTTCGAGATGACGCCGATGCCGACGGTGCGATCGAGGAATATCTTGTTGCGCGAGAGCAGTGCCAACACCTCGTCGAGGATCGGGAGGAACTGATCGCAGAACGCGTCGACTTCCTCGAGCCAACCTGGCGGAATGTCGCGCGAAACGCCGCCGATACGCGTGTAGCTCGTGGTGAAACGCGCGCCGGTGAGCTTCTCGAACAGGTTGTAGAGCTTCTCGCGTTCGTTGAAGGTATACATGAACACCGTCCATGCGCCGACATCGATGCCGAAGGCGCCGAGGCCGAGGAGGTGCGAGGAAAGGCGCGCCATTTCCGACGTGAGCACGCGGATGGCGTTCACGCGGTCGGGCATCTTCAGGCCGGCGAGCTGCTCGATCGTGTGCGCGAACGTGTGGTTGTTCGCCAGCGGGGCGATGTAGTCCAACCGGTCCGTGTAGGGCACGAACTGGTTGTAAGTCATGTTCTCCGCCAGCTTCTCGTCGCCGCGGTGGAGGTAACCGATGACCGGGTCGGCCTTCGTGACGGTCTCGCCGTCGAGTTCGAACTGCACGCGCAGCACGCCGTGGGTGGACGGGTGCGACGGTCCCATCGAGAGGGACATCTTCTCCGGATCGAATTCCTTGGGGAGATTCGCGGCGGTCTTCGCGTAGGCGTCGGGGAAAGTATGCTCGGTGGCCATCGGGTTAGGCGTTTTCGGGCTTCTCGCGGCGCTCGTTCCAGGACTCGTCCTTGGCGCGCGGCTCGGCATCGCTCATCGGCTCGCCGGGCGTGGCGACGAACGGACCGCCGGCCATCGGCGCGGCGATCGTGCCGACTTTGACCTCGGCGGCGATCTCGGCGTCGGGGAGATCCGTCGGGATGCCGGCAAGCGGGAATTCCTTGCGGAGCGGGTGATACGGATAGCCGTCCCACATGAGGATGCGGCGAAGGTCCGGGTGACCTTCGAACTTGATACCCATCAGATCGAAGCACTCGCGCTCGTGCCAGTTGGCGCCAGCCCAGAGGACGGACGTCGTCGGCATGGACGGATTGGCGTCGTCGAGGCAATCGGCCGCGACACGCACCCAGACGTGCTTGGTGCTCGAATAGAGGTGCCAGACCACGGTGAACCGCGGGGATTTTTCGGCGGTCCAGTCGATGGCTGTGAGGTCGGTCAGGTAATCGTAGCCCTGTGTGTCACGGAGGAAACGCAGCACGGCGATCGCGTCGCCCGCGGGGACATTGATCGCGGGATGGTCGGCGCTCGGGCGCGGCGTGGCGGCCGGGAATTGGGCTTGGGCGGCGGAAATGACGTCGGCGTTGGGAGCGGTCATGGGCGCGGCGCTCAGGCGGTAAGCAAGCGGGAAGCCGAACGCTCTTGTCCGACCTTTTTCTGGAGTTTCAGGAGCGCGTCGAGCAGCGCCTCCGGACGCGGCGGGCAACCGCTGACGTAGACGTCGACCGGGATGATGCGGTCCACACCCTGCAGCGTCGCGTAACTGCGATACATGCCGCCGGTCGAAGCGCAGGCGCCCATGGCGATCACCCATTTCGGCGCGGCCATCTGGTCGTAAATGCGGCGGACCTGCGGGGCCATCTTGTAGGTGACCGTGCCGGCCACGATCATGCAGTCGGCCTGTCGGGGAGAAAAGCGCATGACCTCCGCGCCGAAGCGCGCGATGTCGAACCGGCTGCCGCCCGACGCCATGAGTTCGATGGCGCAGCAGGCGAGCCCCATGGGCATCGGCCACATGGAATTGTTGCGGATCCAGTTGATCGCCGAGTCCAGCGTCGTGGGCACGACGTTGCCCTCGATCTTGCTGTCGTAACTCAGGTCTGTGTTGGGAGAAACCATGACGGTAAGCGCGTAGAAAAAAATGCACCGCACCCTACCAACCGACCTTCGACGGGCAAGGCCGTTTTGGTAAAACTGCCCGTGCATTAGCGTGTCATGCTGTAAGAAGGAATTCCCGTTCTGCTTCGCGGAATTCGGCCGTCAGCCGAATGGGGTCGGACGGAAATGGCGGCGACCACCGGGGACAGTCGTCCTGCGACCGCCAAACGGAGCGATCGCAACGTGCCGAAGCCACGGAATTCGCCGTTAACGAGGCTCGGTTCCGGCAAAATGCCCCAGAATCATCCGCCCGCTTCTTGCCCCGCTCGGTTAATCGCCTCCGACCATGATGACCACCACTCGGCTGGCAAAGTAGAGAAATACAACGCCGCAGCTGGCTTCGAAACCGAACAGGAGCCTCGGCATCCACGCCAACGGGAGGGGCCTTTGGTCGATGCGCCGGAAAAAAAGCCGACCGAGGGCGGAAACGTTGATTAGATTCTCCACGAATCGAAACAGCGCCTCGAGGCTGAGCTCGAGCGCACCGACACTGAGCGAGAAACCGTCACTTCGATTTTTGCGAATCTCCGCGGCCGACATACGCAGGAAGTCTCCATCCGCGGAGAGCAAAAACTCGCGACCGTCCGGCCGCAACCGATACCAGCCGAACCAATCCGGACGACGCCAGAGCAGCAGGGCGAAAATTCCGCCGAACCCGAACACCGTCAGCGCCGACACCCCCAAGAGTTGAAGCGGGCTCGTGTCGTATCGAGAAAGCGCGCGGTGCAGGTTGAGCCTGAGTCGCTCGAGCGTGACATCGCTTCCCGGCAGCGACAGGAGTTTGCGGCGGGCTTCTTGGGATCGCTCCCGGAACGCGAGGTATTCCCGAAGGTAACCTTCCTCCCGATACCTTCGCGCCAGCGCGCGATAGATGCTCTCGGCTTGGGCATACTTGCCGGCGACTTCTGACCGGACCCCCTCCCGTCCGTTTTGGATCAGCGTTTGGTCGGCCTCCAACTCTTCGCCGATGTGGAATCCATTGTCCCGCCACGAAACGTAGGTCATGTCGGTATTCGCGACGTCGAGGTCGCCGAACGTCGTCGCCCCAAAAACGGTGCGAATGAACCTGAGGCGGCCCTTAAAGCGGGCTGATTGCAGCTTCGCCCTCACCAGAACCGCGTCGGTGAAAGTGACGTCTGTGAGCGTGGAGCCACGCCATTCGACTCCGCTGAGATTCGCGCTCGTGAAATCCGCTGCGGTGAGATCGGAGTCGATGAAGCTGGCATCCGAGAGCTGGCATTGGCTGAACACCGCGCCGGTGAGCACCGTGCCGTGAAATTTGACTCCAGACAAATTCATCGAGGAATCAAATCGTGCTGATTCCATAGTGCACTGGCGGAAAAGCGTCCCCGCCGAGCAACTGACGCGGAGCAGGAACGCGTGGGCGATGTTGCACTCCGAAAAATCCGCCCCCAGGAGATGGGCGTCGTCAAAGATGGCGGACTGCAAGACTACCTTGGAGAAACGGGCGTGGCGCAAAAGGGTGCGACCGAAGTTCGACCCGGCGAGATCGAGGTCGGAAAAACGGGCGTAATCCGCACACAGCCGCGAAAAATTCACTGGGCCAGTCAATTCGCCACGTTTGATCTCCAAACCCCGCACGTCGAACCACCGCTCGCCTCCGATCAGCCGGCTCGGCACGAGGCTTTCCAGTCGGCGATCACGATCCGCTTGGCGAAGTGCGTCGACGACGGCCAGCCGCCGGGCCTCGTCCAAGACGGGAAGCCCGTCGACGGAATATACCGGTCCTACGAGAAAAGCATCCGTGGGGAACGTGTCCGGACTGGCAGCTGAAACCTTTACCGCGAGAAAAAACAGGAAGACTGCGCCCGTCGATTTCATACGGGCACAAACTCCTCGATGAAGATCACCGGCCGTCCACCCAACGTGATGACACGTGCACGCTGGATGACGTGCACCGTGCCGCCGGCGCCAAAAATCCGGCCCAAGCGGTCGCTAATGCGCTCGCGATACCACAGGTGGCGATTGCCAACGTCGTGCTCGTGATCTCGCACGATTCTTCCGATCGTTCGCTCCCGGGCCATGAGCGCTTCGTTTGAAGATGGGCTGAGCAATGAGGTAGCGATCCACGAACGCGCGAAGAGGATCGTCCGCGGCCGCCCGTCCTCGGACACGGAAATCGTGATGTCCCGCTGGAGCAGCGGAGCGCTCGAGGGTTTCAACCCGAGTTCCTGCCACAGTTCATCAGGAAACATATACGGCTCGCCCTGATAAAGAACCTCCGGACGGACATCGCTGGAGTAATTTTTCGCGATCGCCTCGGTGACGTAATCGGACGCGAGCACCGCGCGGCGGCGTTCGTCGCGAACGAGAATCACGATACCCTTCATCCGCCGCGGAGATTTCTGGCGGATGATTTCCTTCAGATCACCGTCCCAGAACACGAAACGCCGACGAAGAAGGTGCATCGCCGTATTCGACGCCCAACCGATCACCGCGATGAGAAAAAGACCGGCGAAAAGGCGCTCAGGCTCCTTGCCCGACTCTCCGTAGTAGCGCAGATACCAGCCAATGCCGCCCGATCCCGGATAAAACACCTCGACCGTGACCGTGAGCAGGAAGCCGATAGCGCAGCCGACCTCGAGCCCCGTCAAGATGCTCGGCAGAGCCCAAAGGAAAAGCACCCACCACCGGCGATACCATTCGAGCCACATGAAGCGCAGGCTATCGTGAACCTCGTGCCGAAGCGCGCCGACGCCTTTCAAGGTATACACAAGAATCGGCCACGTGGTGCCGAACACCACGACAAACATCTGCGAGCCCAAGCCGTATCCGAGCAACGGCGCGATCACCGGCCATACCGCGGCACTCGGCAGGCTGCGCAGCACGTTCACGATCGGCTGGCCGACGGCGCGCAGCGGACGAGAAATGCTGAGGAGAAAACCTATTGCTACTCCAAACACGCTGGCCACCGCAAATCCGCACGCGAACCGCAGCAGGGTGCGGCCCAGATGCGGCAGCAGCGTCAAGCGGGCGTTTTGATCACCTTCGGCATTTGCCGGAAACTGGAAATCATGAATCAGGGCGAAACCGACGTCAGTCGGTCGCGACCACGAGTAAACATCCACTACCCCTCTTGACGCCGCCAGCTCCCACATCGCCAGCAGCAACAGCACGGCGAACGCGAGGACCGTATACGGGTGACGCTGAATGTAACGAGATATTTTCATAGCGCGATCCAGTCTTCGATCGCTTTGCGCAAGACGATCGGGTTGCAATCGGCCGGATTCCACGAGCGGTATTGGGGCGGCCCGTAGCTGTTTTTGACGCCGACGACACGATTCGCGAGTCTCACGGCGCCCTCGATGTCGTGGGTGACAAAGAGAAGCGAAAGGCCATGCTCATCGCGCAAAGCTTGGAGCAGGTCGCCGATCCCGGGGCGAAGCGTCGGGTCGAGATTGGCGAACGGCTCATCCATGAAAAGAATGGCCGGGCGCTTGATCAACGCGCGGCAAATGGCGACTCGCTGCTGCTGGCCACCGCTCAGGCGGAGCACATTCATGTCCGCGGCCTCGCTGATACCGCACCGCTGCATCAGGCGGTCGGCATGCGCTTCCTCTTCGGCCGACACGCCGGACTCCTGCACTGCAAGCAGGATGTTTTCCTTCGTTGATTTGGCCGGATGGAGTCCTTCCCTGAAATGTTGCGGGACGTAGGAAAAATTCCTCCGAGGCTCCTCCACCTCAGCACCGTCAAATGTCACGCGACCCCGGATCTGGTGCCCGAGCCGTATGTCCTCCGCGAGTTCCGCTTGCAGCAGCCCGCAGCAGAGTCGCAAGATCGTGGTTTTGCCCCCGCCGGACTCCCCCACCACGGCGACGAACTCGCGATCGCGGACTTCCAGACTGCACTGATGCACCACCGGAGGCTCCGCCGCCGTATACCAGAAAGAAAGCTGATCGACCTTGAGCATGGCGGCTAGGAGTCGCGGTCGAGAATGTCGGCGGGGCTGGACTCCTGCTCTATGAAGCCGAGATGCGCCATCTCGCGGATCAGTTCGCGCAGCGAATGCTCCGAAAGCGACGGCTCGAATGCCGGCATGCCGATGACCGGCAGATCGCTCTTCAGGATTCGCGTATAGGAACCGATTATCTGCCTGGTTTCAGCGTCGTTCTTGCGGATGAATTCGTCGGCTCGTGCGAAGGCACGTTGGAAGCGTTGCGACACCTCATGGTTGCGCGCCAACCAAGCGCGGGTGACTGCATAGGTGGCCACCGGTGTCTCCTTGGAGACCTCGAGATATTGCCGCGCGATGAGCTGTGTGCGGCCGGCGCGCAGAGTCGGCTCAATGAAGGGCTCCACTTCGGAAATAACCTCCACGTCCCCGCGCTCCAACGCCGAGACCATATCCGGAAAAGCCATCGGCATGATCGTCAGTCGATTGCTGGGCATGCCCTTCTTCTCCAAGAACCGGCGGAGCATGATCTCCTCAATATTGCGCGTGGTATTTAGCGCGACCTTGGCCTCGCCCTTGGCGATTTTCTCGAGCGACACCGCCGCGCCACGACGGGAAAGCAGCGCATGATTCGTGAAGCCGGAGCGCTCGTAACTCGCTCCGGCAAGACTGACGAGGGAATCAGGGTGCCGCCGAGGACGCTTGGAATTCAGGATGACTAGGGAGGCGACGTTGGCGAAGCCGATCTCCAAGCTGCCCGACTGCACTGCCGGCAGGATCACCGCGCCACCACTCATTGGTTCCAACACGACTTCCAAGCCTTCCTGTTCGAAATATTTCTTGGTAATGCCGACATACAGATGAGCGCATTCCGCAATCGGGATGTAGCCGACCCGGACCTTCGTAAGAACGACGGGCTTGGAAATGTCGCTATAAGCGTCCTTCGGTTCAGTTCGTTTAAGCACCGCGAACAAAATCGCGATGGCGATGAGAGCGCAGCCGAGTCCGACAAGAAGCCGAACGGAAATTCCGGCTGCCCGAGCATGGGTAGTTTTCATGGCGAGACGACTCGTGCTGATCAGTCACCACGTGACAGTTTGCCGCGCGTAAGCGATGCGGCACGGGCCTAGGGGGGTATTGGAAAATCGGCCGTGGCCCCGGCTCGAGAGAGCCCCACGAAGAACTCCTGCACGACCAAGCTCAACTCCAATAATGGATATTGAACGCCATCACCTCGGTCGACGGAGCCAGTTCGCTGCAATAAACTAATTGTGCGCTCGCTGCGCTGCGCGGCGCCGTGCCGCGAGCCGCTGCCGGTTCCCGGTTCGCATGCGCTGACCGCTCAGCTCCCACCGCGTCCGAGGCCACTGGCGGAGAGGGGGGGATTCGAACACTCCGGCCAAAATTCGCAAACACCGGGTGAGGAAGCACGTTCTGGGTCCCCTACTCAGGCTTCCTCACACCTAGCCTCACAATCCTTTGGCGTGGTCTGTCCCGAGCTGTCGCACGTGGTGGCTGTGTGGCCGAAGCTCTCTGAAGTCCAAAAACAGGCCATCCTATCGTTACTCAAGCCCCTTCATTCGGTCTCTTGAGTTGAAGCGACTCTAGGAAGCACCCGGCGGCAATCTCTTCGATTTCCCTATGGTCGAAAAAGCGGTCAATGAGATTCGACGCGGAAAGCAAAAACGATTGCCGCAGGTGACGCGTCCTAACCTCCAAGTGTGCCAGAAAGACCTCTAGGTCCGACTCAGCAACAGGGCCCGCGGGGAACCGCAAGGAAGCCATTTTGCCGCTCCATCCGCAGCTTTTGGCCGAATTCAAGGCTGCGAGGCCTGCCGCAACGGCTGACGCTACGGCAGTATTCCATCGGTGCGCTAATGCGGACAGACGTATCCGGCGCGACATACGCGTGGCCGAAATTGACCGCGTCGACGGGATGGGGCGAAAGCTCTGCTTTCACTCGCTGCGATACACCTTCGCAACGAAGCTCGCTTGTGGCGGCGTCTCGCAACGTCTGGCCCAGGAACTCATGCGCCACAGCGATCCGCGCCTGACGGCCAACGTCTACACGGATTTCGCCAGACTCCCGACCTTCGCGGCGGTGGCGGGCCTTTCGTGGCACGACAAGAGCGAGAATGTGCCGGCGGCACCTCTCACACAGCCCTCACAACTGGACTCACAAAGCCCAGACTTGGGCGGTCAAAACCTGTCACGGTCTGTCGCAAATCGGGCGACGATTTCTCCGAGCGAACCAGTTGCTAGCCAAGCAACTTGTCTTCCGTTGTCACCATCTGGCATGAGATTTCCAACGGGGTTTGAGAAAATCACGAATCAGGGCGGATCAGGGCGAAATATCCCGAAACCCTCGGGAGGCGGTGAGTTGGAAAAAAATCAGGCCGCTAGCCCGATTTCCAGTCAGTTTAGGAACAATCCGCGGCCTTCGGCGCGGGCAGCTTTCCCTCCGCATCGAGCTTCTTCACGACCTCGCGAACGACAAACATCGCGGCCTGGTCCACCACGACCTTGATCGTTTTCTTGGCGGTAGCCCGAAGAACGATTTCCATCGCGGCCTTCTCGGATGGCGCCGCTTTAATCTGCCGCCGCAGCTCCGCGAGTTCGTGTCTCGTGAACTTCAGATCGGACGCACGCGGAGTGATCTTCTTCGATGCGGGCATGACTCAATCGAAGTAAGCAAACATCGAAGCCATCGGGTAACGCCGCTGCCGAGCCTCTGGCGTCAAAACGCGGATAGCGCTGGGCGGCTCCTGATCATCGATCGGCTCGAACCACGCGTAGCCCGGTTCTGCATCGCCGCGCATCAGCTGCCAGCGGCCGAGATCGTGGTTGTGCCGGTAGTAGGAAGGAGGCGTGGCTGGGGGCGGCATTTGGGGCATGGCTCAATCTTTTTTCGACACGTCTGAGGTGATCGCATTTGCCTCAATGGGGGTGGCCTCGATCTTCGGCAATTGTTCGACCGGCAGGTCACGAAGCCAATCGGCTCGACTTTTAAGTCGGGCGATCTCTTCCAGGGAACGCTCGGTTTGCGGAGGCTTCATGATGTGGATATTCTCGCCGGTTACAGGAGTCTTGCAAGGGACATTCAGAGCAGCCGCATTTGCGCTTTCTCGGCCATTTTCCGGCCCTTCTGGCGCGCCAGGCGGTTCGCCTTCTCGCGGAGCGTCTCGGAGCGCCGCTGGGCTACCAATTCGGGCAAGGACGGGCCTTGCGGCACGCGGCGCAGTAGCTGGTTGAAGACGTCGGACACGGCGGCGCCGGCATCCATCGCGTCTTCCCTGATCTCTTCGGCGTTCAGCCCGACGTAGCGCTCGACGGAGGCTTTGAAGTAGGGCCAGAAATCGCGGACCTTCCCGTCCCGCTGCGCTTTCCCGATCGCGTCGAGCATCCCCTTGATCCGGTCGGACAACCGCTTGCCGTCGAGCATCCAGCCGCGCTTCCAGAGATCGACGATCATCGGCTCGATCTGCATCCGGCATTGCTCGATGCGGCGCTCCTTCATGGCGCCGGCCCATGCCCAATCGAGACGAGCGGCCAGCTCCTTCCGCAGCCAGGTGTCGAACTTCACCAGGCGCTCGGCCGGGTCTTGGTCGCGGCCGAACCAGGCGCGCTAGGCCGCGTCGCGGTCGGCCCGGTCGTCGAGTTCCTTCCGGCGGTCGAGACGCTCGTCGAGAAAGGTTCCGTCCTGGCTCATCCCTCGAAAACCTTTCCAGAGTGCCAGACGCGGACCTTGCGGAGAGCGTCCCGGATTTGTGCCTTCGCCGAGCTGAGCCGGGCGTTCTTGAAATGCTCGATCTCGTCCGGCGTCGCGTTCCGGATGTATTTGTATCCGATCGTCCCGATCCGCCCGATCACGAAATCGCTCGCGCTGGCTACGCGGCGCACCTTGCGGTCGTCCCATTGCAACGCGGCCTCGAGCGTCGAGCTGGCGACCCAGCCAGTCTTGTCGCGCAGTTGCTCGATCAGAAGGCGTTCGTCCGCGCGCGGATCGCGGCGAGTGCGCACCTGGCGGAACATGAGGCCGAGCTGCTCCATAGTCAGAACGGGTCGTCGCGTTCGGCCGGCCCCTTCGGTCCCAGCCGGTTGACCAGAATGCCGTGGATTACGCCGAGACCGGCCTCGTCGAGAGATTCAAACGGCCTGCCGCGAACGCGCTTCGCAAGGGCGTCGAGATAGTTCGACGCGTAGAATTCCGGGTTCACCGCATCCGCGATCTGCGGCAGCCCGCCGACGAGTTCCCGGCACAGCTCGATCATTCGCGCGCGCCGCAGTTCCGGTTGCTCGATGATGCGAATCTGCGCCTCCAGGTTGTCCGGTTCCAGGATGGCGATGAAGTGGCTCAGCACCTTGTCGAAATCCCGGTTCGTGAAATCCAGCGACGACTTATCGGAGCCGAGCGCCTTCACGTGGATTTGATGGCGACGAGCGTCGGCGTCTTTCGCGGAAAGCCCGCGCTCGCGCAGTAGGCGGCGCACCTTGCCCCAGACCAGGCGGTATTTTCTGATCTGAGCGGGATTCATCAGGCGGGAATCGGCGACTCGCCGGTGAGCATGCGCAGCACGGCGTCGCGATCGTCGACGGTGGCGAAGAGCGTAACGTTGCCGGGCAGTGTGAGCGGATGCCAGGTGCCGGTGTTGATCGCCTGCACTTCGATCTGGTTGCGGCGCTCGGCGGCGCGGACAGCGTGACCGTCGCGCAGGATGATCGCGCGGCGCTCCTGCAACCAAGACGGCGTGAAATCCGCGAGGCGCGCGGGAGAAACTTTCATGGTGAGGGGTTGGCTCATGAGATAGGACGGTGGGGGTTGTCTTTACGCTTCCAGGCGCGGCGGGATTTCAGGCGGCGATAGCGCGGTCGGCGCAGCAGCAACTCGAGCACCGTAAATCGGAGCCGGTCGGCGCGATCGAGCCAGGCGCAGACCGCCGCGTCGTTCCGTGAATCGGGACGAGTGCTGAGCGCGGTGAGGTAGCGAATGACGGCACGGTCAAAGCGGGAGATCACTTGAGCGCGAGCGGCGCGGTGCGCTCGCCCTCCTTCAGCGGTGCAGCGATATTGGTTTCGCGGCCGTGCAGATAGCCGGCCCAGCGCGCAGCCTTCGCATCGCCGTCTGGCGTGCGGCAATCGTGCTTTGTCGTCTTGCCGATCGTTGCCTCGATGTAGTCCTGGTGCGAACGCTCGACGAGCGCGTGCTCGCTCGAGATGAACTCCGGTTGAGCCTCGGCGAGCTTGTTGTAGATGCCATGAAACATCCCGTCGACGAAGGCGTGACGGTTCCGCAGCCGCCCGCGGTGCTTGCGCCAGCAATAGGCGAAGTGATGCACGAGGAACGAATAGACGTAGAGCGCGATCTGCACGTCTGACGCTGTGCCGACGAACCGGGTGAACTTCACCACACACGGGAAGCCGAAGCGATCGGTGCCGATTTTGTTGCTTAGAACCGGCGTGATCCGGAAGAACGCCGCGCAAATGCGGATCGCGTATTCCTTATCGTAGCTCAACCGCTGGCAGTTCTCTGTGTCGCGGTGCGTCACGACGTTCTCCTTCGCCTGCTCGTCCGGGTTCAGCTTTTCAACGGCGATGCCGTGTTCGCGGGCCAGCTCGAGCGCGCGCGTAAGGGCGAGCTGAGCCTCATGCGGGTTCGAGCTGCGCGACAACCGCAGCAGCTTCTTGATCTTCTCGATGATTTCCGTGCCGGTGCTCATGCGACGCGCTCGTAAGCGAGAAGGCGTTCCAGATCGGCGACGGCTTCTTCGCGGGTGATGTCGCGGCCTTCGTATTTGAACGCATAGAAGGCGGCGACGTAGGGTTTGAACCATTCCGAGTGCTCCAACATGTAGGGCTGGTGCGGATTCACGCGGCTCTGGATCGTGAGATGGCAGCGCTGACAGAGGGCGAGTAGGTTCCACCAGCGGCAGTTCGATTTGTCGCCGTCGAGATGGTGCACCGTTCCGATGCGCCACTGCGCCAACACGTTTTTGCCCGCGTGGATCAATCCGGCGGCCGTAGCGCTTGCGGTAATCGGAACGATACTTTCGCCGACGAGGAATGCGAGCGGCCCGCCGTGCGTGCAGTCGCACGAGCACGCGGTCCATTCACCCTTTCCGTGCTCGCCTTTGCGGTAAGGATGGTGGCAGCGAATGCAGCGGTGACCGGCAGCGGCCCAGGTCGCGTCGCTGATCTGCTTCCAGTCGGCCGGATATTCGCCGGTGATGTCGAGGACGCGTGGCATTGTTAGTTCCTCCACTCGATCAGCTCGCCCTCGAAATTCGGGCCGTAGTTATCGGCGAAGAAGTCGAGAAATTCGGGGATACCGAAGAAACCGTCCGCGATCGCAAGGCGGTGCAGTTCGCGGTGCGGCATCTCGCGGCCGTTGAGTTTCACCAGGCCGCTACAGCCCGACGTGTAGATGGCAATCGGCGTGACCTTGCGGCAAGTAGCCGTGCGCAGGAGGCGGCACTTCTTCGTCCGCATTCCGGTGTAGAGATAGAGCGTGTCGCCGACGCGCGTCGGTCGCTTGCGCCGCGGTCGGATCGTGTGCGGCTTGCGGCCGCTCTCAACAGCGTCCGCGAATTGACCTTTGAAGTTGTAGGCGGGCATGGGGGAACTGGTCTGGTTCTTATTTGCCGGACGGAACCGGAGCGGTTCCCGGCGCCTGCTCGAACTCGACGGGGATCGGAGCGGGCAGCGTCGGGCCCTTGTGCGCGCACGCCGCGAGCGTGAGGAGCGCGGTGAGCGCGAGAGCGAGAAAGCCGGTGCGGAAGGTGATCGTTTTCACGGGATGATGATTTGCTGAACGGTGTTGAGTTCGGCGGGTGTGAACTCGAAATAGCGGCGCGTCTGCGGCTCCCAGGCGTGCCACGCGCCGTCGTGAAACCACAGGTTGACCTCGTGCCACACGGCGGCCGGCGTGCCGGCGCCCTTGTAGTATTTGCACGCGGCGATCGCGATGCTCTCGACTTCCGGAGGCACGCTGCCGTCCGGCATCTGCGCGAGCAGGTTCACGACCTCGAGCGCGGCGCGCAGCGCGAAGTGCTCGCACTGGTTGCCGCGCTTCTGCCAGGTCTGCTGTCCGCGCGCCTGCTGAAAATCCCAAAGGTAGTCGGCAAACTGCTTCTCGACCCACGAGCGGGACGTGGCGACGTAAACGCCATTCATGACGCACGGGCCTTGCACAGCCCAGGAAGGAAACTGCGCGCGCGCAGCCTGGATGAGGTTAGCGGAGCTGAGAACGAGAACGGGCATGGTAGATATTCTCCACGGCGACCGCGAAGTGATAGGCACGCTCGGGCGCGGTCCCGCGCGTGCTGCCGTTGATCCCGGCGTTCCACGCCAGGGCGATGTTGAAGAGCAACGGAGCCACGCCGCGCGCTTCGAGCTGCGCGGCGAGGTAGTTGACATGCTTGACCGCACAGGCACGCGCCACGGCGACGCAGCGTGCCTCTGCAAACGAAATACCTGGCATGTGCAGGCGCCAAACAGCGGGCGTGATCTGCCACGGCCCGCGCTCACCGTGCGCGCCGTCGCGGCCGTTCCACTCCTCGCGCTCACGCAGCGCGTCGACGAGACGATCGACGTCGACGGCCGCGTGAGCGGAAACCACGAGCAGAACGAAGATGACGGCGGCGCGGATCATGAGGCGAGGATTTCGCGAACCTCGTCGAGCGACGTGCAGACGTGATCGCACATTTTGACCATCAGCTCGGGCTCTTCGCCGTCACGCGTGAGGACGATCGTCTGCTTGCCCTGGCCAGCGGCCCAACCGAGTTCGAGGTGCGCCGAGCGTCCGCACGGAAGGACCAGGAGGAACGTGTCGGCCCACTTCATCGCGTTGAAGTCAGAGGCGAAACCACGCTTCGCGATCGGATGATCGAGGGCGGCGACGTATTCCTTCGCAGTCCAATTCATCCAGTTCGGGTCGATTTCTGACCACGCGAAGCCGCGCGTCGTCGGCGCGGGATTACGGAAGTCGTAAACCAGGTGCCCGTCGCGATAGAGTTCCTGCACGACTTCGGGCTGCAGCAGATTCCGCCACGAGCTGGCGACGTAGATGCGGCGCATCCGCACGGGAGTGAGGATGCGTTTCACTTCGCACCGCCTTTCTTTTTCGCGCCCTTCTTCTTTTCGGCGGCGAGGCTTTTCTTCTGCTCGGCGTGATAAGACTCCTTCCACTTGAGAAGGCGTTCAACTAACGCGTCGTCGATCTGCTCGGCGTAGAACCACTGGCTCGTGTAGAAGCCCCATCCGTGGTGCTGCACGTAGCCCTTTCCGAACTCGGTCGGCACTGGTGTCGATGCTTTGATGAGGAATCCCGTCAGCTTCCGTCGTGCGAGAAAGCTGAGGAACTCCTCGGACTGAGAGGCAGCGAGCAGCGGCTCGAATTCGGCCGCCCGCACGCCGAAGATTCGTTCCATGTCCATCGCGCTGTGGTCGTCGAAGAAATCCTCCAACGCGTCGCACGCGCTATCGAGGTTCGCCGCAAGCCAGATGATCATTTCGACGCGGATGTTCTCGTCGAAAAACGTCGAGGAGTGGTCTTTGGTGATCACGACGCACGTCCTTTCTCCGCCTTCTTGGCGGCTTTGGCGGCGGCCTTTTCGGATTTCTCGGCGGCCTTCACCGCCTTGCCGAGATCGACGCCGGCCGGCGCCGCCTTGTAGTTGTTCGTGACGACGCGCTTCACGCCGAACTTCGCCAGCTCCTCGTCGCTGAGGGTTTCGAGCGCTTCGAGGCTGACGTCTCGGTGACCTTGATGAAGTCGGCCTCGCGCTTCGCGCCCTTGATGAGCGTGATCGTAATCGCGGGGTCGGCGACCTCGAGCGACTTGGAGCTGGTCTGCTTCAGCTCGCCGTAGGGCGTGACGACGGTTTTCTTTTCCTCGAACCACTGCGGGTTGCGCTGCGCGATGACGGAGATCGCGGCCTGGCACTCGCCGATGATGGTCTGGAACTCTTTGTATGCGGGCATGTGCCCGCGCACGGTTTCGAGGTGCTGGGCGTCGAGGACCTGCTGCAGCTTGGCGAGCTGGACTTCGGCGTGCGTGAGACGATCGAGGAGATTCACGAGCGACGCGAAATCGTCCTTCTGAGCGGTGGGAGCGGGAGCGACGGGATTGATGATAGCGACCATGTTAGTTTTGGGTCTGATGTTTTTGGGTTGTGGGTTTGGAAATTCAGCGCAGCCGGCGCGGATGCGCGGCGCGCCACTCGCGCCAGACGAGCACGACGCAGAGCGCGATGCCGGTCAGGCCGAGGCTGAAGCCAAAGCCGGCGAGCGTGCGGGCGACCGCGAGTTCGACGGGGCTCACGGTTGGCTCCTTCCGAGCGCGTGCGGTTGCAACGCGAGGCGGAGCTGCTTGCGCAGCGTGGCGTTCTCCTGGCGGAGCATCGTGGTTTCTGCCTCGAAGCGATCGCACGCCGCACGGTGCGCGCGCTCGTAGTGGCGCATTGCGCCGGTCGCGATCGCGGTGGCGACCAGGACACCGACGAGAAAGGCAGCGACGGCGATCAATGGACACCTCCGCTCTTGATGCTCTGCTTTCGCAGCGGATTCGGTGTGGCGCGCAGCGCGGCCATGCCGAGGAACGCATCGCGGTCGGCGTTGATTGGCGCCAGCTCGCTGGCGGAGACGTAGTGCAGCTTCGTGCAGAACGGGCAGCGCGTGACCACGCGCGGCGTTTTGAGAGGACGGCGGGAAGTAGTGCTCACGCGGACCTCCGTTCCTCGGCGGGCTTCTTCGAGGCCGCGTAGACGCCGAACCTCGTGGGCTCGGACAGCACGACCTGGTCGAGCGAGCAATCGAGCGCGCGGGCGGCCGCGATCTTCGCGGCCAGCTCGGGCGACGAGGCGAGCGTGTGCGCAACGGCCGCCGCGTGGAACGCCGCGCCCTGCTTGGTGACGTGGACGACGACGTCATTCATTTCCGGCCGCCCTTCTTGGCCTCGCGCGGGCCATACCACGCCTCGACAACACCGGGTTTCAGCTCTTGGCATGCGGCTTCTGGAACCGCGAAGAATCCACGGTTCGGCTTCCAAACACCGCCGAGAGCATCGCTCACGTGATGCGTGCAGTCGGCAGAAGCCGGCCGCGTCAGGATGCCTGGCTTGTCGAGATCGCCGTTCGCAACGACGATGTTGCAGCTCCCGACCTTGAAGACGTCGGCGGGAAAGCTCGCATCGTGACCGCAGTAGAGGACGGTCGCCCCCATTTTTGAAGCGCTCATGGCTCAGACCTCCTTCTTCGGGTTGCTGAGCGCGTCGTAGATCGCCTGCGCCTCGAGCACGTCATCCCACTCGAGCGCGCGCTCGGCGCGGTCGGCCATCTTCTTGCCGTCCGCGATGACGGAGAAGAGGTGCTTGATGCCGTGGTTGTAGGCGATGCGCTCGCAGAGATCGAGGCCGACGAAGTTCGGATTGTCCTCGCGGAGATGCTTCCAGAGGTCCTTGCGCGTGCCCTTCGGCGCGTCCGGGAAGTCGAGCTTGCTCGCGCGCACGACCGCGCGCACGTCCGCGACACGCAGCGCGCTCGGGAGGTGCAGCTTGATCACGCCGCGTCGGTTGAGCTGCTGCAGGAGCTTCGCGTCCTTGCCCTTCTCGATCTCGTCGCGGCCGACGTCGGTCGAGCAGATCACCATCGCGCAGCCGGTGCGGTCCTTGATCGACTTCAGCGCGTTGATCATGCGGATCGCGCTGCCCTTCTGGTAAGCGTGCGTGATCGAGTGGAACTCGTCGACGATGACGAGATTGCTCTTGTCGATCGCGTTGTGCACGCGCGGCATCAGCTTGTTGATCGCGCCGTCCGCACCGAGGCCGAGCGCGCGAGCGAACTCGCGGTAAATGTCCTGCACACCGCTCACGGCCTGCAGGTCGACGTAGATCGTGGCGCCGTGGTTGTTCTCGTCGCGGAACCAGAGGAGGTTCTCGGTCTTGCCGACGTGGCTGTTGCCGAAGATGAACGCGATCTGTTTATCGTCCCAGGCCTTCCGGCAGACCTGGTGAATCTCCTTCGTCGTGAGCGTGACGACGCGGCTCTTGCGCTGCTCCTCGGTGACGATGCGGAGCTGGTTACGAAGCACGCGGATGCGGGAGAGCATCTTCGCGGGCGGCGGCAGGTAGCCGTTGTTCTCGTTCTTGTATTCGCCGCGCATCACGCGGGAATAGGTGCTGCCGTCGACGCCGAGTTCGGCGGCGCACTCGGCCTGCGACATTTTCTTCTCGAGGCTGTAGCGGAACCACCAGCGGAGATCGCCCTGGAACTCCGGCTTGTGCTTCTTGATGCCGATTTCGACGATGTCGCCGGCGAGATTCGTGCCGGACCATTGTTCGGTCGCGGCGGGTTGGGTATCGGTAGTCGTGCTCATGGGTTGGGTTTTGGGTGAGTGATGGGGAAAGGGTCAGAGGAGCGCGGAGAGATCGCGCTCGGGGCGAGCGGTGGCCGGGGTATCGGCCGGCGCGTCAGAGAGCGCGGAGAGGTCCTTGCTGGTGCTGCGGCGCACCTTCGCGCGGCGCGCGTTGTCGGCCTGCTCGGTCGCGCCGGCCGCGATGCCTGCGGCGGACTGCAGCGCGGCGGCGAAGCGTCCCTCCTTCGGCTCGACGTAGTTGTCCTGCGCGAGCGTGCGCGAGAGGCCCTTCGGCTTGTCCTGGTCGTCGTCGGCGTTCTTGAGGCCGAGGCGCACGGCGAGCTGGTGGTTGTGCGCCTTGTCGGCGTCGGCCTGCGCGCGATCGGCGGCCATGAGGTGCCGCGTCGGGCGCTCGATCTCCTCAGAGACGAACTCGCGGATGCGCTCGGCGGCCGCGCTGAGCGCTTCCGTGTCCTTGATGCCGGCGGCGCCGCCGAGCTGCGCGAGCGTGCCGAGATAGTTGCCCTCGAGGCCGAAGCAGTAGATCGCCGCCATCGTGCGCTCGTCGTAGTAGGCGACGATCTCCTTGCCGTTCTGCGTGCGGCCGATGTCGCTGCCCGCCTGGGCGAACGTGTAGCCCTGGCCGCGGATCGTGAAGGTGACCTTGTGGTTCTTCACCGTGACGCGCTTCGCGGAGAACGAGAGGAGCGCGAGGACCGGCTCCGGCACGCGGAGGAACTTCGCGCCAGCGAGCAGCTTCGCGCGGCGCTCGACCGGACTCTGCATGCGCGTCTCGAATTGCACCGTGAGCTGCTGCGCGGGCGAAAGCGTCGCGAGCTGCTCGACGGGCTGGAGCGCTTCGCCGGGCAGGCGCCACTCGGTCACTTCCTCGAAGCCGAGCATCTTGTGCTGCGTGCGTTGCTCGAGCATCTGCAGGCCGGCGGTGAACGCGGTCACCGCTTCGTCGAAGGACATGAACGGCACGCGGAACTGTGCGAAGCGCTCGTCGCTGCACTCGTAGGCGGCGATCTGCTTGAAATACTTCACCTTGGCCTCGAGGTCGCCGGGCGCGTTGTCGTAGCGGCTGCCCTTCTGGCCAGGCAGCGAGCCGAGCACGTTCCACCAGGCGTTGAAGAAAGACTCGATCCAGCCCTTCTCCTGCGGCTTGCCGCTGCGCTCGACGAAGCCGTTCGCGATCGTCTTGTAGTTGAGCATGCCCGTGCGCTCGATGCGCACCTGGCCGCCGAAATGAAGATCGAGCGCCGCCTCGAGTTCCGAGGAGATCGCGGCCGCCGCGTTCTCGACGAGGATCGTCATCGGGTAGTTCGCCGGCACGCCCCACGCGAAGAGACCGGGCAGCAGCGTCTGCATGTCCTCGTGCGTGATCGACATCCGCTTGCCGTCTTCCTTGCGCAGGCGCGGCTTGAAGCCGACCGCGAGGTGCGTGCGCGTCGCGACGTCGATCGCGAGCAGACCGCGCACCGGCACGACGTCGCGACCAACCTTCACCAGGACGTCCGTCTCGAAGTCGTCGATCGTGATCAGCTCGAGGAAGCGCAGCTCGCTCGGATCGCGCTGCAGTTTCGGGATCATGCCGGAGATCGCCGTGCGGCCCTTTGTCGCGAGCGTGTGCTGAACCTTCGACGGGAAATAGCGGTAGAGGTTCGACGGCTTCCATCCCGGCGGCGTGATGCCAGGGAACGTCTTCGGAACGTCGCGCTCGGGATACGTGGTCGCATACCACTCGCGCCAGGTGCCGTAGCCGGCGACGGGCTTTCCCTCGCGCCAGAGGGCGTAGAGCTTGAAGATCGCCTGGCGCTTCGAGCGGTGCTCGCGCAGCGCGGCCGTGCGCAGCCACTCGACCAGCTCGGGCCGCAGCTTCTGCTCGTTGCTGTAGCCGCGAGCGAGGACGCGCCAGTCGAAGCCCGCCTCGACCCACGCGTAGTAAAGCGTCTTGAGGTTGCCGTAGCTCCAACCGTCGCGCGAGGTGTTCTCGAGCGAGACGATGCGGAGCGCCTTCACCACGCCGCGCGTGTCCTTGCGCACCGCGTCGAACACGTTGAGCAGCTCCTTCACGCGCTCCTGCTCGCCGATCTTAAGGCCGAGCCACTCGTTGTGGTGCTCAAGCGGGATGTATTCGGCGACGGCGGCGGAGAGTGGCGCGGGCTGCGCGGGAACGATGGCGGCGGATGTTTCACTCATGGCGGAAGAGGGTTAGTTTTTCGCGGCGCGGCCGTGCGTCTTCGCGCAAAGCGTGGCCAGGTGTTCGGCGGCGTCTTCGGCGAGCGCCTTGAGCTGCAGGTGCTGCTGCTTCGAGAAGCTCATCCAGTTCGCCTTGTCGGCGGTCGCCTTGCGCGCGCTCTCGAAGAGGCCGGCGATCTCGTTGAATTTCTCCTGCACGGTCTGTGCATCCGCGCTGCCGTCGTCGTCCTGGTCGCCGGCATCATCGCCGCGCGAGCTAGTGCGCTTGCCGTGCTTCGCGTCGTCGCGGATGCCGTGCTCCTCGAGCAGCTCCTGCAGCGTCTTCTCGCCGACAAACTTGACGGCCTTGTCCATCAGCTTCTTCTCGGCCGAGCCCGGCTTCTCGAGTGCCAGCTCGATCTGGTCGCCGGGCAACGCGAGGAGATCGGGCCGCTGCACCTTCGTGCGCTCGACGAACACGAGCGCGAGGCGCATGTAGCGGTTCGCGGTGTTCTTGCCGCCGTCGAAGTTCTTTTTCAGCCAGGGCATCCACTCGCCGTGCGTGCTCGCGGCCTTGATGCGATGCAGCGTGAGGCCGACGAGGAGCGCGCGGATCGCGGCGCTGGTGTGAAGCTGCCGGATCACCGCGAGCTGCTGCACGGCGATCGCCTGCAGTTTTGAAATTTCCCCGCGCGGGGAAATTTGGCGGTCCTGGACGAGAGCGAGAGCTGAGGAGGGATTCGGCATGATCAGACGAGAGTGTCCGGCTGCGCCGCGCCGCGGGTGACCTGACTCGCGGTGTGGCCCATTTGCGGCGCAGCCGGTGTGTTGCGTGCCGCCCCGACGTCAGGGGCGGAAAGGGTGTTGAGTTCGTCGCGACGCGCCTGCGCCTTGCGCACGGCGGCCGTGAACTTCGCTTTGAGCGCATCGCGCTCGGGCGTGTCTTCCTGCGTGGCGTCGATCACGCCGTCTTCGCCGATTAGCTGGTCGGCGTAGTGCCGCACCAGGGCGAGGTCGTTCTCGAGCAGACAGCGGAGTTGCCGCACGCTCTTGCGCGGCGCGTCGCACTTGAGCACGCCGCCGACGATGTCGCCCTCGATCTTCTGGCCGTCCGACGTGATGAACGTGAGTTTGCCGGAGAACTTCATGACGCGAGCGCCTCCTTGATTTCGCGCTCAAGCTGCTCGAGCACGGCGCGCGGAAGATCGCGCAGGAAATCGGCGCGGAACGGTCCCGTCATCCGCGTGAGAACGAACTTGCGGTAAGCCTCGATCGGGAACTTCACGAAACGGCGAGACGAGTCCTTGCCCGCGAGATCGAGCCCCGGAAACTCGCACTCTTCGGCGAGGTCCATGATGTGCTTCTCGGTGCAGCCCAGCTTCGTCGCGATCTCCGCGGCGGTCAGCGTCGTGCGGCCTGGGAAGTCCAGAGACGCAAACGGAAACGCGAGCTGTTGGGGCGCGGCCATCGTCAGACTTGCTCCTCCGGCGCGCGCCGCGCAGTTTGGCCGACGCCCCAGCATCCCCAAATGACGAAGATCATCGAAGCGATCGTTCCCCAACTTGGCTCGTGGCTGCTCGGCATCGCGGCAGTCATCGCGGCATTCGCGCAACTCACGAAGGCAAGACGCGCGACCTCGAAAGCAGAACCGGCGGCGGCAAGGACGAGCGCCCAAAACGCCAACGAAGATTCGGCCGCACCAGCGGCGGTATCGCGCCAGACGGTGCGCAGCCCGTGGCGGAAATTCTCCACGTGGTTGGCGCTTTTCGATGCGCTCACGATCGTGCTCGGATTCGCGCTGCTGTTCTTGGCAAAGGGATCGAAGGCGCCGGTCACCGAGGGTGCGCTCGCCTTGTATTCGCTGATCGTGATCCTCTGCATCGGCGCAGTGGCCCGCTCGGGGAGATAATCGCTCATGACGCACCTCCGCGGCGGCGCTGCTTGATTCGCAGCATCAGCTTGCGTTGCTTGCGCTCAGTGCGTTCCAGCTCCGATGCGATTTGGAGGAGCGTCCGGCGGTCGGCATCGTCAGGAACGATGGCTGCGGCCGCGCGCGTGATCTCGATGCGCCGTGCCACGGTCTGAGCGGGCAGGTTCTCGAGAACGAAGGCGGTAATGATCGAAGAAGCGTCAGGCATGGCGAACCCTCCGCGCCAGTTGCTCGATCTCACGCAGTGCCGACTGCACTTTCGGGTCGCGTCCGGGGCGCGCTCCGGTGAGCGCGGCGTAAACCGTTTTCTCGTTCGCGCCGTGGCGCGCAGCGATCTGACGGACGCTGATTTTCCGGAGTAGGGAGTGCGCCTTACGGGCGGCCTGAGAGATATTGGTTGTTGACCGAGACACGGGCTGTGTTGTGTTTTCTGTAGAAATCTTTCTACAAAACTACAGAAACGTGCAAGACGAAAATGCAGAATTATTGAGAGACTTTGCGTGGCGGCTTAATGCCCGAACCGAACGCAAGGGCCTTTCTCAATCCGAGATCGCCGAAAAACTAGGGGTAAGCGTCACGCGCGTTAACCACTGGTTCAGAGGCAGAAACTTTCCCAAAGCGGCCGAGCGCCTCCGGTTGGCCGACCTCCTCGAAGTGAATCTTGAATGGCTACTTCGAGGCGAAGGAGACATCGAGAAAACTGCAGGCGGCGTTGTGGAAGAATCTCAAGCAGGCTACGCGGTCCGCGAGATTCCCGTGATCTCGTGGAGCCACGCGGGCGCAGCCGCCACCTACGATGAGATGCCGAAGCACTGGCAGGGCAAAGTCGCTACCACGAGCCGCGATCGAAAAGCGTTCGCCGTGACGATCGAGGGGGACTGCATGGAGCCGAAGTTCTTCGCGGGCGATCGCGTGGTGCTCGAGCCGAGCGGCGAGCTGCGCAACGGCAAGCCCGTCGTCGCGAAGCTCGCCGACGATGCGGTTCAACTTCGCGTCTACACCAAGATGCCATCCGGCGCGATCCGCCTGGCGAGCCTCAAGCCGGACATTTACCCCACTCTCGAATACAGCCCAACTGCGTTCCATTGGATTTATCCGGTGCGCGAGCTGGTGCGCAGCGTCTGATCTTTCACGGCACCAATCAAAATGAAGAAGCTAACCCTCATCTCCTTCGCGCTGGCTGTGCTGGCGCTCGCTGGCTGCAGTTCAGTCCCGCAGTTGGAATCTCAAATCCTTCCCGCAACTGTTCCGGAGGTGAAGGCGAAGATCAAAGAAGCGGTCGCGAAGAATTCGATCACTCGACCGACGATTGTGCAGGACACGAACGAGCGCTTGCACTTTCGGTGGGAGGTGATGCTCGAGGGAGAGAAGGCGCAGATCGATCTGGCTTACATGTTCGCTGCGGCTGAGAACGGCACGCGCGTCTCGCTGCTCGAGAACCATGCCTCAACGCAAATGAACTCCGAGGGAAAACTTGTGACGAGTGACACCACCACAGAGGTCACCGCGTTCGGCCCGAATCTTCGCGAGATGCGCGCTTGGTTCTTCGATCGCGCTACGGCGCAGCGACAGTAAGCGCACAAAAAAAGTCCAATAGAGCGAACGGAGCGAACCGGGCATTGGCCCGGTTTTTTGTTTCCCGCTAAAGTCGCGGCGCATTGAGCGCCTCGACTCCAGAGACTATCTCAAATTCGCCCGCCGCCGTCAATTCCGGCGCAGCGTGCGGACCGATCCGCGTCACCGCCGCGAGCACGACGCGGCGAGGCAACGGCGACGTCGTGCTCTTCGTGCGCACCGAGGCCGGCCCTGGTGTGCTGCTCTTCTCGCCGTCGTTGGCGAAGCAGCTCTTCGTCGTCACGAATCCGCAGGTCCCCGACGCGCGTCCGACTCCGGTCGCCGTGTCGACGCCGGCAGTCGTTGCGTCGGTCGCAGCTCCTGTCGCCCCGCCGCCACCCGCGCCGCAGAAACTGAAGGCGCCACGCGTCATGCGTCCGCTCGAGGAGCGGCGCGCGCTCTACGCAAAGCTCTGCGCGGAGATCGCCACTTTCCACGGTGCGCACGGCGCCGTCAGCCGCGTGCTGCGCCGCCACAACATCACCACGGCCGCCTTCTACAGCTGGCGCTCCGAGTTCGGTGCGCCGCCGCTTTCCTCATGAAAACCAAACTCCCCATCATCGCCGCGCTCGTTTGCGCGTTCGCGTTTGCTCTCGTCTTCTTCGCTCCGTCCGCCGTCGCGCAGACCTCGAGCGACTCGTCCGGCTCGGTCGCCTCGGCGCTCGTGCAACCCGACACCGCCGCCGCGATCGCTGCGCCGTTCATCGTGACGTTCGCGGCGAAATATCCGTGGGTGCTCACGCTCCTCGCGGTGATGGGCGGCCTGCGCTTCTTCTTCAAGCCGGTCGTCTCCCTGGTCGAGGCCTACGTCCGCTCGACGCCGCAGAAAACCGACGACGAGTATTTCGACAAGGTCGAGCATTCGGCCGCGTTTAAGATCATCGCCTGGGCGCTCGACTTCTTCGCCTCGGTGAAGGTCGGCCCGCAGTTCACTGCGCAGCCGAAGAAAACGGAGAGCACGACCTGATGCTCTCGACGATCCTCGGCATCATCCTTGCGCTGCTGCGCGCGTCGCCCGCTGTGCTGGCGGCCGTGCAGGAGCGGCAGCGCCGCGAGCGCGACGCGAATGCGGCCGCACGTCTCCAGGCGAAGGACGATGCCGTCGATCGCGCGATCCGCGAAGCGCAGGAAAATCACGACGCCTCCGACGCCCCGAAGTCATGAGCGACGCCAAACAATACCGGCCGCTCGCCCTCGGCGATATTCGCCAGGCGGGCGACGAGTCCAAGCTGAAGCGCAACAAGCGCTGGCGTCCCATCATGCCGGCGAACGTTGGGCGTCCGATCACGCTCCGCCACATCAAGGACGGCTTCGAGTTCCGCCGCCCCGTCACGTCATGAAGCGCGCGTGCATCATCATTGCCTGCGCGTTGCTCGCCGGCTGCGCGAGCGCGCCGGTGCAACTCAACAACTCCGACCGCCTGATCCAACACCCGCAGTTCAAGAAGGCCGCGCAAGCCGCTCCCGAGTTCGTGAGCGAGGCGCTGAAGACAATCAACCGCCTCGAACACGAAATCGAAAGCCGATGACACTCCTCGCCGAAATCCAGAACACCACGCCGCCGCCTGATTTCTCGGGCTGGATCGCCAACGCCTTCTACGTCGTCGGCCTGATCACCGCCGTCGTGATGCTGTATCGCCAAATCTTCCCCGCGAAGATTTCGCCGCAGCCGCTCGAGGTGCGCGAAAATCACGCGACCGCGTCACGCAAGGAGATCGACGAGCTGCACGGCCGCATCAAGCGCGAGCGCCTCGAAGTCGATGCGGCGATCCGCGAACTGAAAGAGGCCGATATCCGCATCACCTTGAAGCTCGAGACGGAGATCAAGGACATGAACGACCGCATCGACGCGGTCCCTGAGCGCACCATCGAGCTGCTGCGCGCCACGAAAGGGCTGATCGGGTGAGCAAGCTCCACATCGATATTCTCCTCGCGCTCCGCGCGTCCGGCGTTTTCGGCGTCGCCGCCGAGGATCTGTTGACCGACATGCGCCGCGGTCGCCATCGCGACCTCACGCTGCCCGATCTCGAGCGCGCGCTGCGCGATCTCGCCGACAAGAATTTTGCTGCGCCGTTCACTTCGGCGCTCTGCAACAAGCGCTGGGCGATCGCCGCGATCGGCGAGCGCGCGCTGCAACAGGAGGGCTTGTGAGCTTCGTGCTTCCGCCCTGGTTGACCGCGTCGCAGCCGGCAGGCTTCCGCCTAGTGTGGCTCGCGCTGTGGGCGCTTTTGTATTTCGCGGTCGTGACCTCCGCGAAAGCCCTGGCCCCGGACGTGCAGCCACACTGCATGGACGGTGCAGCTCGGTGCCGTTGTGTCTCCGAGAATAAGAAGGCCAGCACTTTCTCCCAGCTCAATGGGAGTTTTGGGGTAACTACAGCAGCCGGCGCCGTTAGGGGTAGCGGCGCCGGCAACCATCTTCCCTCGTGGGCCGATCTCCTCAGTGGCCCGACGTGCAACGGCGTAGCCTGCGAGGTCCAGGCATGCGCCGGCCTCACCGCGCAGGCGGCGCGCGGCATTTTGGATACAACCCATGAACACGGGCGGCCCGGAGTGACGTCACCCGCCGCAGCGATGGCCGTGAGCGCTGCGAACAACAAGGAGCGCGCACGTGCATGAAGCAGCCCAGCAAGAAGGCGCGCTCGGACGCCGGCATCAAAGGCAAGCAGCTCACCGACTCGCAGAAGGCGGAGGTCGCGGCGTGGCTGATCGACGAGAATCTCGGCTACAAGGAAGCGCGCGAGCGCATCGCGGAGCGCTTCGGTGTCTTCGTGAAGTCCGATTCTACGGTCTCGGAATTCTATCACTCGTTTGCGCTGCCGTGGAAGTATGCGCGCTCGAAGGGCGTGGCGGACGAGTTCGAGAAATTGGCCGAGGGGAAATTCGAGGAGGCTGCGCTGAAGCGCATGAAGCAGCTTTTCTTCGAGACGGCATCGGCGCCAGGCGCGGACCTGAAATCGCTCAAGACCTTCGCGAAGATTCTCGGCGACTCGCACAAGCTCACGCTGGCGCAGAGCCGTCTCGAGTTGGACAAGCGCAAGGTGAAGCTCCTCGAGGCGAAGGCCTCGCTGGCCGATCAGGCGACGGCGATCGCGAACGACAAGCAGCTCTCGGAGGAGGAGCAAGGCGCGCGCATGCGTGCGCTGTTCCGGATGTAAGCATGGCCGACCGCCGCAAAGATGCGCTCGAGCAGCTCCGCGTCCAAGTGCAGGACGCGATCACCGCTGCGCAGTCGAATCCGCTGTGGAAAATGGATCTGTCCGATCTGCGTGAACTCGCGGACCGGCACACGCTCGGCGTCACGCGCAGTGGTTGGGTCAATCCGTATCCGAAGAAAGACCCGCGCTCGCTGCTGCTCGAGTATCAGTTCGCCGGCTTCCACGACGATAGCCGCTTCAAGATCGATCTGCAGGCGCGCCAGACCGGCAAGGATTTCACGGGGCAGGGCGAGATCGCTGAAGACTGCCTGCGCCGCGCTGGCACGGACTGGATGGTGGCCGCGCCGTCCGAGCGTCAGTCGCTCGACTCGCTCGACCAGGGCAAGATTTGGGCGGAAGCGTTCGGCCTCGCGATCGAGAGCTACGACATCAAGCGCGAGGGCTTGAGCGGCGAGAGCCTGCTGAAGAGCGCCGAGATCATCTACTCGAATGGCAGTCGCGTGCGCGCCGTGCCTGGCAAGCCGGACACCGTGCGCGGCCGCAGCGCGAACGTCTACCTCACCGAGTTCGATTTCTTCGAGAACGCCGAGGCGACATGGCGTGCGATCCTTCCGTCGATCACGAATCCGTTGCGCGGCGGCGAGAAGAAGGTGCGCCTCAAGTCCACGCCGAACGGCTTCGGCGGCGCGATGCATCGCATCTGGACGAAGGAGGACAAGCGCATGCGCTGGGCGCGCCGCCTCGTCACGATCTACCACGCCGTGTTGATGGGTCTGCCTGTCGACATCGCGCAGATTCGCGAAGCGCTCGACGACGCGGACGGTTGGGCACAAGAGTTCGAGTGTCAGTTCCTCGACGTCGCATCGGTGCTTCTGCCCTACGAGCTGATCGGGACGTGCGAGAGCAACGAGGCGACGACGACGATCACGCCGGATTTTTGGCAGAGCGCCGCGAGCAAGCCGGTGTTCATCGGCTGGGACTTCGCGCGCAAGCAAGACCTGTCTGTGCCGTGGACGGTCGAGCGCGTCGGCGACGTGCTGCAGACGCGCGAGATCGAGGAGTTTCGCCGCATGAGCACGCCCGCGCAGTTCGCCGCGATGGAGCACAAGATCGCGGCCGCGCGCCGTGTGTGCGTCGACTACACTGGTCCAGGCATCGGTCTCGGCGATCTCCTCGTGCAGCGCTTCGGCGAGTGGGACCCGACGAACGACAAGTTCGGCAAGATTCAACTCTGCACGTTCACGCAGAATCTGAAGCTCGAACTTTTCCCCGCGCTGAAGGTTGCCTTTGAGCAGCGTCGCGTGCGCGTGCCGATCAATCGCGCGGTGCGCGAGGACCTGCACTCGATGCAGCGCATCGTGACATCCGCCGGCAATGTCACCTACCGCGCGCCGCACAATTCGGACGGCCACGCCGACCGCTGCACCGCACTCGCGCTCGCAATTCGCGCGGCGAGTCATGGTTCGGCCGCCTCGATCGGCATCAAGGCGATCAAGCGCGAGGGCGCACGCAGCGATCGCAATCGGAGCATCACGACATGAGCACGAAGAAAACCAAACCGACTCCTGCTCAGCCCGCGGGTGGAGCGAACCTGGTGCAAAAGGTCCGCGCGCTCAATCGCTGGCGGGACACGCTCAATCCGCTGCGCGGCCTCACCATTCAGCGCGCCGTTGCCCTGGCGGAGTCCTACTTCCGCGGTGAGATGGCCGATCTGCAGTGGACCTACTTCTACATCGAGCAGACCGATGCCGACCTGCTTGCGCTCCTCGAGCTGCGGTTCAGCCGGCTGCTCGAGATGCCCTACAACTTCAAGGTCGCGAAAGACGCGGACGAGAAACTCGGGGAAGCGCAATCGGCATTCCTCGCGGAAAAATTCGACGCGATCGATAATCTCTACGAGGCGATCGAGCATCTCGGCATGGCGGCATTTCGCGGCTTCTCGCACTGCGAGAAGTGGGTGAACGCCGACGGCGATCTCTATCATCTCGAGATCGTCGACCAGTGGAACTGCGTCCGTGACGGGCTCACTGGTCCCTGGAAATACAATCCCGAAGCGCGCTCGACGTCGTTTGCCGGTTTGCCTGGCGAAAGCATCATGGAGCCCGAACGGTTCCTCTATCGCGAGGTGCGGCGCCCGATCAACCGGATTGCGCTTTTCAAATTCATCCGCGCCAGCTTGGCCGAGAAGGATTGGGACGCGTTCGTCGAAATCTACGGCATCCCAGGCGGCGTGCTGATCGGTCCTCCTGATCTCGCCGATGACAAGAAGGCAGAGTTCGAGTCGGCCGCGAAGGACATTGCCGAAGGCGGTAGCGGTTATGCGCCTTACGGTTCGGACTGGAAGCCGAACACGGCCGCGCGCGGCAATCAGCCCTTCAAGGAGCGGCTCGACTTTTTGTCCGAGAAACTCGTTCTCGCCGGCACCGCGGGAAAGCTGACGATGCTCAACGGGCCGACCGGACTCGGCGGCGGACAGAGCAAGGCGCACCAGGAAGTCTTCGACACGATCGCAGCCGCCGAGGCGCGTCGCGTGAGCGAGATCATCAACAAGCAGCTGGTGAAGGAGTGGCTCGACGCGGGATTCCCTGGCCAGAAGCAGGTCGCCTATTTCGAGCTGGCCGCGAACGAAGAGCCGGACGTCAGCAAGACCGTCCAGGACATCAAAACGCTTTCGGATGCCGGCTATCAGGTCGACCCGGACGAAGTCAGCGAGCGGACCAGCTACACCGTCACGCTGAAAGCATCTGCGCCAGCGCTGCCGCAGCCAGGCATGGACCCGGCACGCATCATGAATCGCGCGACCGGTGTCGGGCGCGAGCTGCTCTTCAAGGCCGCCGCGCTCAAGCAGACGACCGACAAGCAACGCGAGCAGCTCGCGCCGGTGCTCGATCGCCTCCTGGCAATCTACGCCCTCACCGACCCGGCACAAATGAAAGCCGGCATCGAGCAGTTCTGGGCGGACCTGCCGGCGCTTCAGGCGCAGGTGCTCGCGAAGGCGCCGGAGCTGGCCGCCGTCCTGGCCGACATCATCGGAACCGCTGCCATCGACGGCTTTGCCGAGGCCGCCGCCACCCGGTCCGCCAAGGGGGTCCAGACCCCCCTAAAAACGCCCCAACAGCCATCAGGAGCCGCACCGACCCCCTAAAACGCGCCCAAAAGCCCATGCAAGGGCCATGCAAGGCCTTCCCGCCAATGACTAAACCCGTCCTTCTCACCTCCGCGCCGGTTTCCCTGATCTCAAACCGCGACTTCAAACTGCCCGAAGACGGCTGGATGCAGCTCTTCGCTTATCGCGACATCCCGAACAGCCCGATCGAGAACCCAGACGGCACCGAAGTTCCGGTCACCCAGGTGATCGATCGGCAGGCGGCCGACGTGGTCCTTTCCGCATTCCGCGCCCAGGCTGCGAAACCGAACTTCGGCGGCGTCCTGGTCGATGTCGATCATTTCTCGCTCGACCCGTCCAAGGAGAGTAAGGCAGCCGCCTGGATCGAAGAGCTGCAGCCGCGCGACGACGGCGTCTGGTTCAAGGGCCGCATCACGAACAGCGGTCGTCCGCTTCTCGAAGGCGGCGACTACCGCTTCATCTCTCCCGTTTTCGAGTTCCCGCGCCGCGCGTATCGGACCGGCGAACGTGTTCGGCCGATCGGCCTGCACAGCGCCGGTCTGACAAACGATCCGCGCATCAAGGGCGGCGTGCCCCTTTCCAATCGCGACGGCAATCCCGCTGGAGCGACCGAACAAAACAAAACCACCATGAAAGAAGTGAATAAGCTCCTGGGCTTGGCGGAGGACGCGTCCGAAGGTTCGGCCGTCGCTGCGATCCAGGTGATCCTCAATCGCGCCACGCAAGCCGAAGGCTCCGTGACGTCCCTGACCAAGCAGCGTGACACGCTCTTGGCCGCGCAAGTCGAGAGCGATCTCGAAGTCTACAAGGAAGTCATCACGAACCGTGACGACGTGAAGGCCCAGCTGCTCGCGAACCGCGAAGGCACGCTGAAGGTTTTGGCCGCGCTCAAGAAGCCCGCCACGACGACCACCACGACGATCACGAATCGTGGCAACGCGAAGCCGCCGGGCGGCAAGGAAGCGAGTGCCGGCGACGAAGTGAAGCGCCAGGCGGAGGAAGCTCGCGCCCAACGCATCGCGAATCGCGCCACCGAAATCCAGCGCGAGAAGAGCGCCAACGGCCGCGCGTATCCCTACTCGCAGGCCTTCGCCGACGCCGAGCGCGCCGAGCCGGCGGTTTGATCCGCCTCGTTTCGTCAACCACCCACCGAAACTCAACTCACCATCGTCATGTTCCCGTCTCAATCCAACACCCTCGAGGGCGACATCCAGGTCAAAGCCGGTGTCGATCTCACCGGCCTCGAAGGCCGTCTCATCGTCGTCGGTAATTCCGCCGGCAAGCTGGTCGCGAATCTGCCGACCGCCATCACCGACGTCCCCACGCACGTCCTCCTGGACGGCGGCGCGGCCGGCACGCTCGTTTCGTTGCGCCCGCTGTGCTCCGACGAGCAAGTGCGCATCCGCCTAAACGGCGCGTGCAATCCCGGCGACGTTCTCGTGAACGAAGACCCGGTCGCGAACGCCGGCGCCAACGCCGGCAAGGTTCGCGCGGTGCCGGCGGGTGCCGGCGCCTACGTCGGCATCGGCAAGGCCGAGGAGATCGGCGTCGACGAGCAGCTCCTGCTCGTGCGGCCGCACCTCCACATCGCCCGCGTGAAGAGCGCGGACACGATCACCGCCGCCGCCGATCTCGCGGCCACCAAGGCCGCCGTGCTCGCCATCCTCCAGGCGCAGGGGCTCGTCGTCTGACGCGCCTCCTAGCCCGTCCCCTCAACCGAAACTCAAATCCAGATTACCATGTCTCGTCTCTCCAACATCAGCTCGAATCCGACGCTGCAGACGTTCGCCCAGGGCGCCGCGCAGTCCTCGGTCAAAATGGTGGCGGGCTTCCTCGCCCCCACCGCGCCTGTCCCGGTCGCGACCGGCCGTTTCAAGAAATACACCGACAAGAATCGCTACCGGGTGCCGAACACGCGCCGCACGCTCAACGGCCGTGCCACGCGCATCGGCTTCGACGCGACGGACGCGCTCTACAACTGCGCGCCCAACGCGCTCGACTTCCCGATCGACAACCTCGAGTCGCTCACTGACGCGCAGCTCATGAACATGGCGCGCTACGGCGCCACGCTCCTGGCCGACGCCGCGTCGCTCGCGCACGAGGTTGAGGTCATCGACGCCGCCGTCGCGGCGCTCACCGGTGGCGGCGTGAACATCAACTTCGCCGACGACGCCGTCGATCCGGTGAAGGAGATCGACGCCATCATCAAGGCCGTGATCCTCGCCGCGAAGAACGGTGCGCCCGTCAAGGTGCTCATCGGCGCGGGTGCCTGGCTCGCGATCAAGAACAACGCGAAGGTCAAGGCGCGTGTCGTCGCCGGCAAGCAGGGTGGCCTCGTGAATGTCTCGCTCGAGGAGTTCGCCTCGCTGCTCTTCGGCAATCCGCAGGTCCAGCTCACGACCGTCGTGAAGGACATCGCGGCCGAAGGCCTCGCCGAGAACATGGCCTTCGTGCTCGACCTCAAGGTCATCGTTTTCGCGAGCAACGACACGCCGAACACGATGGACCCGTCGTTCATGAAGACCTTCCGCCTGGACGGTCAGTGGATGGTCCCCGGCAGCTACGTCGCCGAAGACGGTCGCGGCGAAGTCCTGAAGATGGACTGGTCCGAGGAAATCCAGATCACCAACGCGGCCGCCGCGAAGTTGATCAACGTCCAGTAATCCGCGCTCCGGATTCTCTTCGAGCCCCGCCCAGCGCGGGCGGGGCTTTTTAGAGAAACCTCACACCCGATGCCCTGGATCATCATCACTACCGACGATCTCAACGACGCACGCGTCGCCGATCTGGTCACTGCCTTGCGCGAGGAAGCGCTCGGCGTCGGCCAGACCGATCCGGCGCCGCGCATCATTCAGACAGTCGTCGATGAGGTGCGCCGCTGCATCGCGTTTTGTCCGAACACGCCGCTCGATGCCGACGCCGCAAAAGTTCCCGCCGGACTCAAAGACATGGTCGTGCAGAAAATCGTTCGCACGATGAAGAAGCGCCTACTGATGGCGCTCACGGACGATGAATCGAGCGACGAGTCGCTCTATCAAAAGCGGCTCGAAAAACTCACCGTCTGCGAATGGCCGGTGGACAAACCCGACACGCCGATCGCGATCGCGCCTGTCGTCAATCCAGCGAGCACGCCCGCGATCACGCCGAAAGATCGTCAGGCAACGCGCGCCAGCATGGACGGATTCTGATGGCCGACTTTCCTCCAGACTTCGAGCTGCCGAAGCCGCGCCCGGTCGTCTCCTGGGCGGGTGGCAAAGGGAAGCTGCTGCAGCACATCCTGCCGCTGATTCCGAAGCATACGTGCTACGTCGAAGTCTTCGGTGGATCGCTCGCGGTGTTCCTCTCGAAGCAGCCGAGCGACATCGAGGTCGTGAACGACATCAATGGCGAGCTGGTCTCGTTCTATCGCTGCTGCAAGTTCCACCTCGACGCGCTCCTGGATGAATTGGATCTAGTGCTCAACTCGCGTCGCGAGTTCGAGGATTACTGCGCGCAGCCAGGATTGACGGAGATCCAACGCGCGGCGCGCTGGTTCATCCGCAACAAGCTCTCGTTTGCCGGTCACGGCGAACATTTCACGATCACGCGCACGACGCCGCACACTTCCCGCGCGCAGCGTCTCATCGCGATTCGCGCGCTGAACCGTCGCCTCGATCGCACGTCGATCGAGAACCGCACGTGGGAGCTGATGCTGAAGGCCTACGACTCGAGCGAGTCGTTCTTCTTCCTTGATCCGCCGTATCCCGAGGCGGGCGGCAAATGCTACGGCGGCTGGGACGAGGTGACGGTCGAGCGCTTCTGCACCGAGGTGAAGGCGCTGCACGGTCAGTGGCTCTTCACCTTCAAGGACTGCGACCAGGTGCGCGATCTGATGGCGGGCTACACGTTCCACACGATCGACCGCGCGCGCGGCATCGCGAACAACACCGGCGCAAAGAAGGCCGCGCGCTATCTCGAGATCGTCATCACGAGCGAGAAAGCCCCGCGTCGCGAGCTACGGAAAGGGAAGACCGCATGAGCTGGCTTATCGGCATCATCGATCACATTCGCGAAGCCGGCGAGCGACGCAATCTGCGCGTCGCGATTCTTCGGTTGCTCGAGGCGCAGGGGTGGCTGCGCCGCTATGGGTTCCATGCTCAGGCAGCGGGACTCGATGAAGCCATTGAGCATTTGAATCGTGAGCTGGTTTACCGTCTGCGCGCGAAGGCGCGGCACGAGAAAGGCTCCGCATGATCCTCACTGCGCCCATGCCCTTCAAGGAAGCGCTCGACGCAAACGAGGTGCGCGCGCTTCTGCCGACCACCGGCCGCACGCGTGACCTGCAGCAGCTCTCCGGCGCCGTGAAGCGTCGCGCGCTGTTCTCCGCTACCGTCACGTCGGCCGAACTGCTGCAGAAGCTGCAGGACAGCACACAAAATCTTCTCACCGGCACGACGGACCAGGCGACGATGCGTCTCGGCATCAAGCAGCTCCTCGAGCAGATGGGCTACCAGCCGGACCCGGAAAAGATCGGCGGCCTGCAGGACCTCTCTTCGACGAAGCGCATCAACCTGCAGCTTGAGACGCTCACCGACACCGCGCGCGGCTACGGCTGGGACTTGCAAGGGCAAGACCCGGACGTCCTGGATGAGTTTCCCGCGCAGGAGTTGATTCGCGATTTCGCGCCGAAGGGTGCGGAGCGCGATTGGGCCGCGCGCTGGGCGAAGTGCGGCGGCGAATTTTTCAACGGCCGCATGATCGCGCTGAAGAACGATCCGATCTGGTCGAAGCTCGGCGACCCCGAACTTTTCGACGACGGCCTCGGCAATCCCTATCCGCCGTTCGCCTACAACTCCGGCATGGGCGTGCGCGACATCGCTCGCGACGAAGCCGAGCAGCTCGGTCTGATCGATCCGAACCAGGAAGTCTTTCCGCGCGATCTGAGTTTCAACCAGGAACTCGAGGCGACGCCGGACGTGCGCGATGCGCGCCTGCGCGCGATGCTCGAGTCGAGCGGCCTCGGCACGTTCAACAGCGACGGCGCGTTCGTCTTCAACGACGGGGAGGGCGGACCGTGAGCGGTGTCGGCATCCTCATTCAGCGCGACGATATTTCGCCGCTCCTCGCTCGCCTGCGCGACGCGGCGCAGTCGCGCGGTCTCACGCTCGTCATGGGCCGCGCCGTGGCGAACCAGGTGAAGGATCATCTCGTCGCGTTGAACGCCGAGCGTCATCGCTACGGCAACAACTACTACGCGCGCGCCGCGCGTAGCGTGTCGGTGCGCGCGGCTGCTGGCTTCGCGCTCATCAGCATCGCCTACGTCGGCATCCGCCAGCGTTACTACGGCGGCGAGATCACGCCGAAGACGGCGAAGTATCTCACGATCCCCGTGGCGCCCGAAGCCTACGGCATGCGCGCGCGTGAGTTCGCCGATCTAAAGTTCGCGCTGATGCCCGACCCGAAGACGGGCGAGCTGCGGCCGGCGCTTGTGCGGCGCGCGAGCACGGCAATCTCGTTCACGCGGCGTCGCGGCAAGGACGGCGTCGTTCGCTACCAGGTGCAGCGCGGAGATTTTCGCAACGGCGGCCAGGTGATGTTCTGGCTCGTGAAGCGTGTGCGGCAGAAGCCCGACCCGAGCGTGCTGCCGACGCGCACCGAGATGATCGACACGGCGCTCCAGGCTGGCCGTCGCCGCCTCGAGCGTCTCGCCGGCCGCGCCCAGGAGGACAGCAGCTCATGAACACTCCCAAAGTGGATCTGCTGAAAACCAGCGTGCTCTGCGCGGGGCTCAAAGCGAAGCTCGAGGCGATCGATCATCCGACACTCGAGGGCGAGAAGCTCTTCGAGGTCGTCGCGTTTCACGAAAACAAGAATCTCGGCGAAGCGCTGCAGGACCTGGTCGTCGTGAAGAAGCGCGTGTGCTTCATCGTGCCGCAGGGCGACCGCTTCGAGAGCAAAAAGGAAGGCCGCTCACAGGTCAGCGATCGGTTCACGAGCATCGATCTGCTCTACGCCGACACGGCCTACACGAAGGGCGGCAACGCTGCCGTCTTCGGCGGCCCGAACAATGTCGGCGTGATCGCGATGAACGAAATCACGCTCGAGGTGATCGCGAAAGACCCGCAGCTCGGCGGCCTGCGCTGGTGCGCGCTGCAGCCCACCGAAGGCGCGAAGATCGAGATGGCTGCTGCCGACGCGAAGGCCGCCAGCGGCCGCGAGGCCTGGGTGCAGAACTACGAAACGCCCAGCGGCCGCATCGAATCCCCGCTGCACCTCGCCTGGACGAACTGATTTCACCCGCCGCGCCTGCGGCCACTCAAAACCAAAACCGAACATGAACCTCCAACGTAAAGTCATCGGCGCGCACGCGTATTTCTTCCTCGACGGTGCCGCCTACACCGTGCCGGACAACGGCACTGCCGATCGCACGCACAAGCCTGGCGCCGCCGATCCGAAGTGGATCGATCTCGGCGAAGGCGATCACGCCATCGCGCCGAACTCCAAAGAAGAGGAGTTCATGGCGCCTTCGCCTGGCATGCGCGTGCTCAAAGACATCATCACCACGGCGCGCGGCCTGAAGATTAAGAGCAAGCTGATGGAGATGCAGAACCTCAGCTATCAAATGCTGCTCGGCACCGCGGAGCTGCCGACCTCGCCGACCGCGGGCGGCCAATACAATCCGCTTGAGGGCAATCACCGCGTGAAGGGCTGGCTGAAGCTGCAGCAATACGGCGAGGACAACCAAATCCTCAACACGCTCGACGTCTACGTTTCCGGCAAAATCTCCGGCGACGTCGGGTTCGGCGACAAGCCCGTCGACGTCGACATCGAGTGGGACGTGCTCTTCAGCACCCTCAACACGGGCACGCTCGCCTGATTCACCGCGCCGCACTGCGGCCGCGCGTGCGGCCGCAGTCGCGCACTCACCGCCGCGTAACTGCGAACCATGCCCGACTTCGACAACACTCCGCCCGTCGCGCGCGATCTGAGCGCGACCTACACGCCCAGCAACACTGCACCCACGGCGAAGGCGATTGCAGGCGTCACGCCGGATAACACCGAGCCCGAATCCATCGCGCGCGATCAGTCGATGTCGAACACTGCGCCCACGGCCAAAGCGCTGCCCGGCTACATGCCGGACGCGACGGAACCGGAGGCCGCTGAGATCGGCAGCTATACGCCGACCGCTGTCGGCGCAGTCGCAATCGCAGGCAGCGCGCTCTCCAGCATCACCATGCCCGCATCATTCCAGCCCGCTTTCGTCAATCTCACGGGTGGAGGCAACTGCCTCGACTCTCTCAACGCCAACGCCGGCGATATCGGCAAGGTTCTTCAAGGCACCGTGAATGGTGAGCTGAAGAGCTACCAGGTGCGCGCCGGCACGGACGAGGCTGACCTCCCTGGCATCGTGCGTCCGCTCAACTTCGACCCCGACACTAACCCTGTCGTGTTCGTGCAGCTCTGATGCACGGCGCTTTTACACCGCTGTTCACGTCGCTCGACCAGCTCGCGTCGAAATCCGCAAGCGTGGCCGACGTGAACAAAATCCTGCCGGGCCTCGTGAATAACGAGCTGAAGTTCTACCGCGTCGCGATCGACACCGCCGAGGAGTCACGCCCTGGCACCGTCGCGCCGTGCAACCGGCATCCACTGCTCAACCCGATTCTCTTCATCCAATGCTAAAGAAATTCTCTCTTCTCTTCGCGGCCGCGCTCACGCTGAGCGTGCCGCTCCACGCGCAGAACGCCGGCACCGGGCCGGTGACGAAATACACCTCTGGCTCGCAGAAAGGCCAGCTTACCGAGAGCCTTACTGCCGGCAACGGGACGACAATCCAGGCGAGCGGCACGGGCAAAGTGATCGCGAGCGAAGGCACCGCGACCACCAGCGCGGACGCGCAGACGCACATCGCGCGCACGGATAATCCGCACTCGGTCACGAAGGCGCAGATCGGCCTCGGCAACGTCGACAACACGAGCGACGTGAACAAACCCGTGAGCACCGCGACTCAGACGGCGCTGAACGCGAAAGCGGACAGCAGCGCGTTGACGGCTCACACGAGTAACACGAGCAATCCGCACAGCGTCACTAAATCGCAGGTCGGACTCGGTAACGTCGACAACACGAGTGACGCGAACAAACCGATCAGCACGGCGACCCAAACTGCGCTCGATGCGAAGCAGCCACTCGACACCGATTTGACGACTGTTGCCGCGAACGGCTACCCGACAACGGCCTTCTACTACTCTGCGACGGGCACAAGCGACGACGGTCCGGCGCTGAATGCGTTTATCACTGCCGCTGGCGCGAACGCGACGATCGTTCTGCGCGCCGGACAGACCTACACCACAAAGCAACCGATTGAGCTGAAGGATGGACAGACGCTCGACCTCAACGGATCGACCATCAAACGCGCCGACCAATACTCGACTACGGCGACCTCAAACGTCACCTCGGGGACGAACTCCTTCACAGTGACTGATGCCTCGGGCTTCGCCGCCGGCCAGTTCGTTTCGTTTGGCAACTCGAGTTCCTACGCACTCGTTTCCTACAAAATTTCATCCGTTGTCGGCAACACGATCACCTGCACGTCGAATTTCTCGCAGACGTTTTCGTCCGGCGTGGCGGTGACTCGCGTGATCGTCGGCATCGTCACGAGCTACACGTTCACCGGAAGCACTCACGCGAACGACGTGCACGTGCGAAATGGAACGATCGACGGCAATCGAGCGAACAACACAACGCTCGCATCCTGGTATCACGGCCAGGACGTCGTGCTCTGGGGAGCCCGCGGAAAGGCGACCGACCTTCTGGTGCAGAACAGTCCTTCCGAGGGTATCTTTGGCGGAAACGCCGATCTACGAATCACGCGCTGCCGTTTTTCCAATACAGGCGGCAACGGGATTCACGTGTCCGCCTGGCAACACACGATCGTCGACGCTTGCCGCTTCGAGAACACGAACCAGCTCTCGGCGACGTGGCCCACGCACAATGACGGCGCAGTCACGCTCTCAGACATGAGCGGCGCGACCAACTACGGCCGCATCACGATCAAGAATAGCTGGTTCGATGGCACGCGCTGCGGTATCGGCGGCGTGCTCGCGACGACTTCTAGCTACGTCGACGTGTTCGATAACTGGTTCTTTGCGTGCACCAACGGACCGATGTTTATGGTTACATCGGACGGCTCTCCGTCGAAAGTGATCTTCTCGCGGAATCACTGCTACGGCTCCGGAACGTTCACGCTCAATCTAACCTCGGGCGGCGCCACGGGCAAAATCACCGAGACGATCATCGACTCGAACATTTTCGTCGATACCGGCATGAGCCTCGGTCGCGGCGTCGCCGGCGTCGCGGTAACGAACAACGACTTTCTGCAGTCCACAGCGCGCACGTCGATCTACATCAACAATGGTGCGACGAAGCTCGATATCTCGCGCAACCGAATCAAGCACACGGCGACCACCGGCTCTAACTCGAATGCGATTTTCGCGGAGACGGCCCTCACCGCGACGACGGTCAACGACAACAAAATCGAGATGGCGACTGGGCCGTCCGGCGTGAATGCGATCCTCGTGAGCTCTGGGTATTCGCCGCACACCGACACGGAATTTTCCGGCAATCGCATTACGATGCTCGGGGCTGACCAGGCGATCACACTTGGTCGCGGAATCGTCTGCACGCGCAACCGCATTCGGATCGCTGGCGGCCGAGCGATCACCTGCGAGGGAGGCACTGGCACAGGCAATGCGACGCAGGTGATAACGGAGAACACGGTTTGGGGCACGGGCACGCCTGTCCATATCTACGGCGGCTCCTACCGCATTCTCGTGAAGCGAAATCACTTCGTCGGGAGCGTTAGCAATTCCTCCGGCGCCGAAGCCACGGTCGTGGTCAGCGACAACGACACCGTCATCTAGGGTCACCATGAGCACACAACAACTCACCGCTCCCACCAAATTGCAGATCGTTTTTGCCGGCGAAGTTTTCGACGGCACGGACGAGCAGCACCCGCTCCCGCGCGATGCAGCCGGCAACACGCTTCCGCCCGTGCGCGTGCGTGCGATGCCGACGCGTCACCTTGGCCGCGTGCTGCGCCTCGCCGATCACGAACCCGAGCTGCTCGATTTCGTCTGCTCGATCTTCACGAAGGACGAGGGCGAGCAAGCGCCGTCCTGGAAAACCGTCGAGGAAGGCTGGTCCGACAACCTCCACGACGAAACGCACGAGCTGCTCTACAAAGCCGCCGAACGCCAAAATTTTTCCCGCGCGGCGAAGTGGGCGGAGCGCCAAATCGCCGCGAAAAAGTTCGTGGGAGAAATCACGCTCAAAGGCGAAGAGATCATGCAGCCGCTGCTCGCGCCGGTCTTCGAGCAGATGCAGAAATTGCTGCGCTCATTAGAAACGCCGTCCGCCTCACCGGCCACACCTTCGACGAAGTCCTAGATGCGTTCACGCTGCACCAGCTTTGCGAGTTGCGCGCCGACGCCGAACGTGAACACGCCCGCCGCGAGCTGCAGTTCCTGCAAGCCCTGCGCCTCGCGATCCCCGCGTCGCTAGACCCGAAAGCCAACACCGACTTCAAGAGCCGCGAAAGCGATCTGCTGAAGCTGCTCAACGCCGACACCGACAATGGCTGACGACAACAAACTCGACCTCCTGATCGATATCCGTTCGCGCCTCGACGATCTCGTCAAAGCGCAGACGGAGATGCGTCGTTTGCGCCAGGAGACCGAGTTGACCGGCCGTGAGGTGAAGAGCGGTTTCGGGAATCTATTCTCGAATCTGTTCGGCGCGGGCCTCGCCGTGAACGCGACGAGCCGCGCGATCAGCATGGCGATCGGCACGGTCACCGCATCGATTCGCGAGGCGAACGAAACCTTCGAGACGAGCCGCAATCTCGAGGTGTCGCTCGAGGGTTATCAGAAACTGCGTGACCTCGTTCGTCTCGCTGGCGGCGATGTCGGTGCGCTCAATATGGCGATCGAGAACAGCGGCCGTGCTATCACGGAAGCGATCGACAAGCCAGACAGCCAGGCGGCGGCGCTCTTTCGCTCGCTGCGCCTCGATCCGATCAACCTGCAGGTGATGACCGTCGAGGATCGTTTCCTCGCGCTCGCGCGCGCCGTCGATCGTGCGGACGATCGCGCGACCGCCTGGAAGGAATTGGGCGAAATCGTCGGCACGAAAACGCTGCCGCGCATGCGTGAGGCGTTGAACCAACTGGCGACGGATGGTTTCGATTCCGTGTCTGACGCGTCGTCGCGCGCGGAAGCTCGCGGCACCTCGGCGATTCACGGCCTGCTCGATTCTATCCAGACCGGGCAGAACATTCTCAAGTCGAAGATCGTGACCGAAGGTGGCGGGTTGCTCGCCGCGATGGGATATGGCGACGACCTCGACGAGAAGAAGGCGATCACCGGCTCAGCCGAATCGTTGCGCCGTGTGCGCGATCAGAAGGAGGCGCTCATCCAGCTCAAGGACCAGCTAAAGCTGGTCGCGGTGCAAAACGAGGCGCTGGTGAACAACCCGCAATTCAGCGACGCACAGAAAAAGTTCTGGGGTAACTACGCGGCGGCGACGGTGATCAAGTTGATCGCGCAGATCAAAAAGCTGCGCGAGGCAATGCCGCTCGATACCTCTGCGGGCGAGACGCCGGAGAAGAAGGCGAACGAACTCGCGTCCTACGATGCGCAGATCAAGTCCGTCCAGAACTCGATCGCTCCGGGTCGCACCGCTTACGAGCGCAGCCGCGATCGCTTCGAGGCGTTCACCGCGCCGGACGGCGACATGCAGAAGCGCGACCTCTTCCCGAATCAAATGTCGGTGGCGGGAGGTTTGAAGGCCGGCGCGATGGATTGGGTGACCGATCTCGGGTCGAAGGGCGAACAGGCCGCCGGAATGATTCGCAGCACGCTCGGTTCGGCGGTGTCCGGAATCACCGAGGGTATCTACGGATGGATCACCGGCACGCAGTCGTTCAGCGACGTCATGCTGCAGCTCGGCGGGACGATCCTGAAGGCGGTCCTCGAAACGATCATTCAAATGGGCGTGCAGTGGCTCATCACACAGACGCTGATCAAAACGGGCATGATCAGCACGCACGTCGTCGGCGAAGGGTTGCGTGCGCAACGCGTAGCGGCCGCCACGGCGGAAGGCACTGCGACAACGGCGGCGATGGCACCGGCCGCTGCTACCTCGAGCGTCGCATCGTTCGGTGCGGCTGCGGTGCTCGGTATCGCTGCGCTGCTCGCGGTCATGGCGATGTTCGGCGGCTTCTCGGCGGGCGGCTACACCGGCGACTATCCCACGCATCAAATTGCGGGTGTCGTGCACGGCCGTGAAGGCGTGCTGAATGCCCCTGCAATGGCTCAGCTCGGTGTGGATCGACTGAACGCGATGAACGCCGGCATGTCGCTCGAGCAGGTCGCCGCGCTCAACGTCCCGAGCGCCACGCCGGCGACGCGCGTCTCCGCGGTTGCTCCGCTTCTCAGCTCGAGCGGCGGTCTCACGCAAGCAATGCGCCGCGAAAAGCCGTCGCAGAACTTCTTCGTCGATGATCGCTCGATCGTCGATCGCCTCCGTGACGACGCGAACTTCAAGGTGGTCGTGCGCGACATGATCGCGGGCGATCCGGGCTTTTTCGGGCTCCCGTCATGAGCTTCCCGATCGTCAATCACCTGGGGCGCGATCTCGCGCTCTTCTTGAACGTGCCGAACGTGCGCGAGGATGGCTCGTTCGCGATCACCTACGCGTTTTCGACGACGCTGGTGAGCGGCGGCAGCGGCCGCGAAAATCGCGAGCCTCACGCGCCGGACATGCGTCTGCGCCAGTCGTGCGCCTATCTCTTCGCGACGGGCGCGGAAGCGGCCGCCATTCGTGCCGCGCTCGCCGATCTCGGCGACACGCTCATCCTCGTGCCGATCTGGACGGACGTCCTCACCGGCGCGCAGTGGGCCGACCGCATCCATACCGGCAACTATCTGCTGCGCCTGTCCGACAACACGATCCTCGCGGCGGACGCGGTGCTCGATCCCGTGCTCGAGTATGCGCCGTTTCTCGTCGGCCGCTTCGTCGAGCAGCCGGAGCTGAAGCCGTTCAGCGAGGACGCCGGCGCCGACGCGAGCATCGCGATCGAGGAAGACGGTCCGTGGGACTACCGCATCCGCATCAACGCCGACGTCGCAATCGACACCTGGCCGGCGACGCTCGAGCCGGAGTGGACCGACGTCATCGATCGTTCGGAGACCGGCCGCGAATACGTGCAGCTCGGCGCGGGTCGCGAGCGCGGCGTCGAGAACCAGGAGGTCGCGTTCAAGTGGGGACAGGAGGCGCGTTTCCTTCTCTCGTCTCGCGATCAGATTCGCACGCTTCTCGGTTTGTTCGAGAAGGCGCAAGGTCGCACGCAGTCCCTCTCGATGCCGTGGTGGTTCAAGCCAGGCGCGGACGACCCAGCGACGCCGCACGAGACGAAGGTGCGCTTCGCAAGCGACAAGCTCGAGCTGACCTACATCACCGGCGCCGTCGCGAGCGTGTCGATCGCGCTCTGGCAAGTGCCGTGGGAAGTCGACGAGATCGCGGGCGAGGAGCCGGCGCAGGCCGCGCGCGCGTATCTCTACCGCCACACGTTGCGCGTGCCTGTGGGTCCGGTCGTGTGGCGTCACACCGACTACGCACGGCCGATCACGGTGACTGAGGACGGCGTGCCGGTCACCTATTACCCGTTCAAGATCGAGCACGATAAGCTGAGCCAGGGCTACATGCTCGATGATGACCCGGTGAAGCTCGCGTCGTTCGTGACCGACTCTCACCCGTGGATGCTGATTCTGCAGAGCCGCCTCGAGGCGCCGCTCGCGATCGATATTTTTGAGCATCGGCCCGAGGTCACTGGCGCGATCCCGCGCCTGCGCTACAGCGGAGAGATCGCGGACAAGCCCACCGGCAAAGGGCGCAAGCTCACCGCGCCGACGTCCGTGATGGGCGGCCAGCTCGATATCAAAGTGCCGTCGTTCTTCGTGCAGGAAAGCTGCCAGCACGAGTTCTGCAGCAACCCTGGATGCATGCTGAATATCGCGGACTACACGTGCGAGGGCACGATCACCGCGATTGCCGACGCCGTGGTGACGATCGCCGTCACGAGCAATCCGATCGGCGCTTTGCCCGACGATCTGTTCGCCGGCGGCGACGCGGAGATGGGCGCGGGCCTCACGTGGCAAGGCCGTGACATCATCCGCAGCGAAGACCTCGGCGGCGGCACGCAGCGCCTCACCCTCGATCGCGCTTTTCGCGGCGCCGTGGTCGGAACCGTCGTCACGTTTCGCCGCTCCTGCAGCGGCACATGGACGGAGTGCGACGCGTTCGGCAACACCGACAACTACGGCGGCCATCCCGAAGTCGGCGACGAGAACATTTCTGTGCCGCAGCGCGAATCGAACATGACCGGAGGAAAGAAATGAAACCGTGGTTTAACACCGACGAACGCATCGCCGCTCTCTGGACCGAACAGCAACGCTGGTTCGGGACGCCCTTCATCGCGCACGCGGCGAGCCACGGCCACGGCGTGGACTGCGTTAATCTGCAGCACGAGATTTTTGCCAATGTCGGCGCAATCCCGCGCCTCGAGCTGCCTGCGTATTCGCTCGACTACGCGAAGCACTCGACGCGGCCGCAACTGCTGCTCTTCCTGCTCACGCACCCGCAGCTCGCCGGCCGCTTCGTGATGGTCGCTCCGAGCGGCAAGCTCGCGCCCGGCGATTTGATCGGCCTGCGCAGCGGCCGCGTCGACCATCACCTCGCGAGCGTCAATCCCTGGGACGAGGCCGTGCACGCAATCGAGGAAGTCGGCGTCGTGCGCACGAAGTTGAACGACGCGAAGTTCGCGGCGCGCGTGCTCTACGTGATGCGCCTGATGGAGGTGGACGCCGCATGAGCTTTGGCGGTTCCAGCAAGCCGAGCCCGACACCGAAGGTCGCGGGCATCGATTCGAGCGATCTCGCATCGAACGAGAAGGCGGTCGTGTTGCCGTGGTTCATCGGTGAGCGGCCGTGTCCAGTGCGCTGGGTCATCAAGGAACCGCTCAACGTCGAATACAAAGAAATCCGCGAGAAGGTCGGAAAGAAAACGCAGACGACCGGCCACGAAGTTTACGCGGACCTCGCCGGCGTGACGAATGTCGGCCTCGTCGACGCGATCACGAAGCTCGAGCTGAACAAGGAAATCGTGTGGGAGGGGATGATCACGCGGCCGACGAACCCTCTGCATCCGGACTACTGGCGCGCGACGATCGCGACCGGCGTCGGCACGTTCTATTTTTATTGGGGACGCGCGGACCAGCCCGTCGACGACATCGTGCTCGGGCCGCTGCGCGCGATCGACCCGACTCGGAAGATTCCGGCGTTTCGCCATCAGGGCGTCTTCATCGGCAAGCGAGTCGCGTTCGGTCAGAGCACGTCGGCGCCGAGTCCGCGCCTGTGGCTGCGTCGCGCGCCGAAGCCGCCAGTGGGAAATTTTTCATTCGAGAACAGCGACCAGGGCGAAAGCCTCGTCGGTGGCGCGCTCGAGCTGCTGCTGCATCCGATCTACGGTGCGAAGGCCGCGAACAGCGTCGTCACGGCCGCGCAGTGGGAAGCGCTCTCCGATCTCGTGATCGCTTCCGCTGGTCGTCACGCGCCGTATCTCGATCGTGACCGTCCGTTGCGCGAGGTGCTCAAGGAGTTCTTCGAGCTGTTCGACGGTTGGGCGCGCATCGAGGGCGGCAAGATCGTGCCCGGTTATTTTCCGCACGACGGCGTCGTTCCTGCAGGAATCACCGAGCTGTCGCATCACGACATCGTCGGTGATCCTGAGATCGGCGCGCCCACGCCGTCGAAGACGGTCAACAAGGTCACGGTTACGTTTTGCGACCGGACGCAGAAGTATCGGCGCGACGTGGAGAAGGGCGTCTCGCGCGCGAGCACGCGTTCGCGCGCGCGCGTGCAGCCGGAAAACGTGCAGGCGCTCGCGATCGTCGATCGTGACCAGGCGCGCGCCTACGCCGCGGAACGCGCACGCACGGCCGCGAAGGGGCCGAGCAGCGGACGGTTCGACGCGCGTCGGCCGCGCGCCGTTTGGGCCGATGGCACGCCGCTGCAGGCGGGCGACAATTTCAACCTGGATTGGTTTCCTTACCAACTCGACCAGGTGTCGCGCATCGCGAAGATTTCGGAGGCCTATCGTTCGACGCGCGTCACGATCAGCTACGTCGCCGAGCGCGGCCTTTTCCCCGCGCCCTACGTGCCGCCCGCGGACCTGCAGCCCGGCCTCGGCTCGACGATCCCGACTGACATTTTGCAGGCGCGCGTGCTCGAGCTGAGCACGGACCTCGCCGGCACGCCGCTCGGCATCTACATCGCGCTGCTCGCAAAGCGGCCGAAGTCGGTTCACGAGAACAACACGGCCGTGACGGCGAAGAGCGTGATCGGCTACAACGCGTGGTATTCGGCGGACGGCGGCAGCTTCGACCCGCTCGGCACGCAGACGACGTGGGCAGTGCGTGGCGTGCTGCGCGCGGCGGCCGCGAACAACGACGCGACGATCTACATCACGCTCGACAACGACAACCTCGACGCCGACCGCATCGCGGCGATGAGCAACGAGGACCGCGCGAATGACAAGCTGCTGCTCGTGATGGGCGAGGAAGTCATGTCGATCGGCGCGATCGCCGTCGCGGGTTTTAATCGCGACCTCACGGTGTTGCGCGCTCGCCAGGGCACGCTCGCGCAGGCCGCCGCGAACGGCACGCCGGTCTGGATCGTCTATCGCGACGAGCTGGTCGCGCTCACGCATCGCCGTTTCATCGAAGACCAGGACCGCTACTTCAAGCTGCAGCCCTACACGCTGGCGAAGACGCTGGACCTCGCCGACGTCGAGCCGCTCGTGTATCACTTCCGCGATCGCGCGGACGAGTTGCCCGTCATCGTCATCAATGCGCTGCCTGCTGGCATGGTGGCGTCGGCGTCCTACTTGGTTTCTGGCTCGATCTCGGACGTGAACGGCGACCTGATGCGCTACCAAATCAACGCCGCGAAGATCGTCGGTGGCGTGATCGATTCGGAGTTCACGATCCAGGGAGGCGACGTCGCACCCGACGACAAGGCGCTCTACAACTTCAAGGCGCCGTTCGTCTGGCCGCACGCCGGCACGTGGCGCATCGTCGTGCGCGCCTGGGACGAGCGCTCGGGCTTTAAGGAGGTCGCGACGGCCGATTTCGTCGTCGGCGATGCGACCGGCATGGGCACGGACGACGGCGTCACGCCTGACTCGATCGTCACGCTCACGCGCACGCCTGGCCTCGGGGTGATCTTTCTCGAGTTTGCCTGGCCGACCAACACGCCGATGGCGCGCGTCGACGTGTTCGCCGCGAACGTCAACGTGCAGCCGGCGCTGCCGAGCTACGCGGTGCCGTTTCCCATTGGTCGTGCGAGCGGCGCGCCGACCGCCGCGTTCCTTTCCGATGGCAACCTCGCCGCGAACACGACCCGCTACTATTGGCTGCGTCCGGTCGGAAAAAACAACCGATACGGCGCGGTCACCGGACCGTTTGCGGCGACGACTCGAGCGGGCGTAGACTTGTCGGACATCGTGCCCGGCTTGGAAATTCCGGGCCTTGGAGCGGCGCTGCCCAACCCGGTCGGCTACACGGGCTCGAAGATGTTTTTCAACACGACGGACGGTAAACTCTACCGCTACTCCGGCGGCGTGTGGACGGCGGCCGTCCCGACCGGCGATTTGTTGGGCCAGATCGATGGCACCTATCAGGTGGCGGCGAACTCTTTGGTCGCCGGTCTCTTCGCCGCCGCGTGCATCACCGCCTATGCAGTCGGCGCAAACGAGATCATCACCAACACCGCAAACATTGCCGACCTGATTGTCACGAACGAGAAGGTCGCCAACCTCTCCGCCGACAAGATCACAGCGGGTAAGATTTCGGCGCTCGTCTCACTGTTCGCGGCGAAGATCAACACCGGCGCCGCCTACTATCGCGACGGCGACGGCCACGAGGACAGCACGTTTCCGGCGGTCACCGCGCAGAGCGCCTCTGAGTCGAACTACGTCGATTCTACCAACCCGGTTTGCATTGTGACCTACTTCGGCTGGAAGACGGGCAGCGGTTACGCTCGTGATCGCTATGGCCGTCCAGACGCGATGTTTCTTTTGCTCTTCACGGGTTCGGTTGACCACTACGTGTCTCTGTGGTGGCGCCATGCGTTTTCGGACGGCTCATTCGGGGCTTGGGTTTACGTCCCGAACAGCCTGCAGATCGAGCCGGCGGGCGGCTACGGGTCAGTAGGCACGCACGGTATCCTCGTTGCCGGGTCGGACCTCGGCGAGCTGAACGGCGACGACAATATCCAGTTTGGCGTGCGCGGGACGGATTCCGGGGGCGGGTTCCTGAACAGCGGTGCTCGTAACCTTCGAGGCGTGCTGACGGTGATCTGTTTCAATGGCTAGGCAGGGCGGCTGAAAGCCCCTGCGCGTTCTTTGCATCAGCCAGGCACGGCGGCCAAATCTCCCCCGGACCCCCCTCTCCAAAGGGCCTTGTTTCTCAAACCCGTTGGAATTCTTCTTAAACCGGGCTGGAAATTACAGGCACGACTTGCCAGATGGCGGAGAGGGGGGGATTCGAACCCCCGATACCTTGCGGTATACGCGCTTTCCAAGCGCGCGCATTCGACCACTCTGCCACCTCTCCAGTGACCAAGGGAACGTGGACTAAGCGGACTGCCCGCGCCTCGGTCAACGGAAATTCCTACGAAGCTGTTTTACGCGTATCTCACACGCCGATTCCCGAAAGTTTCTCGCGTGACCGAGCGTTACCCGGATGATCGGCCCGGCGTTTCGGGCCACGCGCCACTCCACGATACCCCTGCGAAACCGACGCCGCGCCCTGAATCTCCGCGCGCGGTCTCATTTCGTCCCCACGTCAACCCACTGCTCGCCTATGAAAAAGCTCATCGTCTGCTGCGACGGCACTTGGAACACCCCCGACCAGCGCCAAAACGATATCCCCGCCCCCACCAACGTCGTCCGTCTCCACAACGCGCTCGCGAGAACCGACTCCGCCGGCCTCGAGCAGCGCAAGTATTACCACACCGGCGTCGGCACCGAAGGCTCCAAGCTCGAACGCGTCGCCGGCGGCGCCTACGGCTCCGGCATCAGCCAGAACATCATGAGCGCCTACGCGTGGCTCGCGAACAACTACGCCGACGGCGACCTGATCTACCTCTTCGGCTTCAGCCGCGGCGCCTTCACCGCCCGCAGCCTCGGCGGCTTCATCGGCCGTTGCGGTCTTCTCGACCTCACCGGTCTCTCCCACGCCGAAGCCTGGGAGCGCGTCGAGCAAGTCTACGAAAAATCCTACGAGAAAACCGACCACGTCCCCGCCGATTGGGCCTTTCATGCCGTCGATCCCGTGACCGGCCGCGTGCCGATCCAACTTGTCGGCGTGTGGGACACCGTCGGCGCACTCGGCATCCCCGACGACCTCGCCGTGCTCAATCTCTTCGATAACCCGCAGAAGTGGCAATTCCACGACACCACGCTCGGCGCGCACGTCCGCTTCGCCCGCCACGCCGTCGCGATCGACGAGGTCCGCGCGAGCTTCACGCCGACCTTCTGGACTGACGCGGCCGACAACGTTCTCAACGAACCCGACACCGCCGCCGGCCCCGCCCGCGTGAAACAGCTCTGGTTCCCCGGCGCGCACTGCGACGTCGGCGGCGGCTACGCCGATTGCGGCCTCTCCGACGGCGCGCTCCAATGGATGATCGACGAAGCGCAAGTCGCCGGCCTCGCCTTCCGCGCCGACATGCTCGAGCAAATCAAGCCCACGCATCGCGGCGTCCTCCACGACTCCTACTCCGGCGGCTTCGAGCATCTCCAATCCCGCCCGCGCAACCGTCCGCAGCTCACGCCTACCTCACCTCATTATCACGCCAGCGCCATCGCCCGCGAAGCCTCGCCGCCGATCACCCAATCGCCCTACCATCACCCGACCGTCGCCCTCGCTATCGGCGAGACGAGCGAGCCGATCAACATCTACGCCCGCAACGCCTGGAACGAAACCGGCCTCTATATCGAAGCCGGCGCCAGTTACACGTTCACCGCCACGGGCGAGTGGCTCGACAAGGACGTTCCCTGCGGCCCCGGCGGCACCGCCGATCGGAAATTCCACCTCGGCGAAGTTGCCCACCTCGCCAGCAGCTTCCTCGGCAAGATCGAGAACGCCGTCAACAAACTGAAGGAAAACCCGGGCGTGAACTTCGTCGGCACCAAACGCCACGAAGCCTGGCCGTGGTTCTCCCTCATCGGCGCCATCGCCAACGACGGCCCACAAAACGGCGTCAACCCCACGCCCGACGGCTCTCCGTTCCCGCACCAAACCTTCCTCATCGGCGAAAGCACGCCCGCGCCGCTCGTGATCAAACCCACCGAGGACGGCTACCTCTTCGCCTACGCGAACGACGCCTGGGGCTTCTACGAAAACAACCGCGGCAGCGTCTCGCTCCGTATCACGCGCGTGAACTGATGCCCCGCAGCCCGCGTTTGCCAAATCGCGCGCCGTGCGCACCATCGCGTTCTCCACGCGCATGCCTCGCACTCGCATCGTCATCATCGGCGGCGGCTTCGGCGGGGTGAAGTGCGCGCAGACCCTGCGCCGCGAACTCCGCCGCAACGACGCCGACGTCATCCTCTTCAACCGCGAGAACCACCTCGTCTTCAGCCCGCTGCTCGCCGACGCCGTCGGCTCCTCGCTCAGCTTGCAGGACGTCATCGTGCCGCTGCGCCAACTCCTGCCCGACGTCATTTGCCGCACTGAAGAGGTCGCCCACCTCGACCTCGCGCGCAACGAGATCGAATTCATCGCGCACGACGGCTCGCCCGCGCGTCTCGGCTACGACCACGTCGTCGTCGCCGCCGGCGCCGTCTCCAATCTCAATGTCGTGCCTGGCATGGCCGACCATGCGTTTCCGCTCAAAACCGTCGGCGACGCCGCCGTCCTCCGCACCCACGTCCTCCAGCAGCTCGAACGCGCCGAAGTCTGCGACGATTCGGAAAAACGCCGCTGGTATCTCTCGTTCATCGTCGTCGGCGGCGGCTACAGCGGCGTCGAGGCCGCCGGCGAGATCAACGACCTCGTGCGCGGTTCGCTGCGCTTCTTCCACCGTATCCGGCCCGAGGACGTCAGCATCACGCTCATCCACTCGCGCGACCAGTTGCTCCCGGAAATCAGCCCCTCGCTGCGCGAATTCGCCCGCGAAAAAATGGCCGCCGCCGGCGTGACGATCCGTCTGAACTGCCGCGTGACGCTCGCGACCGGCGAAGGCGTGGGCACCGGCGACGGCTTCGTCCGCGGCGGCACCATCGTCTGCACCATCGGCAGCAGCGCTGCGCCATTCATCGAGCGCATGGATGCGCCGAAGGAAAAAGGCCGCCTGCTCACCGAGCCCGAGCTCCGCCTGCGCGGCCGCACGAACGCCTGGGCCGTCGGCGACTGCGCGCTGATCGTCAACGCGCTCGACCGCCAACTCTCCCCGCCCACCGGCCAATTCGCCGAACGCCAGGGCCGCCAATGCGCGCAAAACGTCGCCCGCGTCCTCCTCGGCACACCCACGCGCCCGTTCGCCTTCCGCGTCCTCGGCCAGCTCTGCTCGATCGGCGGCCACAGCGCCGTGGCCGAGCTGTTCGGCCTCCGCCTCAGCGGCTTCTGGGCATGGTTCGCGTGGCGCGGCGTTTATCTTTTCAAAATGCCGTCGTGGGGCCGCCGCATCCAGGTCGGCGCCGACTGGGCGTGGCTGCTGCTCTTCCCGCGCGACCTCGCTTACATCCGCACCGACACCACCGAGCGCGTCACGCACGCACACTACGAACCGGGCGATTTTATCATCCGCCAAGGCGAACCCGCATCCGCCTTCTACGTGATCGAGAGCGGCGAAGTCGAAGTTGTTCGCGCCACCCAGGAAAATCCCGCCGGCGAAATCATCGCCGTGCTCGGCGCCGGCAGCTTCTTCGGCGAACAGGCGCTCATCAACAACCAGCCGCGCACCGCCTCCGTCCGCGCGCGCAGCGTCGTCGAAGTCGTCGTCATGGGCCGACACGTCTTCAGCACGATCTCGAAATCCCTCACACCGCTCCGTGCCGCGCTCACCGCCGCCATCACACGCCGCTCGGGCGCCTTCTGGCAGGAACGCCCGCGCGCCGTCGCCACGCTGCGCGCGCTCGCGCTGGCCGATTTCATCGAGCCCGCGCCGCAGCCGTTCCTCGCGCCCACGACGCCGCTGCGCGACGTCACGCGTCACTTCGCGGAATCGACGAACGACCTTTTCTTCGTCGCCGGACCGGGCGACCGCCTCGAAGGCATCGTCACGCTCACCGACCTGCTGCACGTCCAAGGCAACGGTGCTGCGGCCGACACGCCCGTTGCGCAATTCATGGTCGCCGCGCCCGCGGCGATCCTCGCGACCGACACCGCTCTGCTCGCCGCCTCGGCGTTCCGCGAACACGGCTACAAGTCCATGCCCGTCCTCGCCGACCCCGCCAGCCGCCGCATCGTCGGCCTCGTCCGCGCCCGCAAACTCATCGCCCGCCTCCTCCACGCCACGCCCGTCCCCGAGCGCTGAGCGGCTTTCGCGAGACAGCGCCCAGGTTTCCGGCGAGTCGGACGTAGACAACAAAGCCACGCCTTGCCATCAACCCGGGCGGACGCGGGCCACGTCCGTGATATGCTCCCGAAAATCATCGCCCGCCGCTGCGTCTCGTTTTCCACCGCGGTGCTGCTGCTGCTCACCATTGGCATCGCACAAGAAAAACTCCTCACGCCCGAGGAAATACGCCGGCTCGATCGCGAAAACGAATTCTGGCGCGCGCTCCGCGCGGATGACGACACCGACGCGAGCCTCGCGCGCCTGCGCCGACGCGGAGCAACCGCCGACGAACTCAGTTGGTTTGCCCCGAAACTCGCCACCATCTGGGAGGTCGACGTCTCGCGCGCCTGGGGTTGGTTGCGACCGGAGCAGATCGACGCGATCAAGGACGTCGATCGTGCCTTCATCCCACGCATCCGCGCCGCGCGTCTGCGTGCGGCCACGGGCATCGAGATCGATCCTGAGCACCGCGGCGAAACACTGCTCGCCGTCAACGCGCGCTGGCAGCGCGCCGTCCTGCGCACGCTCGACTACGACCAGCTCGGCGAGTTCCGCCTGATGAACTCGCTCTCCGCGCAAAGGACCGCGCGCCACTTCGAGAACGTGCCGCTCACGGACGACGAACGCCGCACAATCTACGACTGGCAGCGCGAGTTCGAGGCGACGGCGGGCGAAAACGGCGCGCGTCTGCGTCCCGGCCAGCGCGACGTGGTCCTCGATCATCGCCGCCGCATCCGCGACCTGATCGGCGACGACCGTTTCGCCATCTACTTTGCGTCCGCCGAGCCGAAGTTCGCGCGCATGCACGACGCACTCGGCGAGGACGTGGACAACACCACGGCGCTCGACGCGTGGTGGATTCGCGAGCAGTTCTGGATCGATCAGGAGAAACCACGCGAGATCGGCCTGTCGAACCGCGTGCTGGCCGCGCGCGCCGAGGAGCGACTCCGCATCCGTCTCGGCGAGCAGCTCGCGACTCGTTACCTGGCGAGCGACGACGCGCGCTGGCTGACCGGCTTTCGCCTCCAAGTCCACGGCGGTTCGCGAGCCGCCACGAAGCCGTAACGAGGAGCCCGCATGGCGCGTGCGGTCGATCTCCGCACGGTCGGACGGTTGCGCTTTCCCGCCCGGCCGTGCACCGCGACCGGGCGGAAAGCGGCGACAATTACTTCGGTTCCTCGGCTGCCTTGCAGTTCTTCTCGTTGTGTTCGGCGGCTTTCTTGCAGGCATCGGCGGCCATGCCGGTGCCGAGCTTCTCTTTGCACTCCTTTTCCTTTGCCTCGCGTTCCTTTTCGCAGGGGCCTTTTTCCTTCGCCGCCGGCTTGTCACGCGCCGGCGTTTCCTTGGCGTCTTTGGCGACCGGACCCGCGAGGGCGAGCACGGTGGTGAGCAGGGACAGAGCGAATGCGATGGTCAGTTTTTTCATGGGGATACAGGTGGGAGTTTGAATCCGGACTCGGTTCGGGTCCGACCTCCATGGAACGGACCGCCTTGCGGATTTCTTGCAGCGAATCGTGCCCCACTCGGTGCATCAGTCCGAACGGCGCGTTCCAGTCCGGCCGCGAAACCGCGCCGCCGACACTTGCGAATCCGATGCGTCCGGATTGCTTCGCCCGATGCTCTCCGTCGACGTCGTTTCGGACTTCGCCTGTCCGTGGTGCTTCATTGGCAGCCGCCGCCTCGCGGCGGTGCTCGGCGCGCGGGCCGAGAGCGGCGGCGACGCGCAGGTGCGCTATCATCCCTTTCAACTGAATGCCGACACGCCCGCGGCGGGAGCGGATCTGCGCGACTACTTGCGCGAACGCTACGGTGCCGAGCCGGAAGAGATGTTCGGCCGCGTCGAGGCTGCCGCCCGCGACGCCGGCATCGCGCTGGATTTCGCGAAGGTGCGCACGATGCCCAACACGCTCTCGGCACACATCCTCGTCGCCGCCATTCAGGATTCCGCGGCGCAGCGGGCGTTGGCCGATGCGATTTTCTCCGCGTATTTTCTCGAAGGCCGCGACATCGGCGATGCCGCCGTGCTCGCCGAACTCGCCGCGCCGCACGGCTTGCGCGCCGAGCAAGTCGCCGCGCTGCTCGCCAACGACGGCCTGCGCCAGCGTGTGCGCGGCCTCGCCGAGTCAATGACCTCGCAAGGCATCACCGGCGTGCCCTTCTTCATCTTCAACCAGAAGCTCGCGCTCTCCGGCGCGCAGCCGCCCGAGGTTTTCCAGCGCGCGCTCGCCGAGGCGGAGAAGTCCGCCGAGTAAGCGGCCGCCGCGACCGGCCGCCGCTCTCGCGCGCACAGCGGTGCGCGTCTCCGTCCGTCACAGAGAGAGGTGGTCGCCGACGTCCCGGCGGCGACGATTGCCAGCCCACTCGCACAGCGTCGCCGGGGACGTCGACGCCCACCAATTCCGGCGACCGGTCATACACCGGAAACTCTGTTTGCCAACCGGGACACCCGGACTAGCTTCGGCCCTCCACTCGCCGGCCGATGAACGATCTCACCGATCTCTACCAGTCCGTCATCCTCGACCACAACCGCCGCCCGCGGAACCGCGGCAAATTGCCCACGGCCAACCGCGTCGCGCACGGCGACAACCCGACGTGCGGCGACCAGTGCAGCGTGTTCCTCCGGCTCGACGGCGACCGCATCGCCGACATCAGCTTCGACGGCGCCGGCTGCGCCATCTCGCAGGCCAGCGCCTCGCTCATGACGACGCAGCTGAAGGGCAAGACCGCCGCCGAGGCCCAGCAACTCTACGACCAGTTCCATCACATCGTCACCACCGGCGAACCACCCGAGGAAATCAACGACCTCGCCGCCTTCGCCGGCGTGCACTCCTTCCCCGCGCGCATCAAGTGCGCCACCCTCGGCTGGCACGCCGCGCTGAACGCGCTGAAAAACGACCCCGCCGACGCGACCACCGAAACGCACAAGGACTGAGCGCTGATGTCCCTCGACCTCGCCAAAATCCGCGCCGACTTCCCCATCCTGCACCAACAGGTGAACGGCAAGCCACTCGTCTATCTCGACAACGGCGCCACCTCGCAGAAACCGCGCGCAGTCATCGACGCCCTCGTCCGCTACTACGAGCGCGACAACTCGAACGTCCACCGCGGCCTCCACGCGCTCTCCATGCGCGCCACCGACGCCTACGAAGGCGCCCGCGCGCGTGTGGCGAAGTTCATCCACGCCGCCGATCCCGCCGAGATCATCTTCACCCGCGGCACCACGGAGAGCATCAACCTCGTCGCCCGCAGCTGGAGCCACGCGCACCTGAAACCCGGCGACGTCGTGCTCACCACCGAGTTCGAGCACCACTCCAACCTCGTCCCTTGGCAACAAGCCGCCAAGGCCGCCGGCGCCACGCTGAAATACGTGCCGCTCCTCGGCGTCGACGGCGAAGGCGGCCCGGACCTCGCCGCACTCGACACGCTGCTCACGCCGCAGGTGAAGCTCTTCGCGTTCACCCACATTTCCAACACGCTCGGCACGATCAATCCCGCCGCGGAATTCTGCCGCCGCGCGCGCGCCGTCGGCGCCGTCACGGTGATCGACGCCGCGCAATCCATCGGACACATGCCGCTCGACGTGCAGGAGATCGGCTGCGATTTCCTCGCGTTCTCCGGCCACAAGATGTGCGGCCCCACCGGCATCGGCGTCCTCTACGGCCGCCGCGCGCTGCTCGATAAACTCGCCCCGGATGAAACCGGCGGCGGCATGGTCGTGCAGGTGAACTACGAAGGCGCCACCTGGAAGCCCGCGCCCGAGCGCTTCGAAGCCGGCACGCCCAACGTCGCCGACGCCATCGCGCTCGGCGCAGCGTGCGATTACCTCGACGGCATCGGCCGCGACAACATCGCCGCGCACGACGACCAGCTCGCGCGCTACGCGATGGGAAAACTCTCCGCGCTGCCCGGCATCCGTATCATCGGCCCGCGCGTCGGCGCGCCGCGCAGCGGTTTGGTGAGCTTCGCCTTCGAGCACGTGCACGCGCACGACGTGGTGACCTTCGCCGACGAGGATGGCATCGCCCTTCGCGGCGGCCACCACTGCAACCAGCCGCTCATGCGCAAGCTCGGCCTCGCCTCCACCACGCGGGCCAGCTTCTACCTCTATAATACCGAGGCCGAGATCGACCGCCTCGCCGCGTCGCTGCAGCGCATCCTGAAGTTTTTCGCCGGCTAAAGCACGTTGGGCCGGCTGCGCCGCCAGCAAAGCCTCCTCTGGAGAAACACCTGCGCATATCTTGCGCAAGCCACGATGGGTTTTGTGTTTAACTTGGGTATGCCGCCGGCCGATAGGGGATTTACTCCCCCTCCCATCGTGGAATTCTCGATACAAAACCAACGAATCAATCGGCGCCTGGGCCTCATCGGTTTGGTCTTCGCCGTGCCGTTCACCGCACTCACCGTGTGGCTGCTCGCCAAGGGCATCCACGGCCACATCGAATTCGCGCAACAGGAACTCCGCGGCAACGCCGTCCAGCGCCCGCTCGAAACCCTGCTGCGCCTCGCCGGGCGCGCTCAGATCGGGACCGCCGCCGGCGAAGTCGCCCCGAGCGAGTCATCCGCGATCGACCAAGCCTTTGCCGACCTCGACGCCGCCCTCGGCGAACACGGCGACGCACTCCAATTCACCCCAGCCGGGCTCGCCCAACGCCATCGCGAAGCCCTCGAACCCTCCGCGATCCGCCAGCGCTGGCGATCCGCCACCACCGGCCAGGTCAACGTCGCCGCGACAGCCGCCTTGATGACCGATGTGCGCGGCCTGATCGCCCACGGCGGCGACACCTCGAACCTCATCCTCGATCCCGATCTCGACAGCTACTACCTGATGGACGTCACGCTCTGCGTTCTCCCGGAACTCCAGGAACGCATCGCCACCGTCACCGCGAAATTCGTCCCGGCGCTCCGCACCGGCACACCCGACGCCGGCACCCAACGCGACGCCCTCGTGCAAGCCGCCATGCTGCGCGACGTGAACACCGCCCGCATCGACAGCGACCTCGCGACCACCTTGAACGAGGATGCGAACTTCTACGGCGTCAGCCCGTCCCTCGCCACCGAACTCAACGCCGCCGCCGCCACCTGGCACCACGCCCTCGACGCCTTCATCGCACAAGTGGACGGCCTCGCAGCAGGCAACTCCACCGTGACCGCCGCCACTCTCGCCGCCGCCGGCCGCGAAGCGCACGAAGCCAGTTTCGCCTTCTGGGCGAAAAGCGCCACCGAACTCGATCGCCTGCTGCAACGCCGCATCGCCGCAAAACAAAGCGAGCAATACCGCGGCCTCGGCGCGCTGGCGCTCCTCGTGCTCGTCGCCTCCGGCACGACGTGGTGGATCGCCCGCGGCATCAACATCCAGTTGCGCTCGCTCTGCGCCGGCCTGACCACGCGCTCCACCGAACTCGGCGAACTTGCCCGCGCCGTGAACAGCACCTCCGACACCCTCGCCCGCGGCGCCTCGCAACAGGCCGCCGCACTTGAGGAAATCGGCGCCACCATCGAGGAAATCTCCGGCACCTCGCGCCACAACAGCGAGAGCGTCCTCCGCACCAAGGAACTCGCCGACGGCATGCGCACCGCCGCCGAGTCCGGCTCGCAGGACATCGGCGACATGGCACGCGCCATGGACGCCATCCAATCCTCTTCCGACAACATTGCGAAAATCATCAAGACCATCGACGAGATCGCGTTTCAAACGAACATCCTCGCGCTGAACGCCGCCGTCGAAGCCGCCCGCGCCGGCGAGGCCGGCGCGGGCTTCGCCGTCGTCGCCGACGAAGTCCGCACCCTTGCCCAGCGCGCCGCCGCCGCCGCCCGCGAGACGACCGAGCGCATCGACGACTCCATCGCCAAGAGCCGCGACGGCGTCGCGATCACCAAAAAAGTCACCGAAGGTTTCACCGCGATCACCGGCAAAGCCCGCGAAGTCAACGAGCTCGTCGCGCAGATCACCGAGGCCGCGCAGGAGCAGGACCAGGGCATCGCCCAGGTGAACAAGGCCGTCAGCGAACTCGACAAGGTCACCCAAGCCGAGGCTGCACACGCCGAGGAAGCCGCCGCGAACGCCGCCCAACTCGAAGCCAACTCCCGCGCGCTCGGAGAGGCGGTCGACGCCCTCGTGAACATCGTGGAGCGCCGCGCACGTCCCCGCCTGCCTAATTGGGCCCCGGGGGCGATCACCGATGCCGAGGCCGCCCGACTGCGCCGTCCGGCGTCCCAGTCGGAGCTAGCCCACGCACCGGCGTCGGCGGAATCCGTCGCAGTTCTCGCGGAACGCTGAGTCTCCGCCGCGCCGCTCAGGCGCCGCGGTAGTTCACCAGCGTGTTCTCCACGCTGCCGTCATCGTAGAAATCGAGCAGCGCGTAGGACGGGCTGAATTCCTGGTGCTTGCCCTTCCACCAGCCGCCGCACACGGCGCCGTTGCAGAGATAGCGCACGCCGAGGTAGGTGACATCGTCCTCCATGTGGAGGTGGCCGCTGAGGCAGACCTTCACGTTCGGGTGCTGGTGAAACAGATCCTTGATGCGCCGCGCGTCGATGTGCATCCACGCGCCGGGCACCACCCAATCCGCGCCGCTTTCGCGCGGCCCATCGAAATACGCCGCCGCACTGAAAATCGGGATGTGCGAGAGCACGCAGATCGGCGTGGCGACGGGAGTCGCGGCGAGATCGCGCGCCAGCCAGGCAAATTGCGCCTCATCGAGGCGTGCGATGTAGTGGTGGTCGGTCGGATAATCCGGCTCCATGCTGTCGAGCACCACGAAATGCCAGCCGGCTTGATCGAACGAGTAATAGCGGTCCTTCAGTCCCATTCGCTCCAGCGCGAGCGTCTTGCCATACGCCGGATCGCGCTCGGCCGCCGCGCGATCCTGGTGCGCCCAGCCGTAGATGTCGTGGTTGCCCAGACACAGCTTGGCGGACGTCTTCACCTCGGCCGAAAACACGCGGTCCCACGCATCCCATTGCGCGAGCACTTCGTCCTTCGGCGTGTAGAGCGCGTCGCCGATGCAATCGCCCCCGAAGAGCAGCAACTCCGGCCGGTCCGTCTGCGCTTGGGCGTGGCGGATCGCCTCCGCCATCCCCGCGGCCGGATGCTGTAGATCCGGCTGATCAGGCCGGACATGGATGTCGGTCAAGTGCGCCGCGCGGAGCACGCGTTGGCGCTGGGAATTCGGCGGTGTCGCCAGCGCCGTGGCGGGGGAAAGAAGGCCGGTCGTGGCCCCGAGGGCGAGCGCCCCGCTGCGTTGGAGGAAATCGCGGCGATTCATCGAAAAGACACGCAAGCGCCTCCTCACACCGGTCGCAATCCCCAAGCCCGACCGACCCCGACCAAAAAACGACAACGGATGCGCAGCCACTCGCCGGGCGCTGGTCTACCCTTTCCCCACTATGGTGTCTCCACGCTACACCGTCCCCGCCTCCATCGAACCCGCGCTTGAGCTGGTCCGGAAATACAACATTCCCGGCCCGCGCTACACGTCGTATCCGACCGCGCCGCAATTCTCGGACCAGATCGACCGCTACGCTCTGCTCCAGGAGATCCGCCGCGACAACGCCGACGCCAGCACGCCGCTCTCGCTCTATTTCCACCTGCCGTTCTGCGAGTCGCTTTGCTGGTATTGCGGCTGCAACACGGTCATCACGATGCGCCGCGCCTCGGCCACGGAATACGTCGATCTCCTGATCAAGGAGGTCGAGATGACCGCGCCGCTGCTCGACCTCAGCCGCCCCGTCACGCAGCTGCACTTCGGCGGCGGCACGCCGACCTTCCTCCCGCCGGCCGACATCGACCGCCTCGCCGCGACGATCCACAAGTATTTCAAATTCTCCGCCGACGCCGAGATCTCCGTCGAGATCGACCCGCGCCGCCTGACCAAGGAGCACGTCGACGCCTTCCGCCGCCTCGGCTGCAACCGTGCCTCGCTCGGCGTGCAGGACACGAATCCGCAGGTCCAGGTCGCCATCCACCGCTGGCAGCCGCTCGCGATGACGAAGCAGGCGATCGACTGGCTCCGCGAGGCCGGCTACCAATCCGTCAGCGTCGACCTGATCTACGGCCTGCCGCTGCAAACGCCCGAGTCGTTCAGCAAAACCGTCGACGAGGTCATCGGCCTCAATCCCGACCGCCTCGCCGTCTTCAGCTACGCCCATGTGCCGTGGGTGAAGCCGGCGCAAAAAATCTTCGACCAGCGCCAGCAGCTCCCGTCCACCGAGGAGAAGCTGACGATGCTCATGACCGCGTCGCACAAGCTCGTCGCCGCCGGCTACGCCACCATCGGCATGGATCACTTCGCGCGTCCGCAGGACGAGCTCGCGATCGCCTTCGCCGAGGGCACGCTGCACCGCAATTTCCAAGGCTACACGACGCGCGCCGGCGCCTCGCTCTACGGCTTCGGCATGTCCTCGATTTCGCAGACCGACGGCTCGTTCCGGCAAAACTACAAGGAACTCCCCGACTACGAGACCGCGATCAAGGAAGGCCGCCTGCCCATCGAGCGCGGCTACCTCCTCTCCGAGGACGACAAGCGTCGGCGCACCATCATCTCCGACATCATGTGCGCGCGCGGCCTCGATTTTGCCGCACTGTCGAAAAAGCTCGGCCTCGACTTCGAGCAAACCTACGCCGCCGAACTGGCCACGCTCGGCGATCTCGAGGCGGACGGCTTGATCGAGCGCGCGCCCGGCCGCGTGACCATCACGCAACTCGGCCAGCTCTTCCTCCGCATCTTCGGCATGCGCTTCGACGCGCACCTCGAGAAGAAGCGCACCGGTTTCTCGAAAGTCGTCTGACCGGATGCCTTACCGCATCGCCAAAATTTTCGAAATCGAGAGCGGCCACCTGCTCTCGAAACACCCCGAAAAGTGCCGCTTCCCGCACGGGCACAGCCGCAAGATCGAGGTCGTGCTCGTCGCCGACACTCTCGACGCGAACGACATGGTCTGCGACTTCAAGGCGGTGAAGCTGATCCTCGGCGAGTTTCTCGGCCGCTGGGATCACGCGCTCGCGATCAACACCTCGGACCCACAGTTCGCCTATTTCCAGAAAGCCTACGGCGAGCGGATCGTTCCCTTCACCGACCGCGACCCGACCACCGAAGTGATGGCGAAGGCCATCTTCGACGAGCTTGCCCGCCGCCTCCCCGAGCCGACCGCGAGCGGCCACTACGCCATCGGCCCGAACGTCCGCGTGGAACGTATCCGCGTCACCGAGACCAGTTCGAGCTGGGCCGAATACTCGGCCTGATTTTCACGGACGCCGCGCCGTGCCGCGAAAGAGCGAGAAGAGAAACAGCACGAGAAAGATCACGAAGCAGACCTTGGCGATCGCGGCCGCGGTGCCGGCGACGACTCCGAAACCCAGCGCGCCCGCGACGATGGCAATGATCAGGAAGAGGACGGTGTAGCTGAGCATGTGTGGGACGAGTTGAGGTGGACCTTGGAGCGAATCGCTCGGGAAAGAGGCTCTGACCGGCGAACCCGGTGAAGGTGGCCGCTCTCGCCACCGCGACCGGTCGGGAAAATCCCGGTCCGGCGGACCCGGCGAACAGCCCGCGCCACCCCGGAACCGTTCGGGGCCGCCGCCCGACCGGTCGGCGCGTCCGCCATTGTGCTCGCCCGCTAAATCCGCCATCTCTCCCGCGTGCCCCTCGCCCCCTCCGACGCCGCCATTCATGCGATCGAGCGACCGCATCGCAACCTGCTCACGTATTACTTCCTGTCGTCGCTCGTGTTTCCGCCCGCACTCTTGTTCCTCGGGCCCTACTTGTATTTCCGCTACCACACGATGCGCTACAAGTTCACCGCGGACGGCATCTCGATGAGCTGGGGCATCCTGTTCCGCCGCGAAATCATCGTCCAATACGCGCGCATCCAGGACATCCATCTGCGCTCCAATCTCGTCGAGCGCTGGCTCGGCCTCGCGCGCATCCTCGTGCAAACCGCGAGCGGCAGTTCCGGCGCGGAGATGACCATCGAAGGCCTGCGCGAGTTCGAGGCCGTGCGCGACTTTCTCTATCACCAGATGCGCGGCGTGAAGGAACCGGCAACGAAGCCCGCCGCCGCGCCTCCGACCGCCACCGCCGCCCAGGACGCCGAGCTCGCCGCCGCGCTGCGCGAAGTCGCCGCCGAGCTCCGCGCCACCCGCGCCGCGCTCGAAACGCAACGCCGCCACTGAGGATGCTCCGATGCTCGCCGCCGTTCGCTCCCGCCTCCTGCGCATCCTCCGCGTCCCGCACGACCCCGAGCCGCCCCTCGGCGCGCCCGGCTCGACGAAAATCTTCCGCGCCGCGAAGAATTTCTATTACGTCCGCCTCGCCCGCTGGCTCCTGACCCAAATCGGCGCGGTGATCGGCATCGCGTTCTCGATCGGCTTCATCGCCAACTTCCGCGACGACTTCGAAGCCGCGCAAGCCGCCCGCGAACAACGCGCGCACCTCGCCGCCGTGCCACCGTCCGCCACCGCTTCCACGCCCGAGGCACCGGCTCCTTCCGTCGCACCCAAGGGCGCCAAGGCAAAGCGCGATCGCGGCCTCCCGCGACAGGTGTTTTTCGCCCGCACCCCGTATTGGGTTCTCACCTTGGTGGAAATCGCCGAGCTCGCGGGTATCGCCGTCTTCCTGCTCCAACTGCCGATCACGTTCGCCGCCGTGCGTCTCGATTGGGAACTGCGCTGGTATATCGTCACCGATCGCAGTCTGCGCATCCGCGCCGGCATCTGGTCGCTCCAGGAATCGACCATGAGCTTCGCCAATCTCCAGCAGGTCGAGGTCTCGCAAGGTCCCGTGCAACGCCTCCTCGGCATCGCCGACGTCCGCGTCCAATCCGCCGGCGGCGGCCGCGTCTCGGAGCACGGCAAGGACGCCGGCGAGTCGCTGCACGCCGGCGTGTTTCACGGCGTAGACAACGCACAGGAGATCCGCGACCTCGTCCTCGATCGGCTCCGGCTCTTCCGCCAAGCCGGCCTCGGCGACCCGGACGATGCGCACGCGTCCGTCGCTCCGGCCGCGCCGGTGGCGGAAGCGAGCACGGTCGCCGGCGATACGCTCGCCGCCGCCCGCGAGTTGCTGGCCGAAGCCCGGGCCCTGCGCGCCACGGTGAGCTGAGATTCGCAGCCGCGTTCGCGCACCGCGGAACCGCACCGCGCTACAGTCGCGCCGTCCGTGCGCCGCGTTGCACCGCCCGCTCGCACAGAGCGCGGAACCGCCGCGCATGCAGCTCGCCATCGAGCACGTCGTAATGTTGCGGCACGATCCAGCGCGGGTTCAGCGCGAGCGTTTTGTAGACGCTGCCCGCAAGCAAATCCGGTCGCGCGTTCAGGAACGGCGGCGGAAAGTGAACGTTGAAGAAGTAACTCGCGAACAGGTCGCCGCTGAACAGCAGGTCGTGCCGCGCGCTATAGAACCCGCAATGCCCCTCGGTGTGGCCCGGCAGATGCACCACGCGCAGTCCGCCCCAAAATGGCAGCTCGTCGCCGTCGGCGATGAAGCGATCGATGCGCGCCGGACGATAGTTGAGCACATTGTAGCCCACGCGCTCCAACCGCCCGCACCAACGCGCCGCACCTTGAAACGGATAGGTGCCGTCGAGATGCGCCTGCTCGGCCGAATGCGCGTAGAGCGGCGCGCCCGTGAGGCGCTTGGCCCACTCGGCATTCGCCCCGTGGTCGAGATGCCCGTGCGTGAGCAGGATGGCCTTGATGGATTCCGGCGTGAGCCCGAGGCGGCGGAGCATCCAGCGGATCTGCGTGCGCTCGCCGATCAGACCGGTGTCGATCAGCACCGCCTCACCCTGCGCATCGACGAGGAGATGGCACACGCCCATGAGTCCGCGGATCGTGAACACGCCGGGCGGCACATGGCGCGCGAACCAGGGCTTCGTCGGGCGCGACGCTGCGCTCACTGCGGAATCATGATCTGCGCGCCGACCTTGAGGTCGCCCTCGTTGCGCATCGTGGCGCGGTTCGCCTGGTAGATGTCGCGCCAGCGCGAGCGATTGCCGTAGTAGCGCTGCGAGAGACTCGAAAGCGTGTCGCCGGGACGCACCGTGTGGGTGCGTGCGCCGCGCGCGGGCTGCGGGGTTTGCGCGGCGGGCGTTTGCTTTGGCGCGGTGGCCGCGGAGGAGCGGGCCGTGGGCGGGGGCGAAACCGGCTCGGGTCGCGTCGCAGCCGGACGCGTGCGCACGGTCGGCATGGTGTCGAGGTTGACCGAAAAATTGTTCGCGCTGCCGCCGGTGCCGGCGGGGGCGCGGTTCGCCGGCGTCGGTGCCGGGCGTTCCACCGGCGACTCGGCCGGCGCCGTGCCCACTGTCGTTTCGCGACCGGCCTGGAGGTCGGCGACCTGTTGTTTCAGGATGTCGTTCTCGAGTTTCAGTTTGTCCAGCGCCGCGATGAGATCGACGCGCTGCACCTGCGTGTCGAGCGGCTGAGCGGGCAGCGTGCGCGCGAAATCCCGGATCGCCGCGTCGATGCGCTGCTTCACCAGGGGAGCCTGCGCACTGTTGGGGCGGAGCGAGAGATATTTCCGGAAGTGGTAGATCGCGGCGATCGGATCGCGGATGTGCTGCGCGTAGACGAGGCCCGCTTCGAGGTGGGATTCCGGCGCGTCGTCGCCGCGTTTCTCGATGACTCGCAGGTAAGCCGACAGCGCTTCCTGCTGCCGGCCGGAGCGCTTCATCTGCTCGGCTTGGCGATAATACGGCTCGTCGGCCTCCGTCGCGTAGGACTGCCGGCTATCGCCACCGCATCCGGCCAAGCCCAACGCCAAAACGGCCGCCGCGACGAGCGGCAGCACATGGCGACGGAGCAGGACAGGGACGCGCGACACGGGAAAGGAATTGAACGAGCGGAAGCGGTCCGTAGGTTTGCGCCCGGTCTCCCCCACTACAAGTCCAGATGCCACTCGACGCCCCCACGATCCTCGCCAAGGCCCGCCAATGTCTCGCCATCGAACGCGAAGCGCTCGAGGCCACCGCGGAAATCCTCAACGGCGACTTCGTCGACGTCGTGCGCGCCGTCGAAACGACGATCGCCGCCGGCCGAAAGTTGATCTTCACCGGCATCGGCAAATCCGCGCACATCGCGCAGAAACTCACCGGCACCTTCAACAGCACCGGAGTGCCGTCGGCGTTTCTCGATCCGACCAACGCCCTGCACGGCGACCTCGGCCTGTGCGCGGCGGGTGATCTGGCGTTTCTCCTCAGCAACAGCGGTTCGACGCACGAGATGCTGCGCCTGCTGCCGCTGTTCGAGCGGTTCGGTTTGAAAACGGTCGCGCTCACCGGCGCGCCCGAGAGCGAACTGGCGCGTGGCGCCGACCTGAAGCTCATCTACCGCGCCCCGCGCGAAGCCTGTCCGCTGGCGCTCGCGCCGACCGCCAGCACGACCGCCGCGCTCGGTCTCGGCGACGCGCTCGCCATGGTGTTGTTGGAGACGCGCGGTGTGACGCGCGAGGACTTCGCGAAGTATCATCCCTCGGGCACGCTCGGCATGACACTGCTGCTGCGCGTGAAGGACATCATGCGCACCGGCGAGGGTTGCCCGCTTCTGCCGGAGGCGAAAACCACCGTGCAGGAAGCGATCCTCGCGATGACCGGCGCCAAAGCCGGCGCGGTCGCGCTCACGACGGCAGACGGCAAACTGGCCGGCATCTTCACCGACGGCGACTTCCGTCGCACCGCGCTGAATGGCGGCGCGGATTTTCTGCGCGCTCCCGTCGCGCAATTCATGACGCGCGGTGGCAAGACGATCGGCGCCGACGCGCTGGCGGTCGAGGCGTTGAAGCTCTTCCAGCAGTTCAAGATTTCGGATCTGTTCGCGCTGGATGCGGATGGTCGGCCCGTTGGCTACATCGACGTGCAGGACCTGCCGAAGCTGAAGATTTTGTGAGACGTAGAAACGTCGTGGAGGGCGCGGCTACTGCCGCGCCGTTGAGCTGCGCAGCCGCTGTGACTTCCGCGGCGCGGCCGTAGCCGCGCCCTCCACGACGCCGATCGACCGTCGCGCTGGACTGTCGGCGCTAAAGTTTCTCTGTCGCTCCGCGCGTTGCCGGTAATAGCTACGCGGTTTCACGCGGCGACGGCTTGTGCTCGAACGGGCGGCGCGTAGCTTCGCCGGCATGGCTACGCCCGCGTTCACCTACTCCGACACGTTCGCCCACGGCCCCGACGACACAACCTATCGCCTGCTGACCAAGGAAGGCGTCTCGACCACCACCTTTGAGGGCAAAGAGATTCTCAAAGTCACGCCGGAGACGCTGGCCTACGTCGCGCGCGAGGCGTTGCACGACGCCAACTTTTTTCTCCGCCCGAAGCACGTCGAGCAAGTCGCCGCGATCCTCGCCGATCCCGAGGCGTCGAACAACGACCGTTACGTCGCGCTGACGCTGCTCAAGAACGCCGAGATCGCCGCCGGCGGCATCCTGCCGATGTGCCAGGACACGGGCACCGCGATCGTCTTCGGGAAGAAGGGCCAGCAGGTCTGGACCGGCGCCAACGACGCCGAGTGGCTCTCGCGCGGCATCTACGACTGCTACACGAAGGAGAACCTCCGCTACTCGCAGACCGCCGCGCTCGACATGTTCAAGGAGACGAACACCGGCACGAATCTGCCGGCGCAGATCGATCTCTACGCCACCGAGGGCGCGAAATACGAACTGCTCTTCGTCGCCAAGGGCGGCGGCTCGGCAAACAAGACGTTTCTCTTCCAGGAAACCAAGGCGCTGCTCAATCCGAAGAGCCTCGAGAAGTTCATCACGGAAAAGATGCAGCTGCTCGGCACCGCCGCGTGCCCGCCGTATCACCTCGTCTTCGTTATCGGCGGCACCAGCGCAGAAACGTGTCTCAAGACCGTGAAGCTCGCCTCGACGAAATACTACGACACTCTTCCGACCACCGGCGACGCGCATGGCCGGGCGTTCCGCGACATCGAGATGGAGGCGAAGGTGCTCAAGCTCGCGCAGGCAAGCGGCGTCGGCGCCCAGTTCGGCGGCAAGTATTTCGCCCTCGACGTTCGCATCGTCCGCCTGCCGCGCCACGGTGCGAGTTGTCCGGTCGGCATGGGCGTCTCGTGCAGCGCCGACCGCAACATCAAGGCCAAGATCACGAAGGACGGCGTCTTTCTCGAGCAGATGGAGACGAATCCCGGCCGCTACATTCCGGCCGAGATGCGGACGTTCAAGGACGACAGCGCCGTGCGCATCGACCTGAACCAGCCGATGGAGAAAATCCGCGCCGAGCTCTCGAAACTCCCGGTGAAAACCCGCGTGCTGCTCAATGGCCCCATGATCGTCGCGCGCGACATCGCCCACGCGAAGCTCAAGGAGCGCGTCGACGCCGGCCAGGGCTTGCCGCAGTATTTCAAAGACCACCCGGTCTACTACGCCGGTCCGGCGAAGACGCCCGCCGGTTACGCCTCCGGTTCGTTCGGGCCGACGACGGCCGGCCGCATGGACAGCTACGTCGACCTCTTCCAGTCGCTCGGCGGCTCGATGGTGATGCTCGCCAAGGGCAACCGCTCGAAGCAGGTTACCGACGCCTGCAAGAAGCACGGCGGATTCTACCTCGGCAGCATCGGCGGTCCGGCGGCGATCCTCGCGCAGGATTCGATCAAGAAGGTCGAAGTGCACGAATATCCCGAGCTCGGCATGGAGGCCGTGTGGAAGATCGAGGTGCAGGACTTCCCGGCGTTCATCCTCGTCGACGACAAGGGCAACGACTTCTTCGTCCAGAACTGCGGCATCTGCGCGCCGCATTGAGCGGTTGGGATAGAGGCTGGCGCCAACTAAGCTGACGCCAGCCGGGTTCAGATTGGAAACGGCGCGCGCCGCAACGGCCGCACTGCGAGCCCGAGTAGCTCGCGCTCGCTGTCGTCGCCCGCGATGCGATTCACGTGGACCGTAAAGCACGTCTTGCACTGGTGCACGAGCAGCCACTCGCCGTCGGTCGTGGCGTGGATGGCGATCGGCTCCATGCCGCCGCCGCAATCGGCGGCACGGTCACCGGGTTTGTTGTCGAGATGCACGCTCCACAGGCACCACGGACAATGGTTGCGATGGCGCGTGCCCGGGGCGTCGAAGGAGAACTCGCCGCCGCAGTGACGGCATTTGAGATAGGAGAGTTTCGCACCGCTGGATGCGGGCGGTGAATAGCGAAAATGGTCTGACATGGGATGCGATATCCCGGCGAAGGAGAGAGTCATCCCGCACTGGTAGCGGGCCGCATCGCCCTGGCTGGACCGGCGCTGCGTCACTGGGCAATGACCGCCGGGATAAATAAAAAGTCCGCCGCGAAGCGCGGCCGGTGCTCAGCCAGTGGCTGGTCAGACAATCTCAGGTAATGGCATCCGTCGCTAGGTCAGCCGAGCGAGGCGCAAGGGTCAAGCGCCTGCTCACTCGCCCATGAACGTCACAATCACGCGTCGCGAATGCGGCGCGCGACGGTGTTCCCAAAGGAAGACGCCTTGCCACGTGCCGAGCAACAGCCGGCCGTCGGCGAACGGCACCTGTTCGCTCGTGCGCGTGAGCGCCATCTTGATGTGACTCGGCATGTCGTCCGCCCCTTCGAGCGTGTGTGTGAAGTGTCGGTCGTTTTCCGGCACGAGGCGGTTGAGCCACGCCTCGAGATCGCGCCGCGCGGAAGGATCGGCGTTCTCCATGATGACCAGGCTGGCACTCGTGTGCTGGCAGAAGATCGTCGCCACGCCGCGCTGCAGGCCGCTGCGGGCGAGTTCGCGGGCGAGCTCGTCGGTAATCTCGTGCGCGCCCTGCCCGTGCGTGCGGATTGTGAGAGTGGCTTGGTAAAGTGGCATGGTTGCTTGATGATGTGCTGGAGCTTCCCGACTCCGCGTTTTGGGAGCGCGCGGAGAGACGGGAGCTGGGAGCTCCCGCTACTTTGGCTCAGCCGTTGGCACCGGGCGAACTCGCACCAGGTTGCGTCATCGCGAGCGGATCGAGGGCGCGATCGAGGGTTGCGGCGTCCATCAGCTTTTTCTCGAGCACGAGCTCGCGCAGCGTGCGGCCGCTCAGGTAAGCCTCCTTCGCGATCATCGCAGCCGCGTCGTAGCCGAGGTGGGGATTGAGCGCGGTGACGAGCATGAGCGAACGATCAACCAGCTCGCGGCAGCGGGCGGGATCGGCCTCGAGACCGGCGACGCATTTTTCGGTGAAAACCCGCGTCGCGTTCGAGAGGCATGTGATCGCCTCGTGGAAACAGTGCGCCATGAGCGGCAGCGCGACGTTCAGCTCGAAGTGTCCGTCGCGACCGGCGAGCTGCATCGTTTGCGTGAGGCCCTGCGTGTAGAGGCAAACCTGAACCAGCATTTCACTCATCACGGGGTTCACCTTGCCCGGCATGATCGAGGAGCCTGGCTGAGTCGCGGGCAATTTGATCTCGGCCAGACCGGCCCGCGGACCGGAGCCGAGCAGGCGGAGATCGTTGGCGATTTTTGTCAGAGCGGCGGCGATGGCAGCGAGTTGGCCGGCGGCCTCGACGCAATCGTCCCGTGCGGCCTGCGCCTCGAAATGGTTTTGCGCCTCGCGAAAGCTCAGGCCGGTGCGCTCGTTGAGAAGCCGCGCGACGCGGGCGCCGAACTCGACGTGCGTGTTGATGCCGGTGCCGACAGCGGTGCCGCCAATCGCGAGTTCGCCCAGCACGCACACGGCGCGGCGGGCACGTTCGGCGGCTTTGTGCGCCTGCGTCGCGTAGCCGGAGAATTCCTGGCCGAGGGTGAGCGGCGTGGCATCCATCAGGTGTGTTCGGCCGATTTTCACGACGCCCTGCCAGGCCGCGGCCTTGCGATCGAGTTCCGTCGCGAGCGCATCGAGCGCCGGCGCGAGGTCGCGGTGCAGGGCAAGCGCGACGCTGACGTGGAGCGTCGTGGGAATGACGTCGTTGGAGGACTGGCCGAGGTTGACGTCGTCGTTCGGATGCAGCGGTCGTGGCGCGTCAGCCGGCAAATCGGCCAGCTGCCGGGCGCGGTTCGCAATCACCTCGTTGGCGTTCATATTCGTCGAGGTGGCGGAGCCGGTTTGGAAAACGTCGATGGGAAAATGCGCGGTGTGGCGACCGTCGGCGATCTCGAGCGCGGCTTGCTCGATGAGGCGGGCTTTTTCCGGCGTGAGCAGGCCGAGTTCGGCGTTGGCCCGAGCGCAGGCCCACTTCACGAGGCCGAGCGTGCGAATGAAGGCGGCGGGCAGCGGTCGGCCGCTGATGGGGAAGTTGAGCACGGCGCGCTGCGTGGAAGCGCCGTAGAGCGCATCGTCCGGCACTGCCATTTCGCCCATCGAGTCGCGTTCGGTTCTCATCGGAGGGAAACTAGATGCGAGGGCGGCGTTCGCAAAAGGGAAGTTCGAGCGGCGAGCGGTGTGCTCCTCGCGAGAACGATACTGGAAAAACAAAAGGCCGGTCGGAGACCGGCCTCAATTTTCGCTGCCGCGAAGGTCGCTCAGAATTTGAGCGAGACGCGGTCGGCTTTCAGGCCGACGCGAGTCCAGCCGCCGGTGAGCTCGGTGTCGCCGAGGCGGCGCGCGAGGCGTTCGCGGACGACTTCCGGGGCCGCGGGATCCGGCGTGAATTGGCGGTCGGTCATCGCCGCGAGCAGGCGGCTGCGGCGCGAGGAAACGGCGGCGACGCCGGCGAGTTCCGCGCCATGGCTCGCGACATCCGACACCGCGTTGCCCGAAGCACCGACGCGGTTGCCTGCGAGGAGCGCGTTGGCCAGATCGGGATCGGTTTCGGCGAGGCTGGCGAGATTGGCGGCGATGGAACGGGCGGACGGGCTTTGCTCGGCGCGCGGCGCGGTCCAGGGAATCAACTCGTCGCTCTTGGCCGGCAGCTCGTCGGAGAGCTGCACTTGCGCGGTGGCGCGGGGTTGTTCCTCGACTGCGACTTGCTCGATGCGCGGCTGACTGGCCGCAACGGAAGCGACGATGTCGTGGCGCGGCTCGACGACTTGCGAGGCCACGGGCGCGGGGGCAGCGGCTTCGACGGGGGCGACGCTGGCGACTTGGATCGGCGCGTAGTAGCGGAGCGAGACGAGCGTGAAAGTGAGGACGGCGGTGGCGCCGACGGGCAGATAGACGCGGCGGTTCAGCAGCAGCGGAATCTGCTGCCACCACGGGCGGCGCTCGACGAGTGCGGCGAGCTGCTTCTGGCGCAGCTCGACTTCGAACTTGTTCCAAAACTCGGCGTCGGGGCGCTCGGCGCGTTTGAGGCGCAGCAAGTCTTCGACGGTGATCTTGGAGTTTTGCGGGCGTTGCGACATGCGGTTCAGCGGAGGTATTTGCTCAATTCGCCTTGGAGAAACTGTTTCGCGTAGTGCAGCCGGGAGCGCACGGTGCCTTCGGAGCAGTCCATGACTTCGGCAATCTCGGCGTGGCTGAGTCCATCGATTTCGAACAAGGTAATGACGGTGCGATGCTTGATAGACAGTTTTTGCAGCGCCTCGTTCAATTTTTCCTGAAGCTCACGCAGATAGGCATCCCGGTCGGCTCCGGTCGTATCGGTGAGCTGGTTGAGAATCTCGCTCGACGTGCCGTCCTCCTGGACTTTTTCGAGACTAAAGAAAGTGCGCAACCTGTTCTTGCGGAGATGACTGAGCGTGGTGTTAACGGCGATCTTGTAGAGCCAGGTAAAGAACGACGACTGACCCTGGAAGCGATTGATCGACTGGAAGGCCTTGATGAAGGCGTCCTGCACGAGATCGGCGGTGTCCTCGCGATTGGAGGTCAGGTTGTAAACGACGCCGAAGACGCGCTCGCGATATTTGCGGATCAACACGTCGAATGCGGCCACATCGCCCGCCTGCACGCGTTTTACGACCTCAATATCCGAATCGGCCTCCGCCTGACGTTCAGGCGAGGTGACGAGGGTCTTGGTGAAGACCTTCGAGAGGTTCATCGGGAGGTGTAAGGTCGGATTGGCGCCGTCCGGAGGCAACGGCGAATTACGGCTTGGTCGGAGCCTGCAATGCAGCGATCTGGCCCTGTAGCAAGCCACTGAGCTGACGCAGCAAAGGCACGGGGGCGAGCCCCTCGTGAGGCATAAGGACCGAGAGGGCACGTGCCAGTTCCTCCTCGACCGCGCGGATCACGCCGGCCGCGATGCCGAGCTCGCGCATGCGCCCGACACTGGCGTGGAGCGGCAGCGGCTTGCCTTGCTGCATCGCGGCGACGACTTCGGCGCGCTCCGCGGCGGGGAGCTTCTCGAGCAGCAGCATGAGCGGGAGCGTGAGCTTGCCGCTCGCGAGATCGGTGCCGAGGGTTTTGCCGATGCGCTTCTCCTCGCCGAGGAAATCCACGAGGTCGTCGTAGATCTGGTAGGCGATGCCGAGATGCCGGCCATAGTCGTTGGCGGCCGCGACGAAAGCGGCGGGCGCACCGGAGAGCTTCGCGCCGAGCTGGCACGAGACGCGGAAAAGCTCCGCGGTCTTCAGATCGATCACGCGGTAGTAGGCCTCCATCGTCACACCCATATCGCGGCGATGCAGTGTCTGCATGATCTCGCCGGAGCAGACCTTGCGCGTGGACTCGGAGACAGCGAGGCAGACGTCGGTGGTGGGAAACTGCGAAGCGACGTGCAGCGCCTGGGCGAACAGGGCGTCGCCGAGGAGCACGGCGGCATCGGGGCCGAATTTGCGCGATGCCGTGGGGCGGCTGCGGCGCAGCTCGGCCTGGTCCATGATGTCGTCGTGGACGAGCGTCGCCATGTGCACCATCTCGACGACGCCAGCGGCGCGCACCAGATCCCGATCGATCACGCCATCGCCCTGCCAGCCGGAAATAAACACCAGCGTGGGTCGCAGACGCTTGCCGGAGGTCTCGACGCAATACGCCGCCATGTCACGGATCTCGGGCTCGAATTGCGCGACCTGCTCTTGCATGAACGCATCGAGCGCCGCCATCTGCGGGGCGAGACGGGCGAAGACGGCGGCGGGGTCGTTTTCGGCAAAGACGGTGTGAGGCGCGGGTCCGGACATCGCGCGTGAGGCTAGGAACGAAGGCCCGAAAGGCTAACAAAAAGCTCCGCCAGTCTTGCCAGTGATGGCGCGAATCACGTTTCGTTAAAACATGGGCCAGGAAAATCCCCTGCTGTTGCTCGTGCTGCTCGGCGCCACCGGCTACGTCGCCAAGCTGTGGCTCGACGATCTGCGCGCCGCGCGTGCGGGCACTCCCGTGCCGCGGGCGCTGCCGGGCGCGACACCGACGACAATGGCCGCGATCGCGGTCGCGGCGCTCGGCGCGCTCGGCTTGCTGGCGCTGGAAACGTGGGGTGAAATCGCGCTCGGTGTCGCCGGTGAACAGAGCCGCGTCACCGCGCTGTTCGGACTCTACACGCTGGCGGCGGCGTTCGGCGAGGAGCTGATCTTCCGCGGCTTCGTGGTGGTGGAAAACCGCGGCCGCGCGACGCTCGTCGGCGGCATCGTGGGCGCGTCGCTGCTGTTTGCGCTGCTGCACCCGTTCCTGTGGCAATGGCGCGACGGCGCGCTGCACGCGCAGCTCGGAACGAAGGCGTGGTTCAGCACCGCGGCGGTCTTCGCCGGCTCGCTGTGGTTCTACGCGGTGCGGTTTTGGAAACTGAATCCGTCGCACTCGCTGCTGCCGTGCATCGCCGCGCACGCAGCGAAGAATCTCGGCGTGTTCGCGATCAAATACGCGCAGGGTTTCGTGAGCGGGTGGTGGTGAGGCGACGCACGTGTCACGCAGGCCGCGAGCTTGCTCGTGTCTGCTTATTTGGCGCGACCAAGATCGCCACCTACCCCGCTTCGCCGATTTGCAGGACGGCGCGGGCAAGCATGCGCTTATTGGAAACAAAACGGCCGTCACGCGGGAGCGGGACGGCCGGGAAGCGGAAAGGCGCGACGCCTTACTTCGCCTTCGTGTCGGACGGTTCGCCGGCGGCCTCGAGGGCGGCGGCGTTGAACACCTGCGCCGGATCGGCGCCGTCGGCGGCAACCGTTTTGGCGGTGATGAAGATGAGGAGGTTGGTCGTGACGTCGTTCACGCTCTTCGAGGAGAAGAGGCGGCCGAGCACCGGAATGCTGCCGAGGACCGGGACCTTGGTGCCGCCGTGCGCTTTACTGGACGACATGAGGCCGCCGATGCCGGCGGTATAGCCATCCTTCAACGAGACCTGGGTCTTCACCTTGCGGGTGTCGATGATCGGGATTGAAGCGCCGCCGGCGCCACCGAAGGTGGTCTCGCGGTTGGAGCTGCTGATCTCGGGCTCGAGGGTCATGCGAATGATGCCCTGCGCGTTGACCTGCGGCGTAACTTTCAGGATCACGCCGATCGGCTTGTATTGGAAACCGGAGACTTCGAAGGTGCCGCGCTCCGAGTTGTAGGTGTAACTCGGGATCGGGTATTCGGAGCCGATATTGATGAAGGCCTCGGTGTTGTTGAGCGTGACGATCGTCGGGTTGGAAACGACCTTCGTGTTGCTCTGCGTTTTCAGCGCGGAGACAATGATGTTGAAATCGGAAGCGGAGAACACCGCGGACGCGAGGCGCGAACTGCTGCCGGTGTTTGCCAGGTTGAGCAGATTGCTGAACGCGCTGTCTGTAGTCGACGAGGAGCTCGAACTCGAGGAACCCGACGTTGAAGTAGTGCTGTCGGAAGTGGTGCCGGCAGTGGAGCCATAGAGTCCGTTCGCGGTGTTCGTCGCGGTGACATCGGTGCCACTGCCCACCGGACGGGTAACGCTCGTGGACGTGGTCGGCATCGTGACCGTGCCACTCGGGAGATTGGTGGTCGAGTTCACCGGATTGAACACCGTGCCATAAACCACCGTGTTGGAGAAATCGTTCGTGGTGGTGCCGGTCGAGCCGTTGTTGGCGGTGTTGGAATTCGAAGCGCTGTTCGAGTTCGTGGCGGTTCCGGAGCCGCCGTCGCTGCGATTGACGCCTTGCGTGTAGCTCTGGCCACGATCGCGGCTAACCGCCTGCGACATCTTGCTCGCACCGAGATTCACGCCTGATCCCAGCGAGGCCCAGTTGACGCCGATGTTGCGGATGTCGCTGTCGCTGACCTCGACGAACTTCGACTCGATCATCACCTGGTCGGTGGCCTTATCGAGCTTCTCGATGATCGCGCGGATGCGGGTCATGCGCGAGGGCTGCGTGGTGACGACGAGCGCGTTGGAGCGGGCGTCGATGAGGATCTTGCCGCCTTGCGCGGCGTCGACGAGGCCGTCGACTGTGGGCTTGATGTCCGCGGCCTTGGCGTTGTTGAGGATGAAGACTTCGGTGGCGGCGGGCTCCTGGGTGAGGGACTCGCGGCTGACGATCTTGATGATGTTGCCTTCCTCGATGTAGGTGTAGCCGGCGGGCGAGAGGACGGTGTCGAAGATCTGGCGCCAGGTGACGTCGCGGAGCTTGATCGAGGTTTTGCCGACGAGGGTGTCGGGGACGACGATGTTGAGCTCGAAGAGGTCGGCGACGTTGCGGAGGATGGTCTTGATGTCCTCGTCGGGGAAATCGACGGAGAGCGTGTCCTTGTCGCGAGAGACGGTGTGCTCGGTGGGCTGCGCGCCGGCGACCGTGGCGGCGGGCTTCTCTCCGGAGGGCGCGGCGGCCGGGGTCTGCGCGGTGACAGAGCCGAGCAGCGAAAGCGCCAGGGCGGCGGTGGCGAGGGTGCGGGTGCTCATGGGGGGTGTCCTCATTTCTTGATGGGCCGGGTGTATTCTTCGTTGTTCAACCGGAGAGTGAAATTGGCACGGTCGATGGCGGTGACTTCTACGGTGTATTCCGCGCCTTCAAAGGTGATTGTGAGCGTGCCGCCGGGTTTGACCCGCTTTTGACCGAAGGAGAGCGAGGGCTGGCCGCCCATGACGATGTAGCCGCTGGGCCTGAGTGCGTCGCCGATGGAGGCGAGGAGATCGCGAGCGTTGCGCGGCGCGCCGGGACGGGCGGCGCCACCCGGGGCGACGAGCGCGGAGGCCCCGGCGTTGCCGACGGCCGCGGTGCCGACAGTCGCGGCGAACTCGATGAATGCCTCGGAGTGGAACGGGTCGGGGAGATTGGTCGGCGTGGAACCGTCTTTGGCGGCGAGGAGTTGCTTGGCGTTGCCGAGACCGGCGGTGCGCGCAGTCGGCGCGACGACCGGCGGCACGTCGGCGGCGAGGGCGAGCGCGGCGAGCAGCGGAAGCGGGGCGACGAGGCGGAGGGTCTTCATGGCGTGCCGAGCAGGTCGACGGTGAACACGGCGTTCATCTGGTCCGGAGCGGCGGTGCCGCCACCGCTTTCGGTGCGGCCGCCGGCTTCGAGTTTCGAGACGGTCAGGCGGTCGAAGCGGGCGAAGTGCGGGCCGGTTTCGATGTGGCGCAGGAAAGCCCAGATCTGCGGGTAGGTGCCTTGGAGCGTGAGGCTGAACGACACGGGAATGAAGAGCGTCTTGGGCGCGTTCTGCTTCGTGGCGGGCTGGGCGTTCTGTCGGACGTCGACGAGTTTCACGCCGGTCTCGTTCTCGAGGCGGTAGAAGAACTGGAGGTTATTCGCGAGGCTGCCGGCGCGGACGAGGCGGGACTCGAGCTGCTTGGCCTCGGCCTGGATTTCCTGCACTTGCTCGGCGAGGCCGGTGGTGTGACGGGCGTTGAGCGCGATCTTCTGCGATTCCTTGTCCTTTTCCTCGAAGAGGCGCTGGGCCTCGTCGACGGCGTCGCTGCGGAAATAGAGCGCCACGCCGCAAAGCAGCGCGAGCAGGCCGCACGCGAAGGCGACGGGCTGTTTCTTGATGAGGGCGAGGAGATCGGCGCCGGTCATGATTTTTTCGCCTCCTTCGCGCCTTTGAATTTCAACTCGATCTCGAAGAGCAGCGCCCCGGACTTCGGGTCGGGGTTGATGGCGATGAGTTTCACGCCGTCGAAGATTTCCGCGAGGCGCGGCTGGGTGCGGAGCGTCTCGACGTAGGCGGAGGCGAAGCCGCTGGCCTGGTCCTTCGCGCCAGCGGCGAGGCCGCGGAGTGTGCAGCGCGCGCCGGCGGGGTCGCTCGGGCGGAGGTCGATGTATTCGAGCTGGATTTCCTTGGGCAGGCAGGTGCCGAGCAACGAGAGGAGTGCGGTGGGCTCGACGGGCATCTTCACGAACGCGGCGGCCTCGGCGAACTTCTTGTCTTCGTCGGTGAACAGCTTGGTGAGGCGCAGCCCTTCTTGGTGCTGTTTCTGGTTTTTCGCGATCTCGGCCTCGGCGGTGACGCGCTGGCCGTTGAAGACGTGAGCCTGGTATTCGCGCCAGCCCACGAAGGCGAGCAACAGCACGGCCGTGGCGATGCCACCGACATTGATGAAGAAGGTCGTGCGCACGACCTTCGTATCCGGCAACCGTTCGAAGTTGCGGAAATTCGGGTGCCAATGCGGCGCCGCGGCCGGCGCCGCGTCAGCCTTTTTGTTCAGCAGCGACAGGGCCATTGTTGTAGGAAGCCATCAGGCCGAAAAGGCCGAGCCAACGTTCGTCGGGGGGCGCAAGGGTGACGCCCGGAGCCAGCGAAATGCCGAGCGACTGCGCCCAAGGGAGCAGCTCAGCCTTGAAGGGCTGGACGCCGAGCGAGCTCGCGATCGTCGGGCTGAGCCAGGCGAGGCTGGAGGGGAGCTGCGTGCAGAGCACCGCGCCGATCGACTGGCCGGTCTGCACTTCGTAGAAGCCGATGGAGGACTGGAGCTCCTTGAGGAGCTTCTTGATCAGCGTGCCGCCCATGCTCGTGAAATCGAAGGTGTTCGAATAGAAAAGTTTCTTGGCGGACTCCTCGTCCTTGAGACCGAGCTCCTTTTGCACGACCGGGATCATCGCCGAAATGCCGGAGGCGATCGGCCGCGAAATGTCGACGCCGTCCGCCGTGAGGATGAAGCACTGGGTGGCTTCCTCACCCATCTCGAGGAGGAGCAGCGGTGCCTTCGACTGCTTGAATTTCTGGTAGCTCACCAATGCGCCGAGCGTGGCAACCGTGCCCAGCTCGAGTTGCTCGGGATAGATCCCGCACTCCAACAGCTTTTCCTGCCACTGGATGACGTCGTCGGACGGCATGCCGCAAAAGAGCGCTTCCTTTTGATTGCCCTTGGCCAAGTCGTATTCCGAGCCGTCGGCGGGATTGAGGAGCAACGTGGTGAATTTGTCCGCCTCGACGCGGAAAGTCTGCGTCAGCACCTCGGGCACATAGCCGGGCTCCTTCACGCGCTTCAGGTCCATCGTGTGGCGCCGAACGATGCGGCGCGCCGGATAGAGTGAGACCTTCGCATGCGCGTAACCGGTCGGCCCCTTGCCGTCGGCGGTTTTCAGGTAGTTCTGGAGCCCCTCGGTGTCGGCTGCAGCGAACTCCTTCACCTCTTCAACGACCAACGGCGCGTCTTCCTGGGACAACCGCGCGAGCAGCACGGCCTGATCGCCGAAATCGACGCAAAAGCCCTTGGTCTTCTTGCCGAACATATGCGTGAAAAAATGAGGAGAGGTGACAGGTCGACAGCGCGGCCAAACAGGGGATAACGCACGCGCGAACGGCTGGCGGTTTCTGGTGTGACGGAGCTAACCGGATAGGTTCGGCCTCCTTTCTACACAAGACCAAAACCCCCGATAGACCCATCAGGGCCAAGGATTACTAGATATTTACCCCACCCCGCGGACACGAAAAAACCCGCCGCGAACACGGCGGGTTTTGAAAGGCGATGAGCGTGGCGGCGCGATGCGCGCGCTCACTTCTGCCAGGTGCGCTTCTTGTGGCGATTTGCCTTCAGGCGCTTGCGGCGCTTGTGCTTCGACATCTTCAGACGGCGCTTCTTCTTGAGATTTCCCATGGTGAAAAGGTGGTGTTAGAGGGTCGAACGTGCGGCGCGCGCCCTCCCCTGTAAAGCCCGAAGTTAGCTCGCTGCCGGCACCGAAATCCGCCGCGCCAAAGCCGTAAAAACCACCTCCGCGCCCACCACCGACTCCGGCAAACCGGCCAGCCGCGCCACCACGCGCCGGTAGAGATTCAGCTGCACCACATGCCGCGCGACCGCGCGCTCCACCTCCGCGGCCTCGCCGCTGATCCGGTCGGTCTTGAAATCGAACACCGTCGCCGCCGCCACGCGCCCGTCGGGCCCGCGCACCACCACGACGCGATCGAACACACCCGACACCCACGCCCCGTCCAAAACCACCTCGAACGACCGCTCGCGCCAGACCTCCGCACCCGCCGTCCGCGTCCACAACTCCCGCAACGCCGGTGCCCGCAAGCAGCCGACGACCTCACTGATCGCCGCGTCGCTCGCCCCACCCGCCTGCCAAGCCGCCGCGCGCGCCTCGATTTCATCGCTCGCGCACCACACCACGCCGGCCAGCAACGCGTGCACTTCCGCGCCGAACGTCACCGCTTCGCGCTCGTCCCGCGCGAACAACCGCGCCGCGCTACGCTCTCCTGCCCGCTCGCCCGACGGCCGCCGCGCCACGCGCCGCGGCACCGCCGGCGCCGCGAGAGCCGTGATCGCCGGTGCCGACGCCTCGTCCGCCTCGCGCCCGATTCCGCTAAACCAGTCCGCCGCGCCCACCACCCACGCGCCGCTCAACTCCGCGCCGCCCACGCGCACCGCACCCGCGTCGCCGCCGAGCGTCTCGGCGAGGAGCTTCGGGTAATTGTGCGAGCGCGACTTCGCCGCCACCGGCGCCGTGATCGCATACATCGCGCGCTTCGCCCGCGTCATCGCGACGTAGAGCAGCGACAACGCCTCGTAGCACGTCGCGCCGGCCGCGCGCTCCGCGTGCCGACTCAGCACCGGATCGGCCTCAACGAGTTCGCTTTTCGGCAATTCCAGCACCCACTCCGGCTCGTGCGCGTCGTCCCGCGCGACCACCAATCCACGCGGCGACGCGGCGAGCTTCGTGCCTTCGAGCTCGGGTATAATCACCACGTCGAAGCCGAGCCCCTTGGACTTGTGAATCGTCATCACGCGCACCACCTCCGCGCTCTCCGGCTCGCGCGCCGTGTATTCCTGCATGAACCGCACGAACTCGTCCGGGTCGCGCCGGCCCTGCACGTCGAACAGCGCCGCCGCTCCCGCGAATTGCCGCGCGCGCTCACGCGTGAAATCCCCCGCCGGCGCCACGCGCGCGCTCCAATGCTCCGCGAACCGCTCGAATCCGTCCGCCGCGATCTGCGCGAGCACGCGCGCCGTGGCCGCCTCGCGGTCGCCCGCGCCCTCGGCCGTCAGCGCGGCGTGCAACGGCGTCATGCGCACATGCTCCCACGCGAGCGTGTCGCCGGGATGCGTCGCGGCCTGCACGAGCGCGAGCAGCGCCGCGCCGAGCGGGTTGTCCGTCGCCACCTGCAAATCCGATTCCGCCACCGCCGGCACGCCGCCCTCGCGGCGCAGGTAGTCGGCGATTTCCGCCGCTTGCCGGTTCGAGCGCGTGAGCACGGCGCAAGTGAGCCCGCGCGCGAGCGGATCGATCTCGCGGATGAGCCGCAGCGTGGTGGCGTGACGCTCCGCGTCGTCCTCTGCGAACAGCCACGCCGCCTGCCCGGCGCGGTCGCCGCGCTCCGTGCGATGCTCGCGCCACGCGCGCGTCCAGCGCCGGCTCGTCTCCTCGGGAAACAGCTCCGCGATGACCTCGCTCGCGCCGAACACCGCGTTGACCATCGCGATCACCTCCGGCCCCGAGCGCCACGACGCATCGAGCGGCTCGGTCGCGATCGGCGCCGTCGCGTCGTCGCCGCCGTTGTAGTGCCGGCGGATGTCGCCCATCAGCGTCGGGTCGCCCTCGCGCCAGCCGTAGATCGACTGCTTCACATCACCGACGCAGAAAAATGTTCGCCGCTCCTCCGGGTCCTGCACGACTTCGTCGATCAGGTTCTGCAACACGCTCCACTGTCCGCGACTGGTGTCCTGGAATTCGTCGAGCAGCCAGTGGTCGATGCCGGCGTCGAGCCGGTAGTCGAGCATCAGCCGCCCTTCCTCGTCCGCCGCGCCGAACGACAACGCGCGCGCGCCCGCGTCGGGCCGCAACAGCCGCGTGACGTCGCCGAACGTGAGCTTGCCCGCGCGCCGGACGAGCGCCGAGTAAACCGCGTCGTAGCGCGCGAGCACCGCGTGCAGGCCGCGCGTCATCGCGAGCTGTTTCCGCAATTCGCCGCCGGCCACCGCGCGCACGACTTCCCGCAGCGCCGCGCCGCCGGCCACGTCGAGCGTCTGCTTCTTGCGCTCGATGGTCAGCACCGCACCGATGCCGTCGAGCGCGCCGGCCACGGCGAGGAGCTTCGGCAGGAAATACGCCATCTCGTCGCCCCACGGTGCACCGACCGACCATTCGCCGAGTTCCGTCGCGAAACGCGTCCAGCGCGCGCGTTGCTCGTCGGTCATCTCCGCTCCGCCGCCGAGCCAGCGCCGAAGCGCGGCCGACGCGACCGCCGGCGCCACTTCGTCGAGCCACGGCTGGCCTGTTTTCCAGATGACGCCCGCCACGCCCCAATGCACGGGCGCGGGCACTTCGAGGAAACGCTCGTATTTCTCGTCGAGGAATTTGTCCATCCGCCGCGCGAGCTGCTTTTCTTCCGTGCCGAAGGTCGCGAGCTTGAACGCCTCGAGGAAGTCGCGCTGCGCGTCGTCGAGCGCGCCGCCGCTGGCGAAGAGTTGCCGCAGCACGCGCTCGCGCTCGCGCGCCGCCGCGTGACCCTCGATTACCTCGAAATCGCCCGCGAGCCCGAGCTCGAACGGGAACGCCTGCGCGATCTTCGCGAAGAAACTGTCGAGCGTGCCGAGCCGCAGCCGGTGCAGCGCGTCCACCATCGCGCGGAGCAGCCGCAGAAAATCCGCCGCGCGCAACTCCGGCCGGCCCACGTCGCGCGCGAGCGCTGCGGCGCGCTCCTCACTTGCCGCCGCCTGCGCGAGTTTGCCAAGGATGCCGTCGAAAAACTCGCCCGCCGCCTTGCGCGTGAACGTCAGCGCCACGATCCGCTCCGGCGCCGCGCCGGCCGCGAGCAGCGCGATGAAGCGGTTCGTCAGCCGGAAGGTTTTTCCGGTGCCGGCCGAAGCGTGGATCATCACCAAACGCGGCGAAATCATGGCGCGCCCTCCGCGTTCGGTTCGAAACCCGCCACGCTCGCCGCCACGCCGCGATGGAAGAGCGACGCGAAATCGTCCGACTCCGCACGCAGTTCCTCGTTGGGCGGCCAGAAATTTCCCGCGCGCACCGCCGCCACCACGCCTTCCGCGCAGCGCAGCGCGGACTCGTGCAGTTCGATCGAATAGCCGCCCCACAGCGCGAGCGCCGTGGCGCTGGCGGCCTTGGGCAGATTGAAATAGCCGCACGCCGCGCGCGCCGTCGCCTCGGGCAAAATCGCCGGCAGCGCGTGCAGGTAGAGCGGCAGCTGCAGGTCGGTCCATTGCCGCTCGCGTCCCTCGACGCTGAGCCGCGCCCACTCCGGCGCGTGCGCCCACGGCGTGTCGAGGTGCGCCTCGACGGGCGTTTTCGCGGTGTCGCTGGTCTTGTAGTCGAGCACGCGCCACGCGCCGCTCGACTCGTGCCGGTCGATACGATCGATGCGTCCGCGCAACTCGAGTCCGCCGAACTCCACCGCGAAATCGCGCTCGATGGCGTGGATCACCCAGCCGTCCGCGCGCTCGCGCGCCTGCACCTTCGCCGCCCAGCGCAAGCGCTGCCGCGCCGATTCCAGCTGCGCGACGATCGGCAGCGTCGGCGCCTCGCCATAGCGCGCCGTGGCCGCGCGGTCGAATTCCTCGACGAGCATCGCGGCCAGTGCGCGTTCGTCGGTGCAATCGCGCCACGGCGCCGCGGCGAATTTTTCCAGTGGCGTGTGGCAGAGGCGGCCGAAGTCGAACACGTCGAGTTCGCGCTTCGCCGCGTCGAAGGCCTCCATTTTCAGCGCGTGCTTCAGGTAGAAGCGGAACGGACACGCGAGGTAGCTGCGGAACGCCGTGGGCGAGAGCTTGCGCGGCGGCGGCACGCGACGCGGCGTGAGCCGCCACGCGCGCTCCCACGCGGGCAGCGTCGCCTCGGCGCCGAGTTCGCGGAACAGGTGCGCGACGCGACGCGGCAGCTCCGCGTCCTCGCATCGGAGCAACAACCGCGACGGCTTCAGCGGGTCGCCGGCAGCGGAAACCTTGCCGAGCAACACATCGACACGCCCGCCCTCACGGCGCGACGCCACGAGCGCGTGCACCAGATACGCGTCGCACGCAAAACGCTCGGCGTTGGTCTTCAGGCCGAGCAGCGCGCGCAGCGTCTCGGGCAGGAACACGTCGCCGACCACCGCCTTGGGCACGGCGCCGTCGTTCATGCCGGCGACGAGGACGTGCGGCGCGTCCTCGAACGGCAATTCGAGCCAGCCCTGCAACTCGACCGCACCGGTGGGTTTCTCGGCGTCGCGCGGCTGCTCGCCGAAGCGTTGCAACGCGATCTCCCACCAATCCTCGCGCGCGACGTGCGGAAATTTCTCCTCGGCCTCCGCGCACTCGCGCACGACCTCGCTCCACGTCTGCGCCGCCGCCGCGAAACGCCGATCCTCCGCCCGCGCGAGGTCGAGCCGGCGCGCGGCGAACATCCGCCCGAGCACCGCCTCCACACCGGCGGCGAAACCGCCGCGTCGCGACTCGTCGCGCGCCTCCGCCAACCGCGTGAGCCCGCGCGCCGCGACACCGCTGCGCGCGTGGCGGCGCGCGTCGGCGAGCGTCGCGGGCAGATGCGCGGCGTGCAGTGCGTCGAGCTCCTCCAGCCACGCAGCTGCGCTGAAACCCTCGCCGAGCTCCTCCGCGAGCCACGCCAGCGTCTCGGGCGCGCGCGCGAACGCGAGCGTGCGCGCGAAGGTCGGCTCGGCGGCGAAAGCCGCGAGCGCGACGAGGAAGTGGTGAAAACCCTCCGCGCTGTGCAATTCGCCGGCGGGGTTGAAGGCCGCGACGCCGACGCGTTCGAGCGCGTTCTCGGTCAGCGCGACGAGCGCGGCGTCGGCGAGGCCGATGGCGAGTTGCCCGTCGGGTTGCGGGTAGAGGCGGGCGACGCGCGCGACCTCCTCGGCTTGCGCGGCGGCATCGGCGAGCAGGTGCACCTCGCGCGCGAAATCCGCGAACGGCGGCGTGCGCCGCGCCCACGCCTCGGCGCGCGGCCGGCCCCACGCGTCGAAATTTTCCGCCTCTGACTCCGGCGCGAAAATCGCGATCTCGACCGGCACGCGGCGCGCGTGCTCCGCCAACGCCGTAAGCGCGAGCGGCAGCGGATCGGGCGTGGCAAGGACGACGATGCGATCAACGCCGTCGAGCGGCGCGGGCGCGGTGGCCGCGACAATGCGCGCGGCTTGCGGCTCGCGCAAGCCGCGCGCGGCGAGCGCGCCGGCGTGGAGGCGGCCGAGCTCGGCGAGTTGGCGCCAGCGCTCGCGTTCGCCAAAATCGACCGGCATGCGCGCGACGACGTCGGCGAGCGTCAGCGCCTCTTCGGCGAGTGCGGCTTGGAGGCGGAGCAACTCGCGCGCGAGCCGGAACGCCCACGCGAAATTGCGCGACGGCGGGTCCACCGGGAAAACCGCGCGGAACTCTCCGAGATCGATTTCCTGCAGCACGCGCGTCCAGGCGAGCGTGGCCGGGAGCGCGGCGGCGACCGCGGAATTTTCCGCCGGCGCGAGCAGCGCCTCCGGCGTGAGCACGCGCGGCGGGAACACAGCCTGCCTGTGCGTCGCGACGTGTTCCGCGAGACCAGCGCGGAGACGGCGGCCGGCTTGCCGCGTCGGCACCACGACCGCCGCGTGCGACAGATCGAGCGGCCCATCGCCTCTCCATTCGCGCGCGAGCCACGCCACTGCCTGCGGCAGCAGCGGCGACTGCCACGTCAGGAAATGACGCCGCACGTTTTCAGGAGCCTCGACCACGCGAGCACTTGAGCGAGAGCGCTGCGCCAGCGCAACCCGCGATGCACCGCCGTGGTCGCGGGACCGTTCGGCCCACGTCCAGACCTTGGTTAATGTCCTAACGGCCCTAGTGGGTAAATCTGTTGGAAATGCCGCACCGTGCTCCGTATCGCGGTTGAACCGATCAAGCGGCAGGGCGGAATCAGCTCCTGCTTTAGACCCGAATGCACTCTTCGCCTCATCCGAATCCCAGCGCCAAATTTCCCCGGAGCGTGCGCTGGCGTTTCGTGCTCGTGCTCGGCGGGCTCGGGCTGGCGTTTGTCGCCGTCCTGTGGGCGCTCCATGTCGCCGAGCGCCGCCAGCTGGAATCCCAGCGCCAGCAACTCCGGAACGAGGACGCGCGCCAGCTCGGCCGCTGGTTGGAGATCGCCGACCGGCCGATGCAGGAGCTGCTGCTCGACCTCGCCGCGGCCCCGGAAATCCGCGCAACGTTCGCCCGTCCCGACCCCGAGTGGCTGCGCGCCAACGTGAACGCCGCGCTCGCCGACCGGAGTTTCGACGCGGTGTGGCTCGTGCGCGCCGACGGCCGGCTCGCGCATCTCGCCCAGCGCGACGGCGCCGCCGCGCCGCCGGAGCTCCCCGGCCCCGAGCGCCTGGCCGCCGCCGAACACGCGGGGCGCCGGCTGAATTTCTTCACCACCGACCGCGACGCCCTCTGGCAATTCCGCGTCGCGCCAGTCGGCACGGCGGGCGAAAGCGCCGGCTGGATCGTCGTCGGCCGCCGCTGGACCGACGACTGGCTGCAGCACCTCGGCGGACTGGCGGAAGCCCAGGCGCGGCTCGAGGCGCCGTCGGTGGCGTTCGACGACGCCGGCGGGGCTGGTCCGCTCCAGGCGCGGCGAATGCTCGCTGACCTCGACGGCCGCGCCGTCCGCCAGCTCGTGCTCGAGCGTCCCTGGCCGGCGGACGCGGAGGGCGGCGCGAGTCCGTGGCCGGCCGCGCTGCTTTTCGTGGCGTTCGGCGCGGCGTTGCTCGCCGCCGTCGGCCTCGCCGTGCGGCGCTGGGTCCTCGATCCGCTCGCCCTGATCGGCGACAGCCTGCGGCGCCGCGACCCCGCCGCGATCGCGCCGCTGCTCGGCCGCGCGGACGAGTTCGCCCCGGTCGCGCAGCTGGTCGAGACTGCGCACGCCGACCGCAACGCCCTGCAGGTCGAGATCGCGGAGCGCCAGCGCACCGAGGTGGCGTTGCGCGAGAGCCAGGAGAACCTGCGCCACTCGATTGAACTGCGCGGCCGGCTCGCCCGCGACCTGCACGACCACGTCATCCAGTCGATCTACGCCGCGGGTCTCGGGCTCGAGGCGGTGCGCGGGCAGCTGAGCGCCGACCCCTTCGGGGCCGAGGGCCGCATCAAGCACTGCATGACGAATCTCAACGAGACGATCCGCACCGTCCGCAGCTACATCAGCGACCTCGAGCCGGAGCCGCCCGAAAAGCGCCAGCGCTTCACCGACGCCGTGCGCGCGCTCACCGCGACGATGCACGAGCTGTGGCCGGTCGAGTTCACCCTCGAGCTCGACGACGCCGTCGCGACGCAGCTCACGAACGTCGTCGAGATTCACGCCCTCCAGATCGTGCGGGAAAGCCTGAGCAACGCGCTGCGACACGGCCGCGCCTCGCGCATCCTCATCCGCCTGCAGGCCGCCGCCGCGGGCGGCGCCACGCTCGAGGTCATGGACAACGGCCGGGGCTTCGACCCGGTGCAGCGCATGGGCACGGGCCGCGGGCTGGTCAACCTTACCACCCGCGCCCGCGAGATGGGCGCCACGCTGCGGATCGAATCCGAGGAAGGCGGCGGCACGACCGTCCGCCTGCACCTGCCGCCACCGGGGGGCGCGGCATGAAGCCGCCCGTCCTCCGGCGCGCCGTGCGCGCGTTCACCCTGGCCGAGGTGATGATCGCCTCGCTCGTGCTCGTGTTCGGGATCGTCACCGCGATCAGCGCCATGCAGAGCGGCGTGCGCGCCATGGACCGCACCCGGAAGCTCGCGCTCGCCACCCAGGTTTTGCAGACGGAGATGGAGCAGCTGCGGCTGAAGAGCTGGACGCAGCTCGACGCGCTGACCGGCACGTCGGCGTTCACGCCGGACTCCGCCGCCGCCGGCGCCGGGGCGTTCACCTGCACGCGCCGCATCACGGCGCCCAAGACCGACATGAAGGAAATCACGCTGACCGCCGAGTGGCGCGGCAGCGACGGCCGCCCGCAGGCGGCGAAACTCATCACCCGCTACGGCCGGAACGGACTCAATGACTACATCAGCACGACGCATTGAACCGCGCCGCGCGCGCACCGGCTTCACCCTCGCCGAGGTGCTCATCGCGGCGACGTTGAGCGCGTTCGTGCTCGCGGCGGTGCTGAGCTCGTTCGTCTTCATCGGCCGCACCGGTTTCCGCACCAGCGGACTGAGCGAACTCGAGGCCGAGGTGCGCCGCGGGCTCGAGACGTTCGCCGAGGAGGTCCGCCTCGCCCGCGACGTGCACTGGAACAGCGCGCAGAGCGTCACGCTCACGCTGCCCACCGGCTCGACGGCCACAACCGTGACCTACGCCTACGACGCCGACTCAGGCAGCGCGACCTACCAGGCGTTCTATCGCGTGGTCGGCGACGCGGGCTCCACCGCGACGCGCAGGCCGCTGATCCGGAAACTCGCCGCGGATTTCGCCTTCCGGCGCTACAAGCTCGAGACCGCTTCCGGCATGAGCAACGTTGCCGCCAACGACACCGAGACGAAACAGCTCCAGATCGTCCTGCGCGCCCAGCGCACGAGCGGCGCCATCGCCGCGACGGACCAGGCGATCAGCTCCGCCCGCTACATCCTGCGCAACAAGCGCGTCAGCAACTGATGTCCCCGCACCTTCCGTCCTCCGCCCCGCCTTCCCGCCGCCCGCGCGCCGCGGCGCGCGATCGCGGCGCCGTGCTGATCGTGACCCTGCTGATCATGGCGGTGCTCGCCCTCGCCCTCACCAGCTACGTGAACCTAAACCTCAATTCCGCGCGGATGGCGCAGCGCGGTTTCCAGCAGGCCGCGGCGTTCAACCTCGCCGAGGCCGGCGCGGAGGAGGCGCTGTGGTCGTTCAACCAGGCCAACACCGGCGCGGGCGGCGCGTGGAGCGACTGGACCCTCGCGAGCGGCGCGGCGAAGCGGCAATTCACCGGCTTCGATCTCGGCAGCGCCTCCGGGCGCGTGCAGGTCTACGTCGACAACTATGCGCCCAGCGGCAGCGCGCGCCCGAGCGTCGTGGCCCTCTCGACCGTCGAGGCGACGGGCGGCGCCGCGGTGACGAAAATGGTCGAGGTCACGCTGCGCCGGCGTTCCCGCTTCAGCGCCGGCCTGATGGCGAAGGACAGCGTGACCTTCGCCGGCAACCGCGCCTCGGTCGACAGCTGGAACTCCGACCCCGACAACGACCCGGCCACCGCCCCGGTCGCTTACAGCGCCACCACGCGCAACGACCGCGGCAGCGTCGCCAGCGTGTCGGTCGAGACGCGCAAGGTGCTCGTCAACCAGGCCGACGTCTACGGCTACGTCTACACCGGCGGCCCTGACCCCGTCGTCGGCGACAACGGCTCGATCCGCGGCCGCGACACGCCGGCCGACGTGCCGGTCGATCCGGCGCGCGTCGCGACGGATTTCTCGGCCACCTTCCCCGACGTGACCGCGCCGACCGACGGCACCTGGCTGGCTGCGCTGCCCGCCACGCTCGGCACCGCCGGCCAGGCGACGAAATGGCGCTGCCCGAACCTCTCGCTCAGCGGCCGGCAGACGCTCACGATCTACGGTGACGTCACGCTCGTGCTCACCGGCGGCACGGGCACGCGCACCATCGACGTCACCGGCCAGGCCGGCATCATCCTCGCGACGAACTCGACGCTGACCGTGTATTCCGAGGGCGACATGCTCATCGCCGGCAACGGCCTCACCAATCCCAACACCCGCCCCGCCACGTGCCTGATCTACGGCACCAACACCCGCGCCGGCGGCCAGCGCATCCAGATCGCCGGCAACGGCGCGCTCAAGGCCGCGCTCTACGCGCCCAACGCCGACATCACGATCAACGGCAATGGCGACATCTACGGCGGTGCCGTCGGCAACACCATCACGCTCACCGGCCAGGCCGAGTTCCACTACGACGAGTCGCTCGAAAACCTCGACGCCGGCATGCCCTTCGGCGTCGACCAATGGCGCGAGATCACCGGCGGCGACGCCCGCGCGGCGCAGATGGGCAAATTCGCCGGCTGGTAGCCGGGCACCGGTATGACGACACGCCCGGCCGCGGCAACCGGAGCACCCGCTCCGAAACGTAGCGAAAAAACACAACTGCCGTCCGCCGCGCCCGCAGACCGTCGCCCGGACCGCGCGCCTCCCGCGCTGCCTTCGCGTTCCCGATCCCAAAGAAAAACCCCGCGGCCGGTCGGCGCGCGGGGCTTTAAAATCTGTCGCGTCAGCGACCGCTCACTTCTTGGCGAAGATGTATTTCGCGACCTGCGACTTGTGGTGCGAGGCGGTGTTGCGGTGAATGACGTTGCTCTTCACGGCCTTGTCGAGCGCGGAGCTGTAGGCGATCGCGGTGGCGCGCGCCTTCTCGGGATCGTTGGCGGCGGCAGCCACGGCCTTGGCGAGGGTCTTCAGGCGGGTCTTGACGGTCTTGTTGCGCGCGGCGTTGCGGGCGGACTTGCGCGCGGCTTTGATAGCGGACTTGGTGTTGGCCATGACGGTTTAAATTTTAGGAAACGTGGAAGGACCCAAAATCGCCGGGGTGAGTCAAGAGCTTTCTCCCATGGGGCCAAATGGCCCTCTGGTTCGTGTTTGATTGCCGGGCCGGGTAAAAACCCCTACTTCGCAGTTTGGAATTTTGGATGAAAACTCAAACCCGGCTCATCGCACTGCTCTGCCTCGTGCTCGGAGTTTTCGCGCTGAGTGTCGGCCTGTTGCGTGAATCGCAAAAACGCGAAAGCCGCCAGATGTTCGGCCAGATCGCGCAGGAGCGCGCCGCGCTCACGGAACGCCTGCTCGACCTCACCGGCCAGACGCTGCGCAATTTCGCCAACGACTACTCGAACTGGGGCGAGATGTTCCAGTTCATCGACCGGCCCGATCCGGCCTGGGCCAGCGTAAACATCGACGCCAGCCTGCCGAATTTCAACGCCCACGCGGCCTGGGTCGTCTGCGCCAATGGCAAACAGATCCATGGCGCCGTCCGCGGCGTCGACGCCGCCTTGCGCACGCCGCCGTTCGCCATCGCGGACCTGCTCCCTTACCTGCGGCAAAACAAGTTCGCGCACTTCTTCGTCTCCAGCCCCGCGGGCGTTCTGGAAATCCGCGCCGGCCCCATCCAGCCGTCGGAGGACACCGCGCGCACCACCGCCCCCCACGGCTGGTTCATCGTCGCTCGCCTTTGGGACGCCGACTACCAACGCAGCCTGCAACAGGTCCTCGAGAGCGAAGTCCAGCTCGTCGCCCCGGGCACCGCCGCGCCCCCTGACACGCCGAACGAAATCGTCACGGAGCGCAAACTCACCGACTGGACCGGCAAGACCGTCGCGCTCTTCCGCTCCGCGCATCGCGTGCGCACCGCCGAGCCGGTCGATATCGGCAACGACTACGAGATCCTCCTCTTCCTCGTCTTCGGCGGCATCGTCATTGCCGCCACCGTCATCGGCGTCACGCGCTGGGTCGTGCGTCCGTTGCGCCGCCTCGAGCAGAGCCTCGCGGAAAACTCCCCCGCCCCCCTCCGCACGCTCGCGCTGCAGCCCGACATTTTCGGCCGCCTCGCCACGCTCGTCGCCGGCTCCTTCGAGCACCGCCAGGAACTCGAGCGCGAGATCGACGAGCGCCGCCGCGCCGAAGCCGCGCTCCGCCAAAGCCGCGAGGAGCTCCGCCAATCCAGCGAGCTCAAAGCCCGCCTCGCCCGCGATCTGCACGACGGCGTCATCCAATCCATCTACGCCGCCGGCCTCGGCCTCGAAGGCGTGCGCGCCTCCCTCACACGCGATCCGACCGCCGCCGAGCGCAAGCTCGATGCCGCGCGCGACGCGCTGAACCAAACCATCCGCGAAGTCCGCTCCTTCATCCAAGGCCTCGAACCCGAATTCGCCGACCGCCCCGAGTTCGGCCAAGTCCTCCGCTCGCTCATCACGACGCTCCAATCGCTGCACCCGGTCGCATTCGCACTCCAGATCGACCTGCCCCCCGCCACCCTCTCCGCCCGCGAAGAAGTGCACACGCTCCAGATCGTCCGCGAGTGCGTCAGCAACGCCCTCCGCCACGGCGGCGCGCGCCACATCGCCATCCAACTCGCCCGCGAAGACGATCACCCCGTCCTCCACCTCCGCGACGACGGCGTCGGCTTCGACGCCGCCAACGTCCGCCGCGGCAGCGGCCTCGCCAACCTCGCCTCCCGCGCCACGGAGATCGGCGCCACTTTCACAATCGCCTCAACCCTCGGAAAAGGAACGGACATCACCCTTCGCTTTTCCCCGAGACCCTCGACCCCATGACCAGCACCGCCACCAAAATCATCACCCTGCTCCTCGTCGACGACAGCGAACTCGTCCGCACCGGACTCAAGACCCTCCTCGCCACCCGCGCCGACGGCTACCACTTGCAGGTGCTCGGCGAGGCCTCGTCCGTCGCCACCGCCGTCACCGAGACGACGCGCCTCCAACCCGACGTGGTGCTGCTCGACATCCGCCTCCCCGACGGCACCGGCTTCGAAGCGTGCCGCCAGATCCTCGCCCAGCTCCCCGACACGCGCGTGCTCATCCTCACCTCCGTCATCGACGACAACCTCGTCTACGAAGCCATGAGCAGCGGCGCCCACGGCTACCTCCTCAAGGAGATCAACGCGCAGGCGCTCTGGCAGGCGATCATCGACGTCGCCTCCGGCAAATTCATCCTCGATCCCGCCGTCACCACCCGCGTCCTCAACCTCGTGCGCCACGGCGCACCGCAGAGCGAACAGGACAAACTCGCCCAACTCTCCGCGCAGGAACGCCGCGTCCTCGCCCTCGTCGCCGACGGCAAGACCAACAAGGAAATCGCCGAGCAGATGGGCCTCAGCGACAAGACAGTGAAGAACTACCTCAGCAACATCTTCGAGAAGCTCCAGATCAGCCGCCGCTCCCAAGCCGCGGTGCTCTACGCCGAAAGTCGCAGCCCGAAGCCGCCCGTTCGGCCCTGACTCTTAGGGCCGCTTTAACGAGGCCTCCGTCTGTGTCGGACCGCGTCCGCGAGCGCTAAGCTCGGGACGTGAATCCCGTCCGCACTCCCGCCGCGCTTCCCCCTCGCACCGCAGATCGGCGCGCCCGCCCGCGCCCGGCCCTGCTGTCGCGGTCCGGCCCCCGCGGCTTCACCATTCTCGAAGTCATGATGGCGACATTCGTCATGGCGCTCGGCATCTCGACCTCGATCATCGCGATGCAGCAAGGCTACAAGTTCCTCGACGTCGCGCGCGGCACCACGCTCGCCTCGCAAATCATCCAGAGCGAGATCGAGCGCATTCGCATGATGAGTTGGAGCACGGTCACCGCGCTGGCGACCGCGACCGACACCACCGCGCCCTTCCCCAGCGGCAGCCCCGCCGGCGTCGAGATGTTCGACGGCGCCACCTATTTCTCCAGCGCGACCGCCATCCAGGGCGACTACACCATCACGCGCACCACGACGCTCGACTCCGCCCGTCCCTCGGACGTCGCCCTGATCACCATCTCCGTGCAATGGCGCACCTACGACGGCCGCACGCAGGACCGCCGCTTCCAGATGCGCTACATGAAAAACGGCCTCTATGACTACTACTACACTCTCGCGCGTCCCTGACGCCGGTCCGCGCGCGCGCCGCCGCGGCTTCACGCTCGTCGAAGTCCTCATCAGCTCGAGTCTGGCCGCGTTCATCCTCACCGGCGTGCTGACCTGTTTCCTCTTCCTCGGCCGCAGCGGCGCGAACATCCAAAATTACAGCGACATGGAAGGCCAGGCCCGCCGCGGCCTCGAGCAATTCGCCCAGGACGTCCGGCAAGCCAGCTCCATTACCTGGAACAGCAACCAGTCCGTCACGCTCGTCGTCGACTCCACCAACGTCACCTGGGCCTACGCCTCCGGCGCCCTCACCCGCCAATCCGGCACCGCCACCGCCCGCACCATGCTCAGCGGCATCACCGCCTTCACCTACAAGGCCTACACGATCAACGGCGTCGAAATCACCGATTTCGCCAGCGCCTCCGCCCTCACCACCGCCGGCCAGACGACCAAGCAGCTCCAAATTTCCCTCGAAGCCGCGCGCACCACCACCACCGCCGCCCGCGCCACCAACCTCGTGCTCTCCGCCCGTTACATCCTGCGCAACAAGCGCGTCACTGCCTGACCCGCCGCCCCCGATGATCCACCCGCCTCTCTCCTCCCGCACGCCGCGCCGCTCTCGCGCCGCCACCGAACGCGGCTCCCTCCTCATCGTCGCGATGCTGCTTTGCGCGATCATCGGCATCTCCCTCGTCACCTACATCAACGTCGGCCGCTCCGCGCTGCGCACCTCCAACCGCTCCCTCTACAACAACGCCGCGATGAACCTCGCGGAAAACGGCCTCGAGGAAGCCATGTATTCCATCAACAAGCTCGTCGCCGACTCGACCTACTCCTTCACCTCCGACGGCTGGAGCGCCGTCGGCTCGAACGACATGCGCCGCAAATGGACCTCGTCCACCGACAGCACGCTCCAGTTCGACCAGAACGCCACCGGCGAGATCCGCGTCTACGTCTACAACTACGACGGCGCCGCCGCGCCCAACATCGTGGCCCGCGCCCTCGTCACCGTGCGCGGCGACACCACTTCCGCCCCAGTCGAGAAATGGGTCCGCGTGCAACTCCGCAAAACCTCCAAATTCGCCAACGGCCTCGTCGCCAAACAGACCATCAACTTCAACGGCAGCCCCCAAGTCGACAGCTGGAACTCCGACCCCGACAACAACCCCGCCACCGCTCCCGTCGTCTACAGCGCCGCCACCAAGAACGACGCCGGCTCCGTCGGCTCCATCTCCGTCGGCGTGAACGCCGTCCTCGTCGACAACGCCGATATCTGGGGCTACGTCGGCACCGGCGGCTCCGCCCCGCAAGTCGGCTCCACCGGCACCATCGGCCCCTTCGGCACGCCCACCGGCACCACCGTCACCTCGCACGTCACCACGGATTTCTCCGCGAGCTTCGACAACGTCACCGTGCCCTCCACCTACACCTACGCCAACGCCGGTGCCCTCAGCACCAGCACCGTGATCCCGACCGACATCCCCGGCGCCACCATGGCCGCCGACGGCAAATACTACATCACCTGCTCCAGCATCGGCGGCTCGAACAAAGTCTACACCATCGCCGCCGGCAAAAAAGTTGTCCTCAAGGTCACCGACACCACCGGCAACTGCATCGACATCAAAGGCGGCAGCGGTGGCATCAGCATCAGCTCCGGCGCCTCCCTCGAGGTCTACGCCGCCGGCGACATCAACATCAGCGGCCAAGGCGCGATGAACGGCGGCACCTCCGCCGCCACCATGGGCCAGCCCGTAAACTTCCAAATCTACGGCACCAAGACCAGCGGCACCCAAGCCATCAGCGTGAAAGGCAACGGCGTCTTCTCCGGTGTGCTCTACGCCCCCTTCGGCTCCGTGACCCTCGACGGCTCCGTCGAGACCTTCGGCTCCGTCGTCGCCAACGACATCACGCTCAACGGCTCCAGCGCGCAGTTCCACTACGACGAGTCCCTCGGCAATTTCGGCGGATCCAATCCCTTCCGCGTCACTCGCTGGGACGAACTCAACACCGCCGCCGACCGTTCCGTCTACGCCACCGTCCTCACCTTCTGACGCAGTCTACGTGGGTCAGCGCGCTCGCGCGCCCTCTCGTCGGGCGGAATCACCGCCGCCCATGCAGGGCGGGGTCTCCCGACCCCGCCGTCGTAGCGGCGAGCACCAGCGAGCCGAAAACTCGCCTCCGCTCACTCCCTCGCCCCACGCGCCGCCCACCGCGCCCACGCCAGTCCCAACGCCGTTCCGGCAAAATCCGCCGCGATCTGCTCCCATTGCACCACACCGCGGCGCGCCGTCACGTCGTCCTTCAGAAAATTCAACGCCAGCTCCCAATGCAGGCTGTAAGCCTGCCACAGCACCACCGGCAGCCACACCCGCCACGCCCTCGCACGCGCCCGCGTTGCCACCCACGCCTCGAACGGCCGCAACGCCGCCAGCATCGCCACGAGATAAACGCTCGCCGCGAGCGCGCGCCCGCCATTCGTCGCTGGCCGCCAACCCGGCCAACACATCCACCACAACAACACGACGAGGAACGCCCCCACGCTCCAACCGTGATTCGCCACCACGCGCCACACCGGCATCACGCGCGATTGCATCGCCACCTCCCGCGCACCGAGCGTCAGCGTCACCACCAAGCCCGCCCCGCCCACCACATGCGCCGCGAGCACGAGATGCTCGTAGGCGAGATGATGGTAGAGCCACAGTCCCATGTAACCCGTCAGCCGTTGCGCCGTGAACAGCAGCACGCAGCACGCAGCCAGCACCAGATGCGTGTCGGCCGGCATCCAGCAGGTGCTCGTAAACTGCCTCGGCAATAGTCCGCGGTTCCGCACGCCGCGATCCAAGCCGTCGCCCGCCGCCTTGTCCGCCCCGAAATCGCGTCTTCGCGAGGGGAAGCGCAGATCGCAGCGGCGAACGCAACGCGAGCCGACGATCTTCACTCGCTGGCGCCTGTAGCTACGTCGGAGAAACCGGTCCCCGACCAGATCGACGTCAAATGGGTGGGCGCCGCCGTCCCCGGCGGCGACATGCGCGCACCGTCCGCGCAGAACGCACGCCCTTCGCGCCGGCAGGGACGCCGGCACCACCTTGTCCGCTCACACCGCAAAAATGGAGCGGGGCGTGCCGCTCGTCGCAGCACGCCCCGCATGGTGATGAACTAGTTTCGGCGCCGTAAGCCGGATTCTGTGCAGCGCGCCGAAGCGCGCCTGACCTTCATTTCTCTCAAATCCGCCCGAGAGCGGACCCGTCCGCCGTAGTCTCCGACGAAGTCGGAGCGTAGGCGGATGCGGCATACCCGCGGCTATCGGACGGGCCGCCCAGCCGCCTATGTTGCCTTGCACCGGATTGGGTTTTTCGTGCCGCCGGCATTGCTGCACGGCGCGGTGGGCTCTTACCCCACCTTTTCACCCTTACCGGACGGTTACCCGCCCGGCGGTTTGTTCTCTGTGACACTGTCCATCGCGGCGCCTTGACGCGCCACGCCCGCGCTTTCACGCGGAATCCTGCCCGATGGTGTCCGGACTTTCCTCTCCTGGTTCAAAGAACTCGGAGCGAAGGTCTGGCTCCGAAACTAGAGCCGCCAGAGAACGATGCGTCCGCACTGATCGCAAGTGACAATATTCTCCGCCTTGCGCGCCTCGAATTCGATGTTCGACGACACCTTCATGTGGCAACCGCCGCAGCGGCCGCCCTGCACCGGCACGCACACCGGCAGGCCCGGCTTCTTCGCGAGACGATCGTAGAGCCGCGCTTGCGGTTCCGGCACGGCGCCGCGCGCCGCGTTGGTGGTCGCCACCGCCTGCTCGTGCTCGGCTTTCAGCTCCTTCTCGTGCGCACGCAGCGACGCGATCTTCGCCTCGTGACCGGAAATGTTCTCCTTCAGCACGCGCTCGGCGGCGGCGAAGCGCTTCTTCGCCTCGTCGATCGCATACATCACCTTCAGCTCCTCCTCCTCGAAGCCGCCGATCGTCGCCTCCATCGTCTCGATCTCGTGAGTGAGCGCGCGATACTCGTCGTTCTTGCGCACCTCGAGCTGCTGCGTGCGATACTTGGCGGCCTTTTCCTGCGCGGACTTGATGTCGTTCTCGAGCGACTTCTTCTTCGTCTCGAGCCCGTGCCACTCGGACTTCGCGGTTTCGATCGCCTGCTTCTCGGCGGCGATCTTGGCCTCCACCGCGGCGACGTCGCGCGGCACGGCGGCGAGTTGCTGCTCCAGCGCCAAGCGCTTCATGTCCGCCTCCTGCAACGCGAGCAGGTTATCCAATTTGATCGCAGCCATGCGGCGACACTGCCCGCCGCGCCGCGACACCGTCAAACGAAACCTCCGGCACGCGGAATTTCTGCCAAAACCTGCGCCCAATCCCACCCCGCTCCGACCGGGCCGAACGGCTCTCCGCCGCACCACCCGGCACGCCACAAAAATCAACGGCCGTTTTACGCTATAAGTCATTGATTTTCAGTTTTTAAAAATGGCCTAAAAAACCTGAAAAATCCCTTGTGCCGCCCGTCCTTTTCCGCGACGTTTTTTCATACCCATTTTCACCTGAATGTCCGCTCCTGACGACGCCTCCCACGCACCGAAAAATCCTCCCGCCGGCGACACCTACGACGCCTCCAAACTGGGCAAACTCGAGGGCCTCGAAGCCGTCCGCAAAAAGCCCGGCATGTATATCGGCGGCACCGACGAACGCGCGCTCCACCACTGCGTTTCCGAGGTGTTGGACAACTCCGTCGACGAACATCTTGCCGGCCACTGCAAACGCATCGACGTCACGATCCACCTCGACGGCTCCATCTCCGTGCGCGACGACGGTCGCGGCATCCCGGTCGACATCCACCCGCAATACAAGATCCCCGGCGTCGAGATGGTGCTCACCACACTCCACTCCGGCGGCAAATACGGCCAGGGCGGCTACAAGTTCTCCGGCGGCACGCACGGCGTCGGCGCCAAGTGCGTGAACGCCGTCTCCGAGTGGTTCGAGGTCGAGGTCTCGCGCGGCGGCCAGGTCCACCACATGACCTTCGAGCGCGGCAAGACGACCAAGAAGCTCGAGGTCATCGGCAAGGCCAAGGGCACGGGCACGCTCATCACCTTCAAGCCCGACCCGGAAATCTTCAAGGAGACCACGGTCTTCAAGGCCGACAAAATCTCGCAGCGACTTCGCGAGCTGGCGTTCCTCAACTCCGGTCTCGAAATCATCTTCACCGACGAGCGCCCGTCCGAGCCGAAGCCCGAGCGCTATTTCTACAAGGACGGCGTCGTCGAGTTCGTGAAGCAGCTCAACCAGGGCAAAACCGCGCTCCACCCGCAGCCGGTCCGCATCGCCAAGGAGACGCACACCGAAATCGACGGCAAGAAGGCCGAGGTGCACCTCGAGGTCGTCCTCCAATACAACGACTCCTACAACGACCTCGTTCTCTGCTACACGAACACGATCCACAATCCCGACGGCGGCACGCACCTCTCCGGCTTCCGCTCGGCGATGACCCGCGCGATCAACCAATTCGCGAAAGCCAACAATCTTCTCAAGGACAAGGACCCTCAGATCACCGGTGACGACGTCCGCGAAGGACTCGCCGCCGTCATTGCGATCAAGCACAGCGACCCGAAGTTCGAGTCGCAGACCAAGGTGAAGCTGCTCTCGCCCGAAGTGGAATCGATCGTCGGCTCCGCGACCTATGAGGGACTGATGTTCGCTTTCGAGACCACGCCGAGCATCGCCAAGCGCATCATCGAAAAGTCGCTCATGGCCGCCCGCGCGCGCGAAGCCGCGCGTAAGGCCCGCGAGACCATCCGCAAAGGCGCCCTCTCCGGCGGCGGCCTGCCGGGCAAACTCGCCGATTGCTCGGAAAAAGATCCGTCCGTCTGCGAACTCTACATCGTCGAAGGCGACTCGGCCGGCGGCTCCGCCAAACAGGGCCGCGACCGCCGCTATCAGGCGATCCTTCCGCTCCGCGGCAAGTTGATCAACTCCGAGAAAGCCCAGCTCGACAAGGTGCTCTCGAACGAGGAAATCCGCACCCTCATCACCGCCATCGGCACCGGCATCGGCACCGGCGAGGACGACGCCTCCTTTAACGCCGACAAGGCCCGCTACCACCGCATCATCATCATGACGGACGCGGACGTCGACGGCTCGCACATCCGCACGCTGCTCCTCACCTTCCTCTACCGCCAGATGAAGGGCGTGATCGAGCGCGGCTACGTCTACATCGCCCAGCCGCCGCTCTACAAAATCAAGCGCAAGAAGCGCGAGCAATACGTCGACAACGACGAACAGCTCAACCGCATCCTCCTCGAACTCGGCTCCGAAGACATCGTGCTCGCTCGCGCGTCCGACCAACACGTCTTCGCACCGACGCAGATCGACCCGATCGTCGAAATGCTCGCCGCGCTCGAGAAACTCGGCAGCGGCATCACCCGCCACGGCGCGCAACTGGCCGAGTATCTCGACCAGCACGACCCGAAGACGCACGACCTTCCGCGCTACATCGTCCGCATCCGCGAAGGCAACAAGGAGTCCCACGTCTTCCTCCGCAACGACAAGGAACGCGCCGACTACGACGCCAAGCACGAGCCCGAGACCAACGGCGCCAGCGCCGCCCCGACCGGCCCCGTCCGCCGCGTCACGATCCACGAAATCTTCGAGGCGACCGAGATGACCAAGCTCCTCAAGGCGCTCGCGCACGCCGGCATCGAGACGAATTTCGCGCCCACCGAGGCCGCGCGCTACGTCTTCACCGAAAACCCCGGCACGAAGAACGAGATGAAAACCGAGCTGCACTCGCCGCTCGAGATCATCGGCCAAATCCGCGCCAACGGCCGCAAGGGCCTCTCCATCCAGCGCTACAAGGGTCTCGGTGAAATGAACCCGAAGCAGCTCTACGAGACGACGATGGACCCCGACAAGCGCCGCCTCCTCAAGGTGAACATCAACGACGCCGCCAAAGCCGACGCCCTCTTCACCCTCCTCATGGGCGAAGAAGTCGCCCCCCGCCGCCAGTTCATCGAAGACAACGCCCTCAACGTCCAATACCTCGACGTTTGATGTTTCGCGAAACGCAAAGCCGCGAAGGCGCAAAGGCCACGGTGCCTGCCGAGATCGAATCGCTCGCCACTCAGTCGGTGAATGCCGCCTTGGCCGTTCACCGCGCCCTCGGTCCGGGCTTGCTCGAAAGCGCTTACGAGGAATGTCTCGCGATTGAGCTGATGTCCCTCGGTCTTTCCGTCGAACGTCAAAAATCCATTCCGCTCGTGTATCGTGGCCGCACCATCGATGCCGCCTACCGCCTCGATCTGATCGTGAACGGTCAGCTCCTGATCGAAGCCAAAGCCGTCGAATCGCTCGCGCCGGTTCACCGCGTTCAGGTCGCGACCTACCTGCGTCTCCTCCATCTCCCGCTTGGCCTGCTGATCAACTTCAATGTCCCGCTCCTGAAGGACGGTCTCCACCGCGTCCTGAACCTCGACTTCCAATCTTAGCGCCTTCGCGCCTTCGCGTTTAATCCACCACCACGCCACACCTTTCCTGCTCCGCCCGTGTATACCGCCAACGAAAAACTCTCCACCGCCAACATCACCGACATCATGCAGACGGCCTACATCGACTACTCGATGTCCGTCATCATCAGTCGCGCGCTCCCCGACGCCCGTGACGGCCTGAAGCCGGTCCAGCGCCGCATCCTCTACGCGATGCTCCGCGAAGGCCTCCTCCACAACCGCGCCTTCGACAAGTGCGCCGGCGTCGTCGGTGAAGTCCTCAAAAATTACCACCCGCACGGCGACTCCTCCGTCTACGACACCCTCGTCCGCCTCGCCCAAAATTGGGTCATGCGCTACCAGCTCATCGACCCGCAGGGCAACTTCGGCTCCGTCGACGGCGATCCGCCCGCCGCCTACCGCTACACCGAGTGCCGCCTCCGCGACATTTCCGAAGAACTGCTCAAGGACATCGAGGAGGAGACCGTCGACTTCGCGCCCAACTACAAGGAGTCGACCACCGAACCCACCGTCCTTCCCGCCGCGCTGCCGAACCTCCTGATGAACGGCTCGACCGGCATCGCGGTCGGCATGACGACCAACATCCCGCCGCACAACCTCAGCGAAATCATAGACGCGACGTGCGTCGTCATCGATCGCCCGAACGTCTCCGTCGACGAACTCGTCACCTACATCCCCGGCCCGGACTTCCCGACTGGCGGCTACATCAACGGCCGCGCGGGCATTCGCTCTTACCTCACCACCGGCAAGGGCATCGTCCGCATGCGCGGCAAGGCCCACACCGAGGAACTCAAGGGCGGCGGCGAGCAGATCGTCATCACCGAGATCCCCTACAACGTGAACCGCGCCTCGCTCGTGCTCCGCATCGCCGAGCTCGTGCGCGAGAAACAGATCGACGGCATCCGCGACCTCCGCGACGAATCCGACGAGAACACGCGCATCGTCATCGAGCTGAAACGCGGCGAGCAGTCGCAGGTCATCATCAACCAGCTCTACCAGAAGACCGCCCTCGAATCCTCCTTCGGCGTCATCCTGCTGGCCCTCGACAAGAAGCGGCCGAAGCAGATGAACATCAAGGAACTCATCGAGTGCTACATCGACCACCGCCGCGACGTCGTCACCCGCCGCACGCAGTTCCGCCTCAACCGCGCCAAGGAACGCGCCCACATCCTCGAAGGCTACATCATCGCCCTCGATAACCTCGACGACTTCGTGAAGATCATCCGCGCGTCGAAGGACAAGGAGGAAGCCAAGCAGCGGTTGATGCTCAAGTATCCGCTCTCCGAAGCGCAGACCAACGCCATCCTCGAACTCCGCCTCTACCAGCTCACCGGCCTCGAACGCGACAAGATCGAAGCCGAATATCGCGAGCTCATGGCCCTGATCGAGGAACTCCAAAGCATCCTCGACGACGAGCACAAGCTCCTCGCCCTCATCAAGAGCGAGCTCCTCGCCCTCCGCGACAAATACGCCTCGCCGCGCCGCACGCAGATCATCGACGACGCCGGCGACCTCCGCATGGAGGACGTCATCCCGAACGAAGGCGCCGTCATCACCGTCTCGCACCTCGGCTTCATCAAGCGCACGCCCGTCGCCGAATACCGCTCGCAGAAACGCGGCGGCAAGGGTGTCATCGGCGCCGAGACCTACGAAGACGACTTCGTCGAAAACCTCTTCACCGCCTCGACGCACGACTACGTTCTCTTCCTCACCAGCACCGGCCAGTGCCACGCGAAGAAGGTTTACGAAATCCCCGAAGGCACCCGCACCGCCAAGGGCAAATCCGTCGCCTCCTTCCTCCGTCTCACCAACGGCGAAAAACTCGCCGCGCTCCTCTGCGTGAAGGAGTTCACGCCCGAGCACTTCGTCGTCATGGCCACCAAAAGCGGCGCGATCAAGAAGACCGCCCTCGCCGAATACGAAGGTGCCACCCGCGAAGGCGGCATCCGCGGCATGAAACTCGCCGAAGGCGACGCCATCGTCGGCGCCGTGCTCACCAACGGCTCGAACGAGATCGTCCTCGTCTCGCACCAAGGCCAGGCCGTGCGCTTCTACGAAGGCGCCGCCGAGACCGACGATGTCGAAGGAGCCGATGCCACCGCCACCACCGCGCCCGCCGTCGAAGGCGAGGAAGCCGAAGGCCCGAAACTCGGCCTCCGCTCGCAGGGCCGCTTCACCGGCGGCGTCACCGGCATGCGCTTCAAGAAAGCCGGCGACTACCTGCAAGCCCTCGAAGTCTGCGACCACGAAGCGCGCCTGCTCGTGGCCCGCGAAGACGGCGTCGGCAAACGCACGCCCTTCGAGGACTACCGCAAAACCCGCCGCGGCGGCACGGGCGTCATCGCGATCGACTTGCCCGACGACGGCTCCGTCGCCGTCGCCGGCGCGCTCAGCGTCCGCGACACCGACGAAGTCATGCTCCTCACCGCCAAGGGCCAGAGCATCCGCACCCGCGTGAAGGAAATCCGCGAGACCGGCCGCGGCGCGAAAGGCGTCCGTCTCGTCAACCTCGAGGAAGGCGACAAACTCCTCGCCATCGCGAAAGTCATCTCCTCCCCCGACGAAGAAGCCGCGAACGAAGCCCCCGAAGCTCCCGCCACCGGCGCAACTCCATCCGCGTGAGCCGCGCCGGCTTCCAGCCGGCCAACCTCTCCCCTCAAGGCGCGTCTCCCCGACGCGCCTTTTTCTTTCCGCTGTTCCCCGTAGCGGCGAGCGCCCGCGAGCCGAATAACCCACGCCGCCTTCCCCACCTCAAAAGCAAGTCCCCAACCGATCTTGTCAGCGCGAGGCCCGCTCCGCGGACCGTGGCGTTCCAGTCGCGGCGCGCGCTCACTGCAGCTTCATCGGCTTCACCTTCACCCGCTCGCGCACGCCTTCGATCTCGAGCCAGTAGGCGCCGAGCATGCCAGGATAGATCTTCACCGCCGGCGCATGGCGCTTGTCGTCGTAGCGCGCGCTGCCCCCCGCCTGTTGCCAGATCTGACCGTTCTCCAGTTTGAAAACCGTCTTGCCGGTCCAGCCCTCGTAATCGCCCGCCAACCGGCTCTCGACCGCCTCCGCCGCCTCGGGCTTGTCCGCCGTCTCCTGGAGCGTCACCAGCGCGCGCAGCCAGCTCGGCCCGCTCGCCTTCGTCTCCACCTTGGCCGCGGCCTTCGGCGCTTCCGCGCGCACGGTCGCCACGGCGGTCTTCACCGCCCCCTGCTCGCGCTCGGCAAACAGCTGCTCCAATTGCGCCAGCTCCTCCGGCGTGAGTTTGTTCAATCCGGCCGCGGCGAATTTCTCCGGCGGCAGATTCTTGAGGAATGCGTCGGCCGCAGTCGCAGACACCGCGATCATCCCAACGAGCAGGCAGGCGATCAGTTTCATCATTCCGGAAACTAGCACACGATCGCTGCCGCGCAACGGCGGCGCGACGAAAGGTGCGCTATCCGAGTTTAATCGGCTCAATCTTCACGCGGATCGCCGCCTCGAGGATCGGCGGTCGGAAACTTCCGAGTCCGCCCGGCCGGTCCCGCCCCACCGCACGATCGCCAGTCCGGCCGGCCTGCGCGTTCGACGCCGTCATCATCCGAGCGAGACCCTGCGCCATCGCCACCGCCGGCACCCGCACGCCGGGCCAAGTCAGTTCGCGCATGCGCCTCGTTCTGCGCGGCGTGCGCTCCGCCGCAATGTCGGAAAATCCCGCCCCGCGCGCAACGCGCGCACTCTCGCCTTGCCAAGGCGCGCCCACGCGAGTCTGTTGGGTTTCCCGACGCTCATGGCGACCCGTCTGTCCAAGCTCCTCGACCCCGCGCGCATCACGCTCGCCCTGCAAAGCACCAAGCGCACGAACGCCATCAACGAGGTCGCCAAACTCCTCGAGGCGCACCCCGACGTCGCCAATTTCCAAGGCTTCTACAACGAGCTGCTCGCGCGCGAGCGCCTCGACACCACCTGCCTCGGCAACGAGATCGCGCTTCCGCACGCGCGCACCGAGCACGTGAAGAAGATCGTCCTCGCCGTCGGCCGCAGCACCGACGGCGTGCTCTTCGAGAACAGCAACCAGACGGTGAAGCTGATGTTCGTGCTCGGCACGCCGAAGAATAATCCCACCGACTATCTCATCCTCGTCGGCGCACTCTGCCGCCTGATCAAGGACGCCGCCTCACGCGACGCCCTGATGGCCGCGCCGACCCCCGAGGCGTTCATCGCCACGGTGCAGGACCTGGAAAACAAGATCCTCGGTCCAGAGAAATAAAAAGGCGCGGCCGGAGCCGCGCCTAGAAAAAACACGCAGCGTCGAGCCTACTTGCCTGGGTCGCTCGGCACGGCGGCCGGCGCTGAGGTCGGAGCCGCTTTCTCCTCGGTCGCAGACGTCGGAGCAGGTGCGGCGACCGGTGCTGATGCCGTCGCTGGGGTGACCGGCGCAGCTGCCTCGGTGGGAGCGGCCGGCGCGGCGGGCTGCGGCGCTTCCGCCACCGCCGGTTTGGTCACAGGCTGGAGATTCACGATCAGTGGATTGGGTTCGTGATTCAACGACGCGCCCGAAACGGCGTCCACGCCGATGCCGATGACGCCGCCGATCAATGCATTTCCTGCGAGACCAGCGGCACCCTTGCCGGCAATCTTCGTGCCGATTGTGCGCGTGACGGTTTCGTAGCCCTCCTTCGACACGGTCACGATGAGGTCGCGTTTCCGCGGCACCGTGAACGTCACCGGCGTGAGGCCGGTTTCACCGGTATCGAGCCGCACCGAGGCGGCCGACGGACTGGACTCGACTTTGAATTGTTCCGTCGTGCCGCGCGTGATCGTAGCGCAGCCGATCTGGAACAGGGATGCCACTGCGGCAGCCCCGAGGAGTAGGGTTCTGGGGAACTTCATGGAGGTAGACTGGCCCGTGAGGCGAATACTCGCATGACAACGCAACCCGTCGCACCCGCCATCCCGCAAGGACATTTACCCCGCGAGGCAATTAACCGGCAGACTCACGCAAAAAAGGCGCGGCTCAGGAGCCGCGCCTCGCGCAATCAAAACCGCGATCACTTGGTGGCGTATTGGAGCGTCAATAACACCGGCTTCGCGTCAGCCTCCGGAACGACCTTCATCGACGGCCGGCCAGCCAGCACGCCCATCTGCACCCCGCACTCGATGTAATAGGTCTTGCCCGCCTCGACCTCGACGTTCTGTAGCGTGTCGGTTTCAGTCGCGGCCGCGTAGACGTGTTGGCCCGGCGTCGCGTAGTGGAAGAAATACGTGCCGTTCGCGATGGCACCGATCACGGTGTTGTTCGCCCGATCACGCACATCGTAGGAAACCGCGGCGCCCATGAATTTCTTCGGTCGGAAGAAATAGACGACGCCCTGGTCCGCCTTGGGTTCGGCGTAGGCATTGGTGGCTTGCCGATTCACCGAGGCACAGCCCACTTCGAGCAGCGCCACCGCGGCGGCGACTGCAAACAGGATCATTTTGGAGTATTTCATTTCTGCTGGCTGGCCCGTGATGCGGAAACATCCGCCCCTGAGCTGTATCGGCCGGCGATTCCGAGTGGCAAGTGCGAAGGCGCCCGGAAGCAGAACGGCGCGCGCGGCGGACAAAACAAAACGGCGCGGACTGAGCCGCGCCGTGCAAATCAAGGATTCCTTCGGAGAATGAGCGGGGTCATTTTCCGCCGAGCAGTTCGCGCGCGAGCGCGTCGGCGCCGTAGACTTTGCGCATCGCCTCGAGGATGCCGCGCACGTCCACGCTCACCGAGCGGGCGCGCGTGTCGCTGAAGGCGTAGTTCCAGACGAGCGTGTCGATGTTGCCGTCGAAGATGATGCCGATGAACTCGCCCGCGCGGTTGATCGTCGGGCTGCCGGAATTGCCGCCGATGCTGTAGCACGTCGCGATGAAGTTGAACGGCACCGCGGCATCGAGCTTGTCCTTCGCCGCCACCCAGCTCGGGGGCAGATCGTAGGGGGGCACGTTGCCGCGATCGGCCGCGCGTTCGAACATCCCGCCGAGCGTCGTGTAGGGCGCGACCTTCGCGCCGCCGGCGTCGATGCCTTTCACCGCGCCGTAGGAAAGGCGCAGCGTGAATGTGGCGTCGGGCGAGACCTTGTCGCCGTCCTTGGCGTAACGGACCTTGGCGATGCGCGCGTGCGCCTGCTGCTTGGCCTCGTTCTGCGCGTCGATCGTCTTGCGCACGCCGCGAGCGAACGGCTCCATCGCGAGCACGAGCTGCACCATCGCGTCGCCGGACTTCGCGAGTTCAGCAGGCGATTGTGCGTAGAGCGCCTTGCGCGCGGCGAGGTCGAGCACCTGCGTGCCGTGCACGAGCTCGGCGGCGCGCACCGCGGGCGATTTGCCGCCGAGGGCGGCTTGCACGGCGGGGTCGTTGGCGCCGAGCTCCATCGCCATGAGCGTGAGGTAATGCTCAATCTTCACCTGCTCGACTTCGGGGTGGATCGGCTTGGCGGAGAAGAGCGCGAGCTCGAAGGTCGTCTTGGCGGAGTCGCGATACTCGGGGAGGCGGTCGCCGTTCGGCTTGGTGCGCTCGGTGGCGGAGCGGACGAGGTCGCGCGCGATCTTGTAGAGGCTCGAGTTGAAATAGTAGAACTCGGTGTAGTTGTAGCGCGTGATGTTGGCGGCGATGGTGCGCTGGGCTTCGGCGATCTTCTCCCACGCGTCGCCAGCGCCGAGCTCGGGCTTGTCCTGGGCGAATTTCCTCAGCGCCTCCTCCTCGACCTGCTTGGCGGCGACGAGTTGCGGATCGAGCAGGCCGCCGATGCGGCCGTCGTAGACCTTGCGGCTGTTCTCGATGGTGCGGATCTCGTCCTGCACCTCGCGGGCGTTTTCCTGACCGCGTTTGGCGTAGGCGTTGAGCAGCACCTCGCGGCTCTTCATCCAGCGGAGCACGCCGGGCAGCTGGACGTCGCGGGCGTATTCGAGCTCCGCCATGGTGATGAGGCGCTGCGTCGTGCCGGGATGGCCGGCGAGGAACACCAGATCGCCCTCCTTCGTGCCGGCGGGATTCCATTTGAGGAAGTGCTCCACCTTGGCCGGCTGGCCATTTTCGTAGGCGCGGAAGATCGAGATATCGAGGTTGAAGCGGGGATACTCGAAGTTATCCGGGTCGCCGCCGAAGAACGCCGCCTGCTCCTCGGGCGCGAAGACGAGGCGGACGTCCGTGTAGACCTTGTAACGGTAGAGGTGGTATTGCGCGCCTTGGAAGAGCGTGACGATGTCGCTACGCAGGCCGGTCTTCTCGAACGACTCCTTCTCGATCGCGGCGCGCGCGGCGTTGCGCGCGGCGAGCACTTCCTCAGCCGACATCCCCGGGCGCACGCCCGCGTTCACCTTCGCGGTGACGTCCTCGATCGACTGGAGGACGTTGAGCTCGAGATCGACGCACTTGCGCTCGTCGGCGCGCGTCTTGGCGTAGAAGCCTTCCTTGAGGAGATCATGCTCCTTCGTGCTCAGCTTGAAGATCGCATCGAAGCCCACGTGGTGGTTCGTGATGATCAGGCCGTCCGCCGAAGCGAAGGAACCCGAGCCGCCGTTGTTGAAACGCACCGCCGAGCGCTGCACGTGCTCCAGCCACGCCGGCGTGGGCTCGAAGCCGTAGCGCTGCTTCAGTTGCTCCGCCGGGGGCGCGTTGAGCAGCCACATGCCGTCATCGGCGCGCACCAACGCCGCAACCGTGAGAAGAAACGAGGGAACGATCAGCCAGGGGAAACGAATTCGCATGAGTCGACCAACAAACCCTCCCGCGCGTCCGCCTCAACCTCGATTTGTCCAACGGGCAATATCCGCGACCAACGTCGCTCCCGGCACGACGACTCCGCCGCCCTCCCGGCGCGCCTGCCACTCCGCCTCCGCCCGCTCTTGAACTTCAACTTCCAACTTCAACTGGCGCGCGCATCGCGCGCCCCGGGGCTTGCCACTCCGGGCCCGCCGCGCACGATGCGGGCGAGCGCATGATTCACTCGTTCATCTTCAGCGACGGCAAACTGGTCGGCCGCGACCTCGAACTCGAGGCGCTCCGCCTCGTCCGCGCCGACAAAGGCCTCATCCTCTGGGTCGACCTCGACAACCCGACCGAAGACGAGATCAAAGCCATCCTCGAAGGCGTCTTCCAGTTCCACCCGCTCGCCATCGAGGACTGCGTCGCGCCGAGCGACCTGCCGAAGATCGAGGACTACGAGGACTACCTATTCATGGTCACGCACGCGGTCGACTTCAACCGCAAGGACAAGTTCGCCACCACCGAACTCGATATGTTCCTCGGCAAGGACTACCTCGTGACCTTTCACCGCCAGCCGCTGCGCTCCATCACGATGCTGCGCGAGCGCGCCGCGAAAAACACCGCGCTCGCCCCGCGCGGCCCCGACCGCCTCGCGCACAGCTGCCTCGACCTCATGATCGACAACTTCGCGCCCGTCCTCGACGAGTTGCGCAACGAACTCGACGAGATCGAGGAGATCATGCTGCACAAGGACACGTCCGAGTCGTTCATGCAGGAGATGCTCCACGCGCGGAAGGACTTCGCGAAACTCCGCCAGATCGTCCGCCCGCAACGCGACGTCATCGAACGTCTCGCCCGCGGCGACACCAAGATGATCCGCAACACGCTGCTGCCCTACTTCCGCGACCTGCGCGACAACCTCGCACGCTTCGAAGACGCCGCCAACAGCTACCACGAGCGCCTGATGATGGCCTTCGACATCTACCTCAACAAAGCCCAGTTCGAGGCCAACGAAGGCATCAAGTTCCTCACCGCGCTCACGGCCATCACCCTCCCCGCCGTCCTCGTTGGCGGCTGGTATGGCATGAACTTCGAGCACATGCCCGAGCTCAAATCGCCCCACGGCTACGTCTGGGCAGCGGGACTGACGATCGTCTCCACCCTGCTGATGTGGGCCTACCTCAAGAAAAAGCGCTGGATGTGACCACGCCTCCGCCGCCAAGGTAGCCCGCGACCTCCGGGCGCGGGTCGCCAACGCCGCCGTTCCGCTTTTCCACGCTGCGCTGCCCGCCGGCGCGCCCCACTGTCCCGCTCCGCGCCGCACTCCCCGCTTGCACGCCCGCGCGTCCGCGCAAATCTGCCCCGATGCGCCTACTCCCGCTGTTCGCCGCCGCCGCGCTCGCCACCGCGCTTTGCGCCCAGGAAAAACCCGCCGCGACCACCGCGGCCCCGGTCGACCCCGACGCCCAGATGCTCCGCCGCATCTACGACGCCGCGCTCGTCGACAGCCCCGCCTACGAAAACCTCCGCGAACTCACCACGCGCTTCCCCGGCCGCCTCGCCGGTTCGCCCGCCTACCACGGCGCCGAGCAATGGGGTGAAGAAGTCCTCAAAAAAATCGGCTGCGACCGCACCGAACTCCAACCGACCATGGTGCCGCACTGGGAACGCGGTGCCGCCGAGTCCGTCCGCGTCGTTCGCGCCAACGGCCAATCCGCCGCCCTCTCCGCCGTCGCCCTCGGCGGCTCCGTGCCGACTCCCGCCGGCGGCCTCACCGCACCGGTCGTCGAACTCCACTCGCTCGACGAACTCGCGACCGCCGACGTGAAGGGCAAAATCGTTTTCTTCAACGGCGCGATGAACCCGCGCTACGTCAACCCCGGTCAAGCCTACGGCGAATCCGGTCGCCAGCGCAACCAAGGCCCCGCCGAAGCCGCCAAGCACGGTGCCGTCGGCGTCCTCGTCCGCTCGCTCACCCATCGCCTCGACGACGTCCCGCACACCGGCAACACCACCTACCTGCCCGACGTCCCTCGCATTCCCGCCGCCGCCCTCAGCACCGTCGCCGCCAACGAACTCAGCACCGCACTCAAAGCCGACTCCACGCTCCAAGTCGCCATGCAGATCAACTCCTCGTGGCACGACGACTGGCCCGCCGCCAACGTCATCGGCGAAATCCGCGGCTCCGAGTCGCCCGAGAAGATCATCCTCGTCGGCGGCCACCTCGACAGCTGGGACATCGCCCCCGGCGCGCACGACGACGGCGCCGGCATCGTCCAATCCATCGACGTCCTCCGCATCCTCAAGACCATCGGCTACACGCCCAAGCACACCATCCGCGCCGTCCTCTTCGCCGGCGAAGAAAACAGCCTCCGCGGCGCCATCAAATACGCCGAGATCGCGGGCGAGAAAAAGGAAGTTCACCTCCTCGCCCTCGAGACCGACGGCGGCGGCTTCTCCGCCCGCGGCTTCAACATCGGCAACGCCGCCGGCGACGCCCACCTCAAAGCCGCGCGCTTCAAGCCCCTCTTCGAACCCTACGGCGTCTTCATCTTCCAGGCCGGCCGCGGCGGCGCCGACGTCGGCCCGCTCATGGCCAAGGGCAACACCGTCGCCGGCCTCATCCCCGAGGCGCAGCGCTACTTCGACATCCACCACACCCGCGAGGACACCATCGACAAGGTGAACAAGCGCGAACTCGAACTCGGCACCGCCGCCATGGCCGCCCTCATCTACCTCGTCGACCAGCACGGTTTGTGAGTAGCGCAGGCTTCCCGCCTGGAGAAACCACTCTCCACGGAAAAACAACAAGCCGCCGCCCACCGCGACGATCCTCCGCCCCCATGCCTCACCCGCGCTGGGCGCAAACCGTTCGGAAATTCGTGTTCATTCGTGTCCATTCGTGGTTTCTCCCCATCTTCTTTTCGTGCGCTTCGTGTCTTTCGTGGTGACCAACTCCTAGTCCGGCAATGAACGCCCTCCTGCGCGACCCACGCGCCCAGCGCCTCATCGCGGCCAACGTCACTTCCTCGATCGGCTCCGGCGTCACGATCATCGCTGTGCCGTGGCTGCTCGTGAACCGCCCCGGCGGCTCGCAAATCTACGGCTGGGCCACCGCGCTCACCACGCTCGCGATCTTCGCCTTCGCCCCCTACTACGGCGCGTGGGTCGACCGCCACTCGCGCAAGACGATGCTGCTGTTGAGCGAGATCTTCGGCGCCACCGCCACGCTCGCCATGGCGCTCACGGGCTTCATCCGCGGCGAGTTCGCCACGTGGCAACTCGTCACCGTCTACTTCTGCGGCATGTTCTACTACACGCTGCATTTCCCGGCGAAATTCGCGTTCATCCAACAGATCTTCGGCCGCGCCCACTACCAGTCGCTCACCAGCGTGATGGAAATCCAGGGCCAGACCGCCTCCATGCTCGCCGGCGGCCTCGCCTCGCTGCTCATCGATCACGTCAGCCTGACCACCATCCTCCTGCTCGACGCGTCGACCTACCTCGTGAGCTTCGTGCTCCAATCCACGATCCCCTACGAAGCCACGCACCAAACCGCCGAAACGAAAAACTCACCCGCCCCGAACGCCTGGCGCGCCGTCGGCGAGGCATGGTCGTGGCTGCGCGAACGCCCCGCGCTCTCGGCCTTCCTGCTCTGCTCCTTCGTGCCGTTCCTCGGCATCATGGTGAGCAACTACCTGTTTCCGATCTACGTCGCCTCGACGCTCCACGAGACACCCGGCGTCTACGGCCGCGGCGAAATGATCTTCGCCCTCGGCGCCATCGCCGCCGGCGTGTGCGTGCCCTTCCTCACCGCCCGCTTCAACCACGCGCGCACCACCGTCGCCCTCGCCGCCGTTTTCCTCGTCGGCCTGGCTCTCCTCGCCGTCTGGCCGCGCACGCTGCCCTTTTACGCCGCGATGGTTTTCCTCGGCCTCGGCAACGCCGGCGTGCGCGTCGCCCGCAACGTCATCGTGCTCGAAGCCGTGCCCAATGCCCTCATGGGCCGCATCCACGTTTTCTTCCTCGTCGCCGAGCGCTCGCTCCGCACCGTGCTCATCCTGCTCATGACCGCCCTCGTCGACGTCCACGGCGCGCCGCTGTGCTTCGCACTGCTGCTGCTCGTCGCCGCCGCCGCCTTTGTCGGCATGCTCCGCTCCCGCCCCGCCGCCGAAGCCGCCCAAGCCGCGCCGGCGCACTAGAGCCCGGCTTCCCACCGGCGCCGGTCTGCGGCGCTCACGTGCAGGTTGCCACACACGACGCGGCTCCCATTGTCGCAACATGCCCCGGCGCGTCCTCCTCCACAGCCATCATCGCACCTTCAAGGTGCGCTACCCGTGGCGCACCGAGGGCATCGCACAGGCGCTGGCGGCAGCGGGAAGCGAAGTGACGATCCTTTGCACCGCCGACACCGCTCGCTGGCGCCGTCGCGAGTCCGCGCACGACGGCGTGCGCTTCGTCGAAGTGCCCGACCTGCTCCGCGGCCGCCAGCGCTCCGGCTGGGATCTGTGGAGCGCCTGGCACCGCCACACCTGGCTGCGCCGCCAGCACTTCGACCTCATCCACTGCCTCGACACGCGGCCCGCCGTCATCCATCCGACGCTCGCGCACCTCCGCCGCGCGCCGAGCCCGCTCGTGATCGATTGGGCCGATTGGTGGGGCCGCGGCGGACTCATCGAGGAAAACCGTCCCGCGTGGTATCGCTTCGCGTTCGAGCGTCTCGAAACCCACTACGAGGAGCGCTACCGTCGCCACGCCGACGCCACCACCGTCATCGCGCGCGGACTCGCCGAACGCGCCGTCGGCCTCGGCGTGCCGCGCGACTCCATTTTTTGGCTGCCCAACGGTTGCGCGCCGCAACGCATCCCCGTCGTTCCGCCAGCGACGCACCGCGCCGAGTTCGGTCTTCCGGCCGACGCGTTCGTCGTCGGGTTCAATGCCGCGGATGTGACGATCGGCTTCTCGCTCGTGCTCGCGGCCTTCGCCCAAGCCGCCGCAGCTCTGCCGCAGGCGCATCTGCTCCTCACGGGCAATCTTCCCACCGACGCCCGCGCGCTGCTGGCACGAACGCCGCACGCAGACCGCGTCCACGCGCTCGGTTTCGTCGCAACCGACGCCTACACCTGCGCATTGACCTGCGCCGACGTTTTCCTGCTCCCGTTCACCGATCGCCCTGCGAACCGCGGTCGCTGGCCCGGTCGCATCAACGACTATCTCTCCACCGGCCGCCCGATCGTGACGCAGCCGTTCGGTGAAATGGAAACGCTCCTGCGCGAGGAGCCTATCGGCCTGCTCGCCGACGATACGCCCTCCGCCGTCGCCGCAGCGCTCACAACGCTCGCCTGCGATCCCCTGCGCCGCGCCGCGCTCGGCCGGCACGCGCGCCATCTCGCCGAAACCCGGCTGAGCTGGCCCGAGCTCTCTGCCACGCTCGAAGCCGCATACGCGTGCGCCGAGCGTCGCCGCGTCGCCTCAAAATAGGTCGCCCTGTTGCATCGCGCCGCGACGCTCGGAATCGAGCGTGCTGGTCTGCAGCAACCACGGAATCGTCGCGCGCGCGAACTCCGGCCGACGCAACAAATCCCGCAGCAGCACCGCCCCCGCCAGCGCATCGTAAAGCGCGGCGTGATACCGGCGGCGGTGCGGCGGACAATGCGCCGCCGCCAGCAGGTCGAGCTCGGCCTGCAACCCCGCGGCCGCGACGAGCCGCTCGAGCTTCGCCTCGCCGAACTGCGGGAACGCCTGCGGATACAGCCGTCCCGTGTCGATCCACGGCCCCCATTCGTGCGCGTCGCGCCCCGGGCGCGCGAAATCCGGCGCGGTGCGCGGATACGGCCAGACCGATTTCAGGAGCGAGTTCTCCGCCGTGGCAAAGTGCGCCGCCAGGGGCCCGCTCTCGCGCAACGCCGCGAAAAACTCCCACTCATGCACGAACGGCAGCTCGCCCTGCACGCTTTCGGCGCGCAGCCCGTGCACCGCGGTGTCCTCCGGCGCGACGCGCCCCGTCGCCGCGCAACTCCGCATGCGGGTCTCGGCAATCGTGCCGCCGCGCAGCGTGACCACGCCGAATTCGAGGATGCCCGACGTGCGGTTGCCCTCGAAGTCGATGAAGTGAATCGGCGTGTCCGACCATGTGCCCACGGAACACACGGAATACACGGAAGGAGCCAAACCCCAGACTTTTTTCGTGAAGGCTCGCCTCAGTCCCTTCGCTTCTCCTCTCGAACCGGAGCGCCCATGAAACACACGAAATTTTCGCGTCTATTCGTGTGTTTCGCGGGCAATCGCTCCGTGCTCGTGACGTAGATTGGCGCCGATTTTTCCGTGTGTTCCGTGTATTCCGTGGGCCAATCTTCCCCGATGCACCTCGCCGCCGAACGCGCTTTCCTCCTCGAACTCGCCCGCGCCAGCGGCGACTTCATCCGCCCGCTCTTCGGCCGGCATGACATCGCGGTCGAGTTGAAGGGCGACCTCACGCCGGTCACCGCCGCCGACCGCGGCGCAGAGGAATTGCTCCGCCGGATGATCAAGGCGCGCTTCCCGGCGCACGGGATTCTCGGTGAAGAGTTCGGCCCGGAAAACGTCGATGCCGAGTTCGTCTGGGTGCTCGATCCGGTCGACGGCACGAAGTCCTTTGTCACCGGCGTCCCGCTGTTCGGCACGCTCATCGCCTTGCTGCACCACGGCCAACCCGTGCTCGGCTGCATTCACCAGCCGATCCTGCGTCAACTCGTCGTCGGCGACGGCACGAGCACCACGCTAAACGGCTCGCCCGTGCGCTGCCGTGCGACGCGCACGCTCGCGGACTCGACCCTGCTCACCTGCGATTGGGTGAACCCGTCCGTCCACCAAAACGGCCCGGCCTTCGACCGCCTCTCGCGCGCCGTGAAACTCGCGCGCACCTGGGGCGACGCCTACGGCTATCTGTTGCTCGCGACCGGCTGGGCCGACGTGGTCGTCGATCCGATCATGAATCCCTGGGACATCGCCGCGCTCGTGCCCGTCATCCGCGGCGCCGGTGGCGTCATCACCGATTGGCAAGGCGGCGCGGCTTACCCCGCGACCTCGACGATCGCCGCCGCGACGCCGGAGCTGCATGCCGCGACGCTCGCGGCATTGAAGGGATGAAAGCAAAAGCGGCGCCGCTGGGCGCCGCTCGAATCTCAACCGCTGCTTTGCCGCGCGTCAGGCTCGGGCCTGCCGGCGTCGCCACGCGACCAGGCCGAGCGCCGCGACACCCGCGAGTGCCGCATAAGTCGACGGCTCAGGCACGGCGCTGACCGAAGCGTAGTTCAACATCGAGGTGTTGAACGTGCCCGAGGTGAACGTGGAGATGCGCGCCTCGTCCACGCCGCCCGCGTAGTTGATGCCCAGCACGAACGTGCCTGTCGGA